>CACZXH010000008.1 GCA_902785065.1 uncultured Bacteroidia bacterium
TTCACGTTCTGTCATGGTCGTCTTGCTTGTTTCTGCTCATTAGACGCAGATTCCGCCGAAAAACTACAGTGCGAAGATACAAAAAATGCGTATCTTCGTATGGAAAGAACCCGACGATGGACAAAGTACGTATTTCGGCCGCCTGCAGGTGCCTGACCGCCCTGACGCTGACCCTCGCCCTCGCCGCCTGCCATTCTCCGGCGGAGCGCCTCCGGACGGGCGACTTGCTGTTTGTCGGTTCGTCGGAAGGGGCCGGGTCGATGGACGAGGCCATCGTCGCGTCAACGGGAAACCTGACGCATGTCGCCATTATCCAGGTAGACCAGGCCGGAATACCCTGGGTCATCGACGCGACGCCCAAAAGGGGCGTGAGCCGATATCCGCTGGACTCCCTGGTCCAAGCGAACTCCGGAGCGGCCTTTCTCGTTAAACGGCTCAAGGACACGACCGGCGTCTCCCGATTCGTCGAGAACGCCCTCCGTTTTGTCGGGAATCCCTACGACCTGACCTTCCTGCCCGACAATGACGCATTCTACTGTTCGGAACTGGTCCGCGATGCGTACCGTCGCCCGGACGGAAGCTATCTTTTCGACGCCGCGCCGATGAACTTCCTTTCCTCGGACGGATTCTTGCCACCTTATTGGGAAGAATTGTTCGAGCGCTTGGACATGCCCGTTCCGCAAGGCCTTCCGGGCACGAATCCCCAGGACATGTCCCAGTCGCCACTCCTTCGAGACATCCCCTATTCTTGGAACAAATAACCGATTTCATCCATGAAACACCTACGTTCAATTATCTGCATTATAGCCGCGGTGGCTGCCTGCTGCGCCTGTGCGCCGTCTGATCCGTTGGTTGTCCGGACGAAGGCCGGACTGGTCAAAGGCATCGAAGAGGAAGGCACGCTGGCCTTCAAAGGGATTCCCTATGCCACGGTAGAGCGGTTCATGCCACCGAAGCCCGTCGCCAAATGGGACACCGTGATGGTCTGCGACCATTTCGGACCGCAGGTGATGCAGGGAGGCGGCCGGCGCGAAATGCCGGAAAGCGTGATGTCGGAAAAGAACTCCTGCGTCCTGAACGTATGGACCACGGACACCAAGGCGTCCAAGCCCGTGATGCTGTGGATCCATGGCGGCGGATTCGATTCGGGGTCGGCGGCCGGCAATCCCGGAATGGGCCTGGCCAAGCAGGACGTGGTGGTCGTCAGCCTCAACCACCGGCTGAACATCCTCGGTTTCCTGGACCTGTCCACCTTCGGCGAAAAGTACAAGCACTCCGGGATGTTGGGGATGCTGGACATCGTGCAGGCGCTGGAATGGATCCGGGACAATATCAAGGCCTTCGGCGGCGACCCGTCGAACGTCACCATCTTCGGCGAGTCCGGCGGGGGTGGCAAGGTCGGCACCCTGATGTGCATGCCGGCCGCCCGGGGGCTCTTCCACAAGGCCATCATCATGAGCGGCACCATCCTCAATGTCAATACCAAGGCGATGACCGAGGTGCTCGGCCGCGCCGTCGTGGAGCAGCTGGGCCTCGGTCCGGATGAGCTGGACAAGCTGGCCGACGTGCCTTATGGCGAGCTGGTCGCGGCGGGCCAGCGGGCCATGGCCGCCAGCATCGGCACCCGGACGCCGGGTACGCCGATGATGTGGGGCTTCGGCCCCGCGCCCGACGGCGAAGTGCTGCTCCAGCAGCCTTTCCAGCCCGATTTCGCGGACATCTCTTCCGATATCCCGCTGATGATCGGCACGACCTTCAATGAACTCCAGCGCCGGGCCTACGGCACGGAAATGACGCTGGAAGAAGCCAAGGAGAAGCTGGTCCTCACCTTCGGTGACCGGGTGGAAGAATACGTGACGGCTTTCGCGGAGGCGTGGCCGGACTATACCCCGCAGGACCTCCTGTCCATCGACATGATGTTTCGTCCCAAGACCCTGATCACCGTCGATGCCGTCGCGAAGGCCCGCAAGGCCCCCACCTACCTGTATATGTTCACCTGGAAATCCCCGGCGGACCAGGGCTCGGTGCACGGGTATGAACTGAACTTCTGCTTCAATACGCCCAACCTCCACGGGCGCATCCTTCCCGAGCCGTCCGAGGCCGACTGGAAGCTGGCCGGGAATATGAGCCGCAGCTGGGCGAACTTCGCCGCGACCGGGGATCCCAATGTCGAGGGCCTGCCGGCCTGGCAGCCCTACACGCCCGAGAACGGCGCGTGCTTCATCTTCGACTACGACTGCCGCGTCCGCAACAACTTTGACCGAACGCTGCAGGGCATCCTGAACGACTGCTGCTTCAAGCAGCTCGACGAATTCAACCGTCGCGCCGGCCGGTAATTACCGGACCTCCACCTGGGCGAAATAGACATCGCGAAGGGCCTTCACCGCCGGTTTTCCCCGGAGGGTGCAGATCCCTTCGAGCAGGAGGTCACGGCAGGAGGAGCCGATGCGGAAGGCGTACTCCCCCGGGGAGACGGTCCAGCCGGCGTCCGAATGCCAGGCCAGCTGATCCGCACCCACGGTAAAGGTCACCGTGCGGCGCTCGCCGGGCGCCAGAGACACCCGCTGGAAGCCCTTGAGCTGCAGCGGCTTGAGCGGCTGACCGGCCTTCGGAGAGGCATAGAGCTGGACGACTTCGTCGCCCTTCACGCTTCCGGTATTGGTCACTTGGCAGCTCACTTGGATGAGACCATTCTTGGTCTTGGCCTCGGGCTGCACGTGGATGTCACTATAGGCGAAGGTCGTGTAGGACAGACCGAAACCGAAAGGATACAGTTCGCGGCCCGCGTCCGCGCCGGTGTTGTAACAGTATGGCTCCGTGGTCTCGCTGGCGGGCATCGTCATACAAAGCTTGCCGGAAGGATTGACCGCCCCGATGAGAATGTCGCTCACGGCGTTGCCGCCTTCCTCGCCGGGGTAGAACGCCTGCAGGATGGCGGCGCAGCCGTCGGCGATGTCGGCGATCATTTCCGGACGGCCGCTGAACATCACGAGCACGACCGGCTTACCGGTGGCGATGAGGGCCTTCACGAAGGCCTCCTGGTCGCCGGGCAGCCGGATGCCGGCCCGCCGACGGTTCTCGCCGCACAGGTAGACGTTCTCGCCCATCGCGGCGACAATCACGTCGCTCCGGGCGGCCACATTGACGGCATCATCCCAGTTCGTGTAATCGTCTGATTCCAACTTTCTTACATTGAGCGCCCGCACGCGCTGGTCGCCACCCTGGGTAAGGCCCATATCGGCCAGGGTGCTCCAGTCAACGCCCCGGGAATACTCGACCTTGCCGTCATATTTCTTCCGGAAACAGTCCAGGAAGGTGGGGATGTACAGGTCGCCCGGGTCCACGTCCTTGCGGAAGAAGAACAGCTGCATCGACGGGAAAGTGTAGTCTCCCAGCATACTCCAGACGGAATTGGCATTCGGGCCGACGACGGCGACGTTCTTGCCGGAAGCCAGCGGAAGCACGCCGTCGTTCTTGAGCAGGACCACGGACTCCGCAGCCAGGTCGTAGGCCGTCTGGCGGCTTTCGGCCGGATCCAGGTCCATCGGGCCCTCCTTGAAGTAGACGGGGTCGGGGTCGAGCAGGCCGCAGCGGGCTTTGACCGTTAGGGCGCGCTTGACCGCGCGCTCGAACGCCGCCTCGCTCACACGGCCTTCCGCCAGCAGTTCGGGCAGGTACCGGTAGGACGTATTGGAATTGAATTCCAGGTCGTTACCCGTATTGATGGCGTCGATGGCACACTGCTTCAGGAATTCCGGGCTGCGGTCGCGGCTCCCCTGCTGCACGGCGCCATAGTCGCTGACGACGATGCCGTCATAGCCCAGATAATCCCGGAGAATGACGTTGAGCAGGGTGTCGCTGCAAACGGCGTACTGTGTGCGGAACTTGTCGTAGCAGGTCATGATGCTGCGGCTTCCCGCCTGCCGGATGATCGCTTCGTGCGGGAAAAGGACTTCCTCGTAAATCTCCTTCTCCGACAGGGAGGAGCCCCCGCCATAGCCCAGAAAGTGTTTGGTGGTGGCGGTCACGCCCGCTCGGAAACCCTCGGCCTGAAGGCCTTTGACGAAGGCGGTGCCCATGGTGGCGGTGAGGTACCCGTCCTCGCCGTAGGATTCCTCCACGCGCGACCAATGGGCGCTGCGGATGATGTCCACCATCGGCGACAGGGCGAACTGCTCGCCCAGGTCGCGCATCGAGCGGGCGGTCTGCCGCATCTTCACGGACAGCAGCGCGGGGTCCCAGGTGCAGGCGACGGCCATCTGCTGGGGATAGGCTGTGGCGCCCTTGGCGGTCACGCCCGTGATGCACTCGTCGTGGATGACGGCCGGGATGCCGGCCGGCGTATGGTTGACCATGTAATCCTGGATATCGGCAATGAGCTGCCGCAACTCATCCGCGTTCAGGCTCTGGGAGCTGGACAGCTGGCAGATATGGCCGGCGCCGTAAGGAATCACTTCCTTGCACTTGTCGATGGAGAAGACCCCATCGACCATCAGCTCGCTCGGGTAGATGCCAAAGAGCTGGGCCGCGCGGTCCTCCACGGAAAGTCGGTCATACACGGCGTTTACAAGCGCCTCATACTGTTTGTCCGGGTTCGGGGCGGTCTTCGTAGAACAGGCCACGGCCAGCAGGAGCGTCAGCGACAGGAAGAAGAGCTTTTTCATGGATGACAGATTTTAATCGTTACTGCCGGCGCGGCAGCGGCTTGCCCATCGTGGAGGCGTCCTTGGCGCCGTCCTCGCTGAGGTCGAAGACCATGAAATCGGGCGATTCCGGCGTATAGGCTTTCCAGCCCAGGCCGGGGTCGCCCTTCTTGGCGAAATTCGTCCAGCAGGAGACCACGTGCTCGGCGAGGTCATAATCGGCCTGGGTGAAGGGCCGGTCGCTGTGTTCCAGCGACTTGAACATGAACCAGAGTTCGGAGGAGTGGAACGCGCCCTTCATGTCGTGGGAGCCCGCCTCGTCGTCCGGCAGGGCGCGGGCGAACTGATAGGCGTAAACGGGCTTGCCGGCGGCATTGCGGAGGTCACAGAAACGGCGGATCCCCTCCTCCGGATTGCCCATGTCATCGCGCGTGTAGCCGATCATGTAGGGGATGTCCTTGATCCGGCCCCCCTGAGCCGCCTCATCGAAGCTTTCTGTCGAGACATAGCCGTCCACAACGGGCCTGGCGGCCAGCCGAAACGGGGTGCCCGTCTCGGCGGCATAGCGGTCCGCCAGCGTGAAGACCGCTTCGGTCGAGGCGCCGCGCATCTTCTCCAGGGTATCGTAGCCGGCCCAGTCAAACAGTTCCTTGGTTGCGGATCCGATGAACTGCAGCGGCGAGGCGGCGTTCTGCGGCGAGGCGAGCCGACCGGTCGGAACCCGGTTCACGCCGCCGCCGCTCTGGATGATCGCCTTCTTGATCAGGTCGCCGGTCAACGGTGAGGACACGAGCGCCTTGACGCTGCCGGCACCCGCACTCTGGCCCAGAATCGTGATGTTGTCCGGGTCGCCGCCGAATGCGGCGATGTTGGCATGGATCCATTTGAGCGCGGCGATCTGGTCCAGGAGGCCGTAATTGCCGGATACATGGTTCGGGCTCTCCGCGGTCAGGAATGGATGGACCAGGAACCCGAAGACGCCGAGGCGGTAGTTGATCGTGACCAGGACGACGCCCTTCTCGGCCCAGACCTTGCCGTCGAACTCGGGCTCGTACCCCCAGCCGCCGGTGTAGGCGCCGCCGTGGATCCACATCGCCACCGGCAGCTTCTTGCCCGGCTTGCCCGGGGCCGGGGTCCAAACATTCAGGTACAGGCAGTCCTCGCTGAATTCCGGATCCTCCCAGTAGAATTCACTGGTCCAGGGGTTGCTGGAATCGTGATTGACCTGCACGGAACCCGGACCGAAGGTATCGGCCACCTTCACGCCTTCCCAGGGAATGACGGGTTGGGGTTCCTTCCAGCGCAGGTCCCCGACGGGCGGGGCAGCGAAGGGGATTCCTTTGTAGATATAGACCCCATTGACGGAAGATTCGACTCCCTGGATCTTTCCGCCCTCGACCTCAAGAACGGGATTGGCAGGGCCGCATCCCGCTAGCGCGACAGTCAGCACGATGGCCGACAGCAATGATTCAATGCGCATTTTGTCAAACAGTTAACAGGTTAATCCTCGTAAAGATATGGACAATGGCCGATAAAAACAACAGGAGGCACCCTTCCGGATGCCTCCTGCCAAGGTACGATAATCTGTTTGCCCAGCACCAGCTTGTCACCGGAGTCGTCGACCGTCCAGTACTGCGGTTTGCGGGGGCCGTTGCCCTCCACGTGGTGCACCACATAGCGGAGCTCGCCCTCGAAGGTGCGGAACAGCATGCCGTGACCGGAGTTGTTCGCGAGGAACGGTTCCGGCTCCTGCACCCACGGACCGGAGATCTTGCCGGACTCGGAGTAACACACGGCCTGGAGGTAGCGCTCCTTGCCCCAGGTGGACCAGAGCATGCCCAGCTTGCCCGTCTGCGTACGGAACATCTGCGGGCCGTCGGTCACCCAGCCGGGCATCTTCAGGCCGAAGGTGGCCTCGCCCAGGCCGTTCATCTCGCCGCAGCAAGGCAGCTCGCTGGCGCGGAACATCGTGACCGGGTGCTCGGAGATGGTCTTGGTCAGATCCTTGGACAGCTCGATGTAGTCCATCGTACCGTCGATGATCTGCGTCCATTCGTGGACGAAAATCATGTAGATGTGGCCGTCCTCTTCATACAGGGTGCCGTCGATGCAGTCCCAGTCATGCGGCTGGTAATCGTAGCCGGGCGTGACGGAGAAGGGGACGAACGGACCCTCGGGATTGTCCGCACGGAGCAGATAAGTCTGGTTGTGGGGCACATTGTAGCGGCGCGGGACCTGTTCGATGAGGTCGCTGTGGTCGCTCCAGGTGCCGGCGTAGTAGTAATAGTCGCCGATCTTGTGGATCTCCGCCGCGGCGGCGAAGCCCGCCTTCTCGCACCAGGTGCCGCTCAGGTCGATCACATTGTAGGGGCCCTCCCACATCACGAGGTCCTTGCTGCGGTACTGACGGCCGCCGGAGGAGGTGAGGTAGTAGGTCTTGGTGACCGGATCCGGATAGATGAACGGGTCGCTCATCGACAGGTCGTTGAAATGGACCGTGCGGATCTTGTTCATCTCTTCCCGCATCCGGCGCATGCGCTCGGCCATGCCGGTGGTGTCGCGGGGCGCGCCGGTGGCCATGCCGCCGAAGTTCTTCTGGCCGGGGTCGGCCAGCGGAGCCTGCTCGCCGGGTTCGATCTTGACCGGCTCGGCCTCCACCGGAGCCGGGGCGTTGTTGCCGCAGGAAGCAAGCGCGAGCGCTGCGAGGGCAACGATGGATAAGTTCTTGATTTTCATGTCTCTAAATTATTAAGTTCGCTTATTACCAGCCGGGATTCTGCTTGAGGTTGGGGTTGGCGGTAATCTGCTCGAACGGGAACGGGAGCAGATTGTACTTGTCCTGCCAGCCCTTGCCGGGACCCTCTTCCACGACGACGTTCCACTCCGTGGTGCCCGGCTTGTAGCCGAGGAACTTGTACAGCTTCTTGCCCTTGTTCGCAAGCACCGTGGGCGCATCGCCCCAGCGGACCAGGTCGAAGAAGCGCTCCTGCTCACAGAAGAGTTCGGCGCGGCGCTCGTCCTTGATGTCCTGATAGGTCATGGAGGCGAGTTCGGGAATCTGGGCGCGGCGGCGCACCTCGTTCAGGGCCTTCAGGCCGCTCTTGTCGGCGTCATTGTCCACGAGGAACTTGGCCTCGGCGTACATGAGCAGCACTTCCGCATAGCGGAGCATGGGGGTATTGGCCTTATACCACTTCCAGAAGGGCGGGCTCGTGCCCTCGTAAGCCTCGCTGAGCCATCCAAGGCCGCGGAAAGTGAAATAACCGGCATTGTGGTAGATTACCTGATCCGGCTTCATGCCCGGCGTTACGCCAGGGGCGTAATCCATGGCCAGCACCTGCTCGTAGGTGTGGATCGTGGACTTGAAGCGCGGCTTCTCGACGTTGCCTTCATGGGCCGCCAGGAATTCGCCGAACTCCTTGGACACGGCGTTCCAGCCCCAGCCGCCGAAGAAATCTTTCGGGAGGTTGATACCGCTCGGCCAGCCGGTCCACGTGTGGCGAAGGTCATTCGACGGGTCGCCGGGGAAACCGTCATTGTCACCGGAGTTGTGCTCGAAAAGGTATTCCTCGCAGAAGTCGCCCGCCTGACGCTCGATGATGAACATGTCGGAGACCAGGCCGTAGAGCCCGGAGTCGATCACGGTCTTGAGGTCCTTGACCGCCTCGGCCAGCACTTCCTTGTCGTTGAACTTCTGTCCATACCAGAGGGCCACCTTGCCCCGATAGGCAAGCGCCGCGTGCTTGGAGATGCGGGCGCCGAAAGCTTCCTGCTGACCCTTGCCGCCGATGGCGGGCAGCTGGTCGGCGGCCTCCTTCATCTGCTCGAGGATCCACTTGATGGAGTCCTCGGTCGGGTTGTTGGACTGGTTGTACTCATCCTGGGAGAGCAGGTGGTCCGGGAGCGGCGGGGTGCCCCACCAGCGGACGGCGTCGAACATCGCCAGCGCACGGAGGAAGTTAGCTTCCGCCTTGACGCGGTTGATGCGGGCGTCGTTCGTCTCCGGAATCTTCTCCAGGATCAGGTTGCAATGGTACATGACGCTGTAGACGCCCTTATAGACAATCTTCGGGGCGAAGTCGGCGGAGGTGACGTTGTAGCTGCCGGCCTCCTGGTACTGGTTCGTGGCATCCGAGAAGGAGCCGCCGCCCGGATAATGGTCGTCGTCGAGGCAATTCAGGAAGAGGATCTTTTCGATGCCGTTGACGCAGGTGACGTCACGGCCGCCCCAGTACAGATGGTAAACGCTGCCGATCAGGGCCTCCGCATCTTCCGCGGTTGCATTCGTGTAGAAATCCTCGGTGGACAGGACGCTCTTCTGAGGGATGTCGAGGTTCTTCTCACAGGAGCCGGCCGCCAGGACAAGCGCAGCGATCGAAAGGGCTGTATATATTCTTTTCATGACTGTACAGTATTAGAAGGAAACATTGACACCAAAGACCAGTTTCTTGGAAATCGGGTAAGAACCGTAGTCGACGCCCAGACCGGAGGCGGAGGAGCCGGCATGGCTGGTCTCCGGATCGAGGCCCGGATACTTCGTGAACGTGAACCAGTCATCCAGGGAAACATAGGCGCGGAGGGAGCTCATCGCAATCTTCTTGACGATCCTGCGCGGCAGGGTGTAACCCAGCTGGATCTGCTTGATCTTGAAGAAGGAGGCGTCATAGACACGCAGGTTGGAGCAACGGTAGAACTTGTCGCTGCTGTCCGGCTTCGGATACTTGTAGCCGGTGGAGGAGGCGTTCTGCCAGGCGTCCTTATAGAAAATCCTGAGCGTATTCTGCTGCAGCGCGTCGGCGCGGGTCACCGCGTAGAGCAGTTCGGCGCCCTGGGAACCGGCGCCCAGCACCAGCAGGTCGAATCCCTTCCAGCCCATGTTGAGCGTAACACCGTACGTGAAATCAGGAATGCCGCTGCCGGCGAAATCCCGGTCATTCGGAGTGATGGCGGGGTCGTCGTCGAAGTTCTTGTACACAGCCTCGCCGGTCTTCGGATCAATATGGTCCACCATGAAGGTGCGCAGGTACCAGAGCGGGTAGCCCTCCTCGAAGTAGGTCACGTCATAGGAGCTCCAGATCTTCTGGCCCGGGACGCGGTCCTTGGAAGTGCCCTTCACGACCTTGTTGTGGACCGTGGAGAGGTTTCCGCTGATGCCGTAGTTGAAGTCGCCGATGGTGTCTTTCCAGCCCAGCTCGAACTCAGTACCGTGGTTGTTCACGAGACCGGCGTTGACATAGACCGTCTCAGCGCCCGTGTTGGCCGGAGCCGTCGTGCTGGTGAGCAGGTCGTGCGTATTCTTGTTGTACCAGTCCACGGAGAAGGTGAGCCGCTCGCTGAACATGCGCAGGTCCATACCCACATCCACCTGGCGGGAAGTCTCCCACTTGATGTTCGGGTTCGGCAGGACCTTGGAAGGACGGACGCCCACGATGAACGTGCCGTTCAGGTTGTAACCATAGTTCTTGTTGGTTTCCAGGGAGGAAGCGTACTGATACGCGCCCAGGGCATTGACATTACCGTTCACTCCCCAGGAAGCGCGCAGCTTGAGGAAAGAGAGGTTCAGCGCCTGCTTGACACCCTGCATGAAGGGCTCGTTGCTGACGGTCCAACCGGCGGAGACGGACGGGAAGTAACCCCATCTGTGGTTCTTGTCCAGCTTGGAGCTGTCATAGGCGTCGGCGCGGAAGTTGGCCTGGACGAAATACTTGTTCGCATAGGACCAGCCGAGACGGCCGAAGTAGGACATGTTGGCCCGGACCTCCGGCTGACCGCCGATCGACATGTTCGCGTTGTTCACGGCGTTGTCGAGGTAGCGGAAATTGGGATCGTCGCTGGAGAGGACGTAGGCGGTGCCGCGGAGATTGTCCGTGTTGGTCTGCTGGTAGGACATACCCGCCATCGCCGTGAGCTCGTGCTTGCCGAACGCCTTGGTGTAGTTGGCGAAGTTCTCCCACTGATAGTACAGGCGGTCGTTCGTCGAGCCCGAGATGGACATGGCCTGGTTGGTCTTCGAGCTGATATACACCTCATGGTTGTAGGTGTTGGTGTGGCTGTAGCCGCCCTGGAAGCCGAAGCGGGAGGTGATGACCAGTCCCGGAATCGGGGTGAAATTCGCATAGGCGGTACCCCGCGTACGGAAGCTCTGCGTCTCGGTGTCCGAGCGGTCCAGGATGGCCTGCGGGTGCCACATATAGCTCGTCTCGTTGAACGCGGAAATGCCATAGACATGGCCGTTGGGATCGCGGGGGATCCTGTCGTTGATCATGGCCTGGACGCGGGCGGGGATGGCATTGTCGTCATAGATGTACGGAGTGGTAGGATCATGGACGAACATGGCGCCCATGACGGACTCGGAAATGGAAGAGCTTTCGGAAACAGCCCGACGCACGCTCCGGTCGATGGTGGCGTTCACGCCGACGGTCAGCCAATCCTTGACCTTGTATTCCGCATTGATCTGGCCGACCAGGCGCTTGAAGATATCCTTGTCGCCCTTGACGATACCATTATTATCGGTATAGGACAGGGAGGTGTAGAACTTGGCCCGGTCGTTGCCGCCTTCCACGCCGACGGTGTGCAAGCATGTAGTCCGTCCATTTGGTGTCGGTCTTGCCGTCGTAGCCGAAACCGTCCTGGGTCGCGGCGCCGGCGAGGATCATGTAGTCCATGTACTCCTTCGCGTTCATCATCTCGGGCAGGTGCGCGACATTCTGGATGGAGTGCTGGAAATTGTAGAAGACGCGGCCGGAGCCCTTCTGGCCCGACTTCGTCGTCACGAGCACGACACCGTTACCGGCCTCGACGCCATAGATGGCGGCGGAAGCGGCGTCCTTCAGGATTTCGATGGAGGCGATGCTCTCCGGATCCAGGTAGCTGATGTCATTGACCTTGAGGCCGTCCACGATCATCAGCGGAGAGGTCCTCGAGTTCGAGGAATAACCGCGGATCTGGATGGAGGAGGAGGCGCCCGGAGCGCCGGAGGCGTTCACAATCTGGACGCCGGCCGCCTTGCCCTGGAGGGCCTGGGCGACATCGGTCGTGGTGCGGTTCTCGAGGTCGGACTCCTTCACGGAAGCGATGGCGCCCGTGACGTCGCTCTTGCGCTGGACGCCGTAACCGATGACGACGGTCTCTTCCAGGAATTCCGTGTCTTCCGCCAGGACGACGTCGATGACGGAACGTCCGGCACGTGCGACTGTCTGCGTCGCGTAACCGACACAGGAGTAGATGAGGGAGGCGTTGGACGGAACACTGATCGAATAGTTTCCACCCAAATCCGTTTGCGTACCAACAGTCTGGTTACTGCTGAGCATGACCGTGGCTCCGATGACAGGCTCGCCACGCGAATCTGTGACTTTTCCCTTGACCGTGACGTTCTGGGCGAAGGTTTCCGCCCCGGAAACGATCAACAGCCCTGCGAGAAAAAGGCAGCGAATGGTGTTGAAGACTTTCATAAAAGTAACGTTATTAGAAGTGTTGATGTTGTTTTTTCTCGGTTAGTCTTGCTCGTTTTTGCAAAATTAAGCATCTTTGCGGTGGGTCTTGTGGACAAAAAAAATGATATGGTAGACATTTTAAAAAAGCGGGTGGATTTTTTATTGACAATTTTTTTATGCCTGATTCTTCCCCCGGGAAGGCTCCAGGCCCAAACGGCTGCGGAAGACTACATCGTCATCAACCGGCTCACCCGGCAAAACGGACTTCCGGACCAGGATGTCAACAGAATCTACTTCGACAGCAAGGGCTACGCCTGGATCAGCACGTTCGGAGGCGGACTTGTCCGGTATGACGGCGATTCCTTCATCAAGTACACGGCGAAGACGGATCCGGCGTTCGTCAACGACTTCGTCAACCAGTGCAGCGAAGACGGCTTCGGCCGCCTGTGGGTCCCCACGGCTGGAGGGATGAACATCCTGGACCTGAAGTCGCTTTCCTGGGTGGATTCACTCTCCGGAATGTCCCGGGCGTGGCGGCTTTCCCATTCTCCGGGAGACGTGAACCGGGACGCCAACGGGGGGCTGTGGTTCGTGTCCGACGACGTCTTGTACCGGGTGTCGTTTGCCGACCAGGGGAACCGGGCCGTGGTCGACTCCCTGCATTGTGACGTCTCGAACGCCAGCCTCATGTCCCGGATCGACGACGTGGATGACGACGGCTCCGCGTGGATCTCCTTGGGCGGATGCTTCTTCAAGGTCCGGCATATCGCGGACAAAGGGCTGTCCCTGTCGGAAATCCTGCCGGGCGTAGACATCGGAGAGGACAACAAGGCAACCGCCTATCTGCGCGCCGCGAACGATGTCTGGATCGGGACCCTGAAAGGCCTGTACCGGGTCAATGTCACCTCCGGGAAATATGTCTGCTTCCTGCATTCCGAATCGGACCGGCACTCCCTCCCGAACGACGAAATTACCGGCCTCTGCCTGTCTCCGGAGGGAGAAATCCTGATTGGATCCCTGGGCGGCGTCAGCATTTTCAACGCCGCCGACCAACAATTCGACACCTACAGCTCCCATCCCAATGAATACGGGAACACCCTCCTTCCGGGAGATCTGGTGCGGAGCATCGTGACCCGGGACAGGCAGGTCTGGGTCGGGCTGGAAGCCGAAGGGTTGGCCGTCATTCAGCGGAAACCGCTTCCCATCACCAATCTTTCCCACATAGAATGTACCTCCTCCCCCATTCCGTCCACGCCGGTCCGGGTGTTCCTGGACAGCAAGGGCGGCCTGTGGGTGGCGCCCAAAGGATACGGACTGTGCCGACAGGTCGGGGAGGACTTATTGTTCCGCAACTACAACACGAAAAACTCTGCGCTTGCCGACAACCAGGTCACGGCCTTCTGCGAGGACGGGCGGGGCCGGATCTGGCTCGGCTCCGAGACCGGACGCCTGAACTATATCGGCCTGTCCGGCCCCGATGTCCCCCACAACCCGGAGGGATACCTGTCGGAAGCGGCCCGGAGCATCGACGTCGTTTTCGGATTGACGTATGATTCCGTCAACGACTACATCTGGGTTTCCGCCCACAACGGGCTGTACATCTACGACCTGGACAAATCCTCCTACTCGAGATATCCCGGCGAGACGACCACCTGCTTAGGAACCTGCATCACCTCGGACAAGCTCTGGGTGAGCACCATCGAGGGCCTGGACGCCATCGACCTGAAAACCCTGGAATCCCGGCAGGTCGCGAAACTGCCGGTCTGCATGTCCCTGGTCCCGGACGGCAACACCCTTTGGGCCGGGACATACGGAAATGGCCTGTACCGGGTGGACAACTGCCTGTCCGAGAAGCCGGAGATTACGGTCCTTTCAGAAGAAGACGGGCTGGCAGACAGTCAGATCACCGGCCTCCTGCTGGATGGAACCTATCTGTGGATCACGACCGAGAACGGCCTTTCCCGCCTGGACACGCAGGCCGGGGAGATGACCAGCTACGGCTTGGGCGACGGCCTGAAGTCCATGGCCTTCTGCGAGAACAGCGTCGTGAAAGGAAACAACGGGACCATCTACTTCGGCCAGAAAGAAGGGCTCAGCATCCTTCGCCCCAGCCTTGTCCGGCCGGAACACGGAAACGAACCCGATGTCGTCATTTCCGGGTACTGGACGAAAGGAGTCTTCCACAACCTTTCGTTCACGGACGCCATCACCAAGGAGGAGATGGATCTCGATTTCACCTTGAAATTCTCGGACCTGTCCTACTCCCCGGGGACGGACCGCCACTACGAGACCCGGATCCTGCCGCTGGACAAGACATGGACGCCCGTCTTTGAAAACGATACCCACATTAAATACGGGCACATCCCCGGCGGGAAATACCAGATCCAAATCCGGGCCGTGGACAAAAACGGGAATGTCCTGTCCCAGGATGAAAAGACCCTGAATGTCACACCTGTGTTGTACAACCGCTGGTGGTTCCGGCTGCTTGTCCTGCTACTCGTCGCCTACCTCGCATACCTGTTCATGCGCAGGTATACTCGCTCCCTCAAGCGGAAGAAAGACCTGCTGCAGCAGGAGGTGGATCGGCAGACGAAAGAGTTGAAAGAAAAGAAAGATGAACTGGAACGGAAGGCCGAGGAGCTCTCCGAGCAAAACGCTCTCCTTCAAAAGCAGAACGAGATGATTGCCAGTCACAACACGCTGTTATCCAGCACCTTGTCCAACAAAGACACCGATTTCTCCGCGAATCTTCTGGAGGCCATCCAGAAAGTGTACAAGGATCCGGACCTCGACGTCCACACGCTCGCCGAGGCAATGAACACGAATCGCAGCGTCTTGAACGAGAAGATCCAGAACGCGCTCGGAATGACCACCGCGCAGTTCATCCGGACCTACCGCCTGAACGTAGCGAAGGAGATGATCTGCAACGGCACGAACAAAGACATGAATATTTCCGAAATCGCCTATGAGGTCGGTTTCAACGACCCGAAGTATTTCACCCGCTGCTTCACCAAGGAGTTCAATGCCACGCCATCGGACTTGTTCAAGGAGCACAATTGAGAATCTGTCCGAAAAAAAACTATCTTTGTACCTGAAACGGAATTAAATACGACCCGATATGTCACCTTTGCTTGATTTGTCCATCCGCGTGCTCGCGGCCGCCTTCGTCGGCGCAATCATCGGCTACGAGCGGGAAATCCGCGCCAAGGGCGCCGGCATGCGCACGCACGTGCTTGTCGCGCTGGGCTCCGCGCTGTTCATGATCGTTTCGCAGTTCGGCTTCGAAGGCGCCCCCCGGTTCGATGCGGCCCGTGTCGCGGCCGGCGTGGTGGGCGGCCTCGGTTTCCTCGGCGGCGGCATCATCATGAAGACCAAGAACCACGTGTCCGGCCTCACCACGGCCGCCGGCCTGTGGGTGACCGGTTCGCTGGGCCTGGCCCTGGGCTGCGGGATGTACGCGCTGAGCGGCATCTGCACCGTCCTCGTGCTCGTTTGCCTGGAAGTCCTGAACTCCAGCAGCATCAAGTTCGGAGACAAGGAAATCAACGCCGTGTTCTCCTCGCCGGACCAGGAAGCCATCAAGGAAGCCCTCACCAGCCTGGGACGCCGCGTCAAGGACTACTCGCTCTCCAAGCAGGAAAACCCCGGCGTGCAGCTGGAAAGTTTCGACTGATTACCCTCCCTCACCAGATCTTTATTCGACGGGAATCGATAAGGTGCTGTGCTTCAAATGGCGGCCGCGGACGGCAAGCCGGAGGTTGCCGGGAGTGTCGCCTGCCTGCAAGATGACGGTGAGCTGACCGCCAAAAGCATGCATACGAGGCCGATGGAAGAGGTCGAGGCTCGTGGGGTCCCCGTTGGCCGCAGCGCGAAAACGCCCGGCGCCACATACTTTAAAACGAAGAAGAGAAGCGTCCATGGGGCATAGATTGCCTTCTTTGTCCACCACTTTCACCGTCACATAGGCCAAGTCCTTCCCATCTGCCGCCAGATGCCGCACGGGGGTGGAAAGCGCCAGATGGTGAGGCTTACCGGCCGTTCGCACACAAGCGGAATCCACCGCCTCTCCATGGTCATAAGCCACGACTTTCAACGTCCCGGCCTCAAATGCCACATCCGGCCACATCAACCTGTAACGGTCCTCCAGACATTCATCCTGAAGCCCCTCCGCAGGCGCTGAGGGGCGGGCCTTGCGCCGTACCCCGTAAGAGCGGCCGTTGACGAACAGTTCGGCCTCTTCGTGGCTGGAATAGACGAAAACCGGGACCCTGTCCCCGGGAGACCAGTTCCAATGGGGCAGAATATGAAGCGTGGGTGCCGCCCGGTTCCAGACACTGCGGAAAAGATAATACCGATCCTTGGGAATCGACGCCAGGTCGATGATCCCGAACATGGAACTATGGTTGGGCCAGGAATCCACATCATAGGGACTCGGTTCGCCCAGATAATCGAAGCCGGTCCAGACGAACTGTCCCAGCGTCCAGGGATAATCTTCGGCAAGGGCGAAATCCACATCCGGAATATTGGACCAGGAGCAGGCATCCAAATCGTAGGCTGAGCACTGGTGATCGTCATCCTTGACGCTGAACCGCTTCACGGCGGGTAGTTTGTACACACCGCGGGAACTCACCGTGGACCCGGTCTCGCTGCCCAGGATAAAACCCTGCGGGAGCGCTTCCATGGCTTCCTTGTACCGGAAAGTCCGGTAATTGATCCCGGGAATGTCCACAGTGGCCGCAAAACCGTTTTCCAACACACACGAAACCTGGTCCATACCGCAAGTCACCAACCGGGAAGGATCCTCCCGGTGACAGATTCCCTGCAGGAACGCCGCCACCTTCCACCCCTCCGGATGACACTGGGAAGGGACCTCATTGCCGATGCTCCACAGCACCACCGACGGATGGTTGCGGTACTGGTGCAGCATGTTCACCATGTCTCTCTCTGCCCATTCGCCGAAGTGGCGGTGATAGCCGTTGGCGCACTTGGCCACATCCCATTCGTCGAAAGGCTCCACCATCATCATCATGCCCATCTCGTCGCACAGACGCACCAGTTCCGGCGCCGGCATATTATGGGCGGTTCGGATGGCGTCGCAGCCCATGTCCTTGAGCTGCGCCATCTGATGCCGGAGAGCCGATTCGTTCACCGCCGCCCCCAGCGGACCCAGATCGTGATGGTTGCAGACGCCCTGAAACTTTCTGGGGCGGCCATTCAACAGAAATCCGCGCCCGGGGACGAAAGCGGTCTGGCGGATGCCGAAGACTGTCTCATAGCGGTCCACTTCCCGCCCCCCGAGAATCACACGGGAGACGGCCTTGTACAGGGACGGCGTCTCCGGCGACCACAGGCTGGGAGAGGGAACGGTAAACTCCTGTATCGTCTCCGCCCCGGACACCACGGAGGAAAGAGAGGCCGCCACGGCCCCGCCGGGATCGAGGATTTCTGTTTCCAGCAGCGCGCCGTATCCCTGTTCGATTCGAGTCTCCAACCGCACCAGGGCCCTGTCTTCCTGTACATCTGGCGTCGTCACATAGGTTCCCCAGACCGGCACATGGACCTCATCCGTAAGAATCAGATGGACATTCCGGTACAGTCCCGCGCCTGGATACCAGCGAGAGGACTGGGGAAGATTCTCCAGCCGGACCCGGAGTTCGTTTATGCCCGGGTGCACAAAAGGAGTGATGTCCACATGGAAAGAGTTGTAACCGTAAGGCCAGTAACAGACTTCTTCTCCGTTCACGGACACGCGCGCCTCGCTCATGGCCCCGTCGAAGACCAACGTCGCCCGTTTTCCGGCAGGAATGTTCAGTTTGCGCCGATACCAGCCGACGCCCACCCAGGGAAGGCCGCCGGTGCGCCCGGTCTTAAGCGATGCCTTGTTTTCCATGTTCTGCGTCACGGCCACGTTCTGAAGGTCGTTCTCGCGGTCGAAGGGGCCATAGATGGCCCAGTCGTGCGGGACGGTCACTTTTTTCCAGCGGGCCGTTCCGTCTCCCTGATGGAATTCCCACCCCGTATCCAGCAGCACTTCGCTCCGTTGAGCAAAGAGGGATACAGGCAGAAGAAGCAGGAGGCAGAGGATCTTTCTCATCGCAAATCCAGTTTGAGATCCTTGTCTCCCACCAGGATGTGGAATTCTCCCGGCTCGACGAAATAGCGTCCCTGCGCATCCAGATAACCCAGGTCACGGGCAGGATCGACCTCGAAACGGAACGTCTCCACAGCGCCGGCGGCAATCGGCTTCTTCTCGAAGTATTTCAGCTCACGTTCCGGCCGGGTAAGGACAGAGCAATAGGGATCGGACACGAACCACAGCACGGCTTCCTTGCCATCCACCTCTCCGGCATTGCGTACGTCCACCTCCACCGTAAAAGGCCGGGAGAGGGACGCCGTGCCCACGACATGAGGTTCGCCATAGACATATTGCGTATAGCTGAGCCCGTGCCCAAAAGCATACAGGGGATCGGAGGTAATGTCTTTGTACACGCCCTGGGATCCGCGCCGACCGGACTTGTGCCGGCCGTAATAGATGGGAATCTGGCCTGCTGTCCAAGGAAACGTGACGGACAGTTTACCCGAAGGATTGATGCGCCCGCTCAGGATGCCGGCCAAGGCAGAGGCGCCATTGACACCTGGCTGCCAGGTCTCCACGATGGCATCGGCCCACTCGTCCACGCGAGGGATTTCCAGGGCGCGGCCGTTGGTCAACGTCACCACGACAGGTTTTCCGGTCGCCTTCAGGGCCTCCAACAAAGCTTCCTGACCCACCGGAAGCGCAATGGATGAGCGGGAAGCGTTTTCTCCGCTCCAGTTCTGCTGCTCGCCCATGCAGTAAATGACCACGTCGCTATCCCGGGCCAAGGCGACCGCTTCGTCAAACCCGTCCCGGAATTCGGCCGGGACGTCACATCCTTGCGCATAGCGTACCAGGGCTTCCGGAAATTCGCGGACGATTCCGTCCAGGAAAACATCCACATCCTCCGGCTGGGTATGGGCATGCCAATTGCCGCGCAGATCGGAAGGATTCTTGGCCAACGGGCCCACGACGGCAATCCGGGCTACTCCTCGCAACGGTAGGACACCGCTGTTCTTCAGCAGGACCATGGATTCGGCAGCCAGTTCACCGGCCGTCTGCATCGCTTCGGGAAGGAAGAATCGCTCTTGGGGCTGGCTTTCAGGGGTATAGGGATGCTCGAACAGGCCCAGGCGGAACTTGACCCGAAGCACACGCCTCACGGCTTCGTCCAACACGCTGCCCGGGATTTCTCCGCTTTCGACCAGCTCTTCCAAGAACGTGTCATATCCGTGTGACATCATGTCCATGTCGACGCCGGCCTTGATCGCGGTGGCGCTGGCCGTCCGCAAATCCTTGCAGTAACCCTGATTGACAAGCTGCCTCACGGCGTCCCAGTCCGACACCATCAGTCCGTCGAAACCCCATGTGTCACGCAAAATCTCCGTGAGCGTATACCGGTTGGCCGACCCGGGCACGCCGCTGATGTCGTTGAAAGAGCTCATGAGCGAGACGGCTCCCGCCTCCAGGCTCATCCGGTAGGGCGGCAGATACACGTTCCACAGCGTGGGACGGGAAATCTCGGTATAGACATAATCCCGACCCGCCTCGGAGGCGCCATATCCCACATAGTGCTTGAGGCATGCGGCGACCGCATCCTGGCTGCGGAGACCCGCGCCTTGGTAACCACGGACGGAAGCCGCCCCAAAAATCCCGTTGGCATAAGGATCTTCCCCATACCCTTCCGACATGCGGCCCCAGCGCGGGTCGCGGGCCACATCGATCATCGGTGAGAAGGTCCAATCCACCCCGCTGCGTCGGGCTTCCCGGGCCGAATGGGCGCACATCCGCTCGACCAGTGCCGGATTCCACGAGCAGGCCTGACCCAGCGAAATCTGGTACAGGGTCTTGAAACCGTGGATGTCGTCATAGCCAAAGAGGATGGGAATCCCAAGCCGGGACTGCTCCACGGCCTTTTTCTGCATGGCATTCCGCAGCGTGGGGTCTGCGTCGAAATAAATGAGGGAACCGATTTCGGCCGGAATCTCCTGCACGGCTTCCCCGATATTGTTCACATTGTTGTTCCGTCCCAGTGTATACTGGTTCAGCTGCAACACCTTCTCATGGATGGTCATGCGGGAAAGGAGATCCTCCACACGCACATCTTCAGGCGCCGATGCGTCCAGATATCTCGGCCGCCCCGTGTCCGGCCTTCCCTTATAATAGGCCTCCATCACATACCAGGCCTTTTTCTTGGTGCCGTGGTCGGACAACAGGCCTTTGCGGTTGAAAAACTGCTGGTTGGCCGGATGCTGCCGATAAGGACTCAGGAAGTCGAAGAGCACCCAGGGAGAAACGCCAGCCAGATTGGGTATGCCGGCAAACATGGTCAGGTTGTCATGGTACAGCGCCGCCTGATAATCTTCGCTCCATGAACTGGCCACGTCGGCATTTCCGTGCCGCCCATCCAGGGCCTCGCAGCCGAACTCACTGATTACCAGCGGCTTGTCCACAAACACATTCCAGCGAATCTGCGACGCGGGTTTGGGCCAGGCGGCATACCATCCCATGTATTTGTTGATACCGACCAGGTCCAGTTTCCCCGCAAAACCGTCCTGCATGACGAAGCTGTCGGCGGCCGCATCAAAATGGGCCACATCGAAGGCCGACGTGAACAACCTGGAGCCATCCAGGGAACGCCCATAATCGAGCAGCCGGCTCAGGAAAGCGTCCCGGTCCGGGGCGGGACGGGTTTCGTTGGAAATGCTCCAGAAGCCGATGGCGCAGCGGTTTCGGTCCCGCTCGATCATCTCCCAGAGATAGGTCTCCGCTTTCCGGTACGTGTCCGCATTGGAGAAGTCGATGCCTTGCCACAGCGGAATCTCCTCCCAGATCAGCAGACCTTTTTCTTCGGCATATCGCACGATCCGCTCGCTCTGGGGATAATGTGCCAGCCGGATCGCATTGCAGCCCAAATCCACCGCGGCATCCACCAACAGGCGCGCATCGGCCTCGGAGACGGCCCGCCGTTTCTGCATGGGGATTTCTTCATGGAAGGAGACACATCGCAGGAAGGTCTCCGCTCCGTTGACCAGGATCTTGGTCCCCTCGACGGCCATCCGGCGGAATCCGATCCGCTCCTCCACCCGGTCCCGGGCGGAGGTCAACTCCACCTGGTACAGTTTGGGGTTGAGCGGCTCCCACAGGCGCAACCGGCGGGCCTTCATGACCAGACGGGCACAACCGTCCGCATCGGTAAGCGCCTTGCCCTTGAGTTTCAGTTCCGGAATGGAAAGGATTACTTCCTGCCCCTCCAGGGCCTTCGAAAGGCGCACATCGGCCACGATCTGGTCGTCGCTGCCATCCTGCAGGCGGATGAAATAACCGGCGATGTGGTTTTCCGGGACATCGAGCAGCATCACTTCGCGGGTGATGCCTCCATAGTTCCACCAATCGAAGGACATCGCAGGAATGGCGTCGGAGCGACGCTTGTTGTCGACCCGCACGGCCAAGAAGTTGTCGCCGTCCTGGAGCAGATCGGTAACATCCGCCTCAAAAGGCGTGAAAGAACCCTCGTGAGACACGACCATCCGCCCATTGAGCCAGACGTCACAACGCAGGCTTACTCCGGCGAAATACAGGATGCGGCGGCGGCCTTCCTCCCGGGCGGCCTGGAAATGTCTGGCATACCAGACCGTCCCTTCATAGCGCTGCAGTTCAGGATCCTGATGATTCCAATCGCCGGGCACCACCAGCCTTTTGGCTCCTTCGTAGGAGAATTCCACGAAGTCGGTCTTCCCTTCCGGCTTGCGGTCCAGGTACATCTTCTTGTCCAGACCCGTGTCATACTGGTCCACGATCGCCATCCATTCCCCGTCCAGGGACTGTCCCCCGCGGGCATAGGCATTCCCCGTCAGATGACGGGACGGCCGGAGAACTTGCCCGGAGGCACCTTCCACGGACTGGCCGGAAAGCGGCAGGACCAGCACACCCCCCAACACCATCAAAAGCAGTTTCTTCCTCATAACAGCGTATATTTGTAAAGGGCAAAAGAATTCTCTTCCTTGAGTTCGACGGCGATGCGGCCGTCCGCATCGGTCTTCACGCGGGTGGGCCGGCCTGCGCCCACGACAGGACGGAGCGTCACATTCCGACCGGGCGGAAGATGTGTCTCCAAGCATCCTTTCGACGACGGATGCCTCTCCCGGAACACCAGCAGATAACCCTCCTTCCCGTCCAGGATGGATTGGAATCCGGTCCAGCCATAACCGGACGGCTCTTCTCCGATGGGAAGGATGATTCCGGCGTGGAGTTCACCCATGATTTCCCGGTAACGCCGGAGGAGCGCGGCTGTCTCGAAGGCCTCCTCGGGCAGGTTGGACGCTTCCATCCAGGCCAGCGGCTGAGCGGCAAATCCGATGGCCGCCAGGTAGTCAAAGCGGTAGTTCTCCGGCGCAAGGGGGTCTCCGGCGGGGTATTTGTCGGCATTCCGCCATTTGTTCAGGAATTCGATCTGCAACCGCTGGGCGGGGACATAGCGCGAAAGCATCCACAGATTGCGAAGCGTCTGATAGGGGTAGTAGTTTCCCCAGTCCGTGTAGCGGTTTTCCAGAAAGACATTGCCGTACTCGGTAAAGTAATGGTAACCAGCCCGGCGTCCAGCCGTGGCGTCCAGGTTGAATACCACGGCGCCCCCGCTCTCCGACCGTACACGGTCGAAGAGCCGGCGCAGGTTCTCCTCGGCCTTCTTGTCGGGAATCTGCAATCCGTCGATCTTGAAAATGCGGATTCCATATTCCCGCCAGAGTCCAAGGATGGCGGCGGCATCCTTCTCCCAGTCGGCAAAGCTGTCCTGGATGCTGGGGTTGAACCAAAGGCCCAGTTCCAGGCCCAATTCCCGGGCGCGGTCCGCCACGGGAGCCAGCCCGCGGGGATATTTCACGGGGTCCGGCGTCCAGTAGTCGGGATTGTCCCAGATGTTCCGGAAAGAGCCCTTGGCCAGGATGGAGTTGGGGCTCTTCCCGCTTTGCCAGCCATCGTCGATCTGGAACACCGTCATCCCCAGGCGGGCGGCGCGTTCCAGTTCTGCCAGGCAAAAGCTTTCATTGACCTTGGAATCCTGACTCCTGTCTCCCCAGGTATTCATCATGATCATATCCTCGCTGGCGCGGACGGTATTCTGCCAGGCCCGGAGGGCCAGCAGGCCAGCGCTCCGGGAGGGTCCGTAAACGCCCAGCACACAGCCATAAAGCCGGGTCCACCGGTCCGGACGGATGTCCGCCGATTCGATGCCGATTCCCGTCACGCTGAACCCTTCGTGGTCTGCGTAGAAGTCATTCCCGCCATAATGGAGCTGCACATTGGAACAAGGTGCTTCCTTCAGGAGGAAAAAACCGCCCGCCCGATCCTGGGCAAAGAGGAGATTACCCCGATAGCCCAATTTCCGGTAAGGGATGAAACGGTCTTCAAAGACCAGCGTGTTGTTCCAATCCGTCACATCGCGGAACTCCACCGCGGTGCAGCGCCAGTGCTCACCGGGAATCGCCACCCGCTCCAGGGTCGCCCCATCCACAGCCTTGGTGGCCATATCGGCCGTCGATTCGATATTCTTGCGGTCGGCGTCGCTGTCGGTGTCCCCGGTCAGTTTCCCCAGGAAGGCTCCCCGGAGATAGGTGTCGCAGCCGATGGCCGGAACATCCTCGAAAATCCTGTATTCCCGGCGCACTTCCACAGAGCCCTGCGAGTAGTGGATGCGGACCAGCAGATGTTCCGGCCGGAGGGCCGTTCCCGGGACCGTCTCCATCTCGAACCTCCCGCCCGCGACGTCGCCCGAAGTCAGCACGAAGTCGGGCTGACGACCGGCTGCGGCGCGTACTACGCCGGTGATCCTGTCGGTTAGGGAAAGGGTGGAAACCGCCCCGCCATTCCAGGCGAAGCGGCGCTCCATGAGGTTGTTGCCCAGAATCAGCGTATCCCCTTCCAGGCGGGCATAGGGCTGGCTTTGTGCGCTCAGGCAAAGGAGCAGGGCGACGGGAATCAGCAGTTTTCTCATTCGGATTTCAAGGCTTTGGGCGCCGGGAGTGACGGCTGTTCATTGAAACGTTGGTTGTCCGGCAGAGGGCCCTCGACGGCCGCTCCCCTACGCATGAGTTCCTGCAGTTGCGGCAGATACTTCTGATAGACGGCCCGGGGCAATGCATCATGCGCATGGCACACGGAAGCGGCCAGGCCGACCACCTCGCCGGCCATGCCGCAGGTGCGCATGACCCGGGTGGTTCCGAGCGCCACGTGGGTGACCGAAATGTTGCGGCCGGCCATGAACAGATTGTCCACATTGCGGGAATACAGGCAGCGGTACGGGACGGCCGCGGGATAAATGCGGTTATGGACCGTCCGCGTCTTGAATTCTTCGCCCGGGAAGTGTTCGCTGTTCTCCGGATCGGCAAAATGCAGGTCGATGCTCCAAGTCGTGGCGAATGTGGCATCCTCGTGGAAAACCCCCTTGTCGATGTCATCCTGCTTGAATACGTAGTCGCCCAGCAGGCGGCGCGACTCCCGCTTTCCGGAGATGTAGGCCACCCATTCCAACGCACGGTCAGGGTATAGGCCCATATGGTTCTTGAGCCAGCTCCAATTGGAATAGATGACCATCAGGCCATAGTCCCGGATGTACTCGAACTCTGCAACCATGTCGTGCTGCATGCCTGTTTCCCAGGTCCATTCACCCATGGTCACTTTCTGCGCGCTGTCGTCATGGAAAGAAAGCCCGTAATTGAATTCAGGGAACGCCGACTTACCTGCCGTCTCCCGGCTGTACCATTGGACGGAAGCGCCCATCACGGTCCTGTCGGGCTCGTCCGGGGCCATCGACTCCCCGTATTCCTCCTTGCTCTCCCGCCCGTAACGATAGTCGGCCCCAGCCATGAAGCCCACTGCGCCATCGCCTGTGCAATCGGCAAAAAGCGGCGCCTCCAGCAAAGTCTCTCGGGCCGTTTCAATATTGGCGATCACCAAGGCTGCGATCTTTCCGGGAGCGGCCATGCGGACAGCGGTCACGCGGCTGGATGCATACAGCGTGATGTTGGGTTCGGACTCGATCCAGTCCTGCTTCTTTCCGTCTTCATAATTGGACGCCGGCTGGGCATTCCCTCCTTTTGAATGGCCGAACTCCCGCTGCATACGGCCCAGGGCAGGATAAGGGCCCACCTCGATGGTTCCGCCCAAGTGTACGCGGACCTCGGCGCTGTTGTTCCCGCCAAGCACGGGCCGGTCGTTCACCAGCGCCACCCGGAGTCCCTGCCGTGCGGCGGCTACGGCCGCACACATGCCGGAAATGCCGCCTCCTGCGACGACCAAGTCGTATGACGCCCGGACGGACGGCTCGTCCGGAAGGCCCAGCATGCGGCGACGGAATTCCATCGTAGCGGAGGGCGCCACATTTTCCGTACTTAGATAGACGGCATCGCAGCGGCCGTCAAAACCGCTCAGATCGTGCAGGGCCATCGTACCCTTTCCGGCCTTGAGCTTCACGGAACCGGCATACTGCCACTCCCACTCGTTCCCGCGGCAGCCCAGTTCGGTCTTCAGGGTCTTGCCTCCTATCTTTACCTGGAATCGACCGGGGCCGGGCAGGGTGGTCCAGGGCGCGGTCCAGTTGTACGTGCGGACCCAGACATGCCAGGTGCCGCTCTCCGGAATGGCCAGTGTCGTCTGGGCATCGGCCACGGGAACACCCATGCCGTGAGCCAGCAGATAAGGGGATCCCATCTGGTCCATGAACTGCTGGTCCAGGACCCAGCCCCCCTTGTCCTCGAAGGATTCACATTCGACGAAAAGGCTGGCGGCGCCCAGGCTCCAGGCCCAGACGGAAAAAAACGCCAGGGTTAGTATCTTTTTCATAATTCGATCGTTGCGGATAGCGGAAGGCTGGCGGACGAGCCGCCGGCCAGGATTTCAAATATACCACTTTCCAAGCGGAAAGCATGTGTGTCGATATCATAAAAAGAGAAGGCGTCGGCATCAAGCAGCACACGGAAACGCTCCGTGGCACCTTTGCGGATGAGTTTCTTCTCAAAACCTTTCAATTCTTTCTCGGGTCGGACGACGGAGGATTCCACGTCGCGCACATAGACTTGGGCGCACTCCATGGCATCGCATTTTCCGGTATTGGTGACATCGAAAGAGACTTCCACCCCGGATCCGGCCTTGCGAAGCTGCAGGTTGGAATAGCGGAAACTGCTGTAACTGAGGCCATATCCGAAAGGATATAACGGGCGGACACCGCTGCGGTCATAGCCGCGGTAGCCCACGAAGATGCCCTCCGAATAGGTCGTCCGGTTGGTTCCGTCCGGGTTGAAATAGCTGACGGACACGGGATTGTCCTCCCATTTTTCCTCGATGGAAATCGGGAGTTTGCCGCTGGGAGACAGACGACCGGTCAGGATCTCGGCCAGGGCCGTCCCCCCTTCCTGTCCCGGATACCAGGCCAGGAGGATGGCTCCCGCATGGTCGCTCCAGGACTTGAATTCCACGGCGCCGCCCGCGTTCACCACCACGGTAAGACGCTTGCCGGAGAGGCGTGCTATCATGTCGAGCTGGGCGCCGGGCAGCTCGAAGGGGCGGTCGAATCCTTCTCCTTCGATGTCGCTGTTGAAACCGCCGCAATACACGACATCCGTGACATCCGAGAGCGCCTCCGCCAGGCGGGTTTCATCCAGCATACCCGCCTCGAAGCCTACGGTAGCCTCACCCGCATGCTCGAAGAACTCGAAGCAGAGCCGATAGGTGACACCTTCCGACACCGGCACGAAGATGGTGCGGGAGCTCAGGGAATGATTGCCCCAGTCTCCACCCATGTTTTTTCCGTCCACGGTCATCCGATACCCGTCGTCACCGGAGACCACGAAACGGAGCAGGCCGTCGGCCGAAGCCGTATAATCGCCCTCCCAACGCACGGAGAATCCGTCATTGGGAAGCTCCGGCGTGGGAGACCCGTACTGCCAGCGATGGCTGGGATCGGCTTCAGCGAGCGTCATGACGGGTTCGCCTTCCAGCCTTTCTCCCCTATAATAAGTGGCCCTGAAGCCACGCTGGCCTTCCAGGCTGATTTCCGGCAGGATGGTCCGGTAGAGTTCGTCTTCCGAAAGATACACCACACTGCGGACGGCTCTGGATTGACGGAGTCCCTCTTCCACCGATACCGTGGAAAAAGGCGTCACAAAACCGCTGCCACCTCCGGTAGGAATACTGCCGGCATTGGGGCCCAGCACCAACAGCCTGGACTTCTTGCCGAAGGGAAGGACTCCCTCGTTCTTGAGCAGCACCACTCCCTCCCGGGCGATATCCAGCGCCGTCTGGCGGGATACAGGGTTATCCTCCGGAATGCGCTCGTCCTGGCGGGGCGTATCCAGGAAACCGAAGGCGATGAACGTCTGCAGGATGTGCTGCGCCTTTTCGTCCAGGACCTTCTCGCTCACGACGCCGTTCTCCAGCAGAGGTTTCACGCGTTCGCGGGTGAAATAGACTCCCCGCGGACATTCCAGGTCCATTCCCCCCATCAAGGCACCATATGTGCTGTAAACCGACGTCCAATCGGACATGATCAGCCCGTCGAATCCCCACTGCCCGCGCAGGACCGTCTTGTTCAGCCAGGCATTCTCGGTCGAATGGACACTGTTCACCAGATTGTAACTGTCCATAACGGCGCCAACGCCCGCTTCCTGCACGGCCTTCCGGAACGCCGGGAAATAGATTTCATGGAGGGTTCGTTCGTCCACATCGGAACTCATGCGATGGCGGGAACGCTCCTGGTTGTTGGCCGCGAAATGCTTTACCGTGGCCATGACCCCTTCCTCCTGCACGCCCAGGATGTATTGCACGGCGGTTTCACCAGCCAGGTAAGGATCCTCACCAAAGTATTCGTAATTGCGACCGCAAAGCGGCGCCCGGTAAATATTCACGCCAGGGCCCAGCAGGATGCTCACCCCGCGGGCTCGCGCATCCTGACCCAAAGCGTGTCCCAGTTTGCGCGCAAGGTCCCGGTTCCAGGTGGACGCCGTCAGAATTCCGCAGGGGAACAGGGTGCTCACGGTGTTGTTCCGAATGCCCTGAGGGCCGTCGGCCATCCTGATTTCCGGGATACCCAACCGGGGAACGGCGTGGGTATAGAAGGACCGGGCTCCGGCGATGAAATCAATTTTCTCGTCCAGGGTCATCTGGTTTACCAAGGAGGCGGCCCGCTGTTTATGAGCCTCGGAAATGACCACCTGTGCCCGGACGTTTTGCGCGGCCAGGCACAGGATTAGCATCATGATGGCTGTTTTTTTCATTCGACGGTAACTTCTGACAGTTTCATCCAGCCGTCGGCAGTCTTTTCCCGCTTGGCGGCAATTTGAATTCCGGGCACAGGGGTGCTCCGGGACAGGTCCAGGATAGCGACACCCCATTCATACCGGCCCGCCTTCACCCCGGATAGGGTGGGCGAAAACGTATATGACTTCGGCGTTCCATAGGTCCAGTCGCAGGGCTTGGCCGCATTGTCATAGAAGATGTGCACCGGTTTTCCCGTGGAAGGATCCAGGAGACCGAACCCCAAGCGGAAACGGTCCTTGAAAGGTTTGATATTGGTGGGACAGTAGGCCCAGCCCAAGTTGACCCAGCGATGCTCGATCTTGGCGGTGCTGCCAGCCGTCACCTTCTCCGGCAGGACAATCCGGTCCGGATACAGGCGATAGAACTGGGTGCGGATGGCTTCCAGCACCAGGTCGTAAGCCTCGTTGAACCAGGACCAGGTCTCGCCCATCCCGATATTGGCATTGTAGCGGAAATCCATGGTATTGGCACAAGCGTCCCGGGCGTCGTCAAACTCGCCCCGGCGCACCTCCGCCCAGTCTTTGTATCCGTCATTGTTGATGGCGGACATGGAATGGGAGGCCCTCACCCATCCACCCTCGGCATGGATGGGGACTTTCCATTTCTGCGTATGGATGAATCCCTTTTCCCACGAACCGTAGTAACCATGCATGCCGAAGGCTCCGCTCGTGAGGCACAAACCCTTGTCGATGCCTTTCTGAACAAGCCGCTGGCTGTCCGGATCGGTCTTGTCCCCGCTCCCGGTACCGATGGCCTTGTGGAAATTGATGCACACCGGCACCTTGTCGAAGATTTCCAGGAACAGGTCCGAGAAATAGTCGAAGACCGGTTCGCGGGGGGTCTCGTCTCCCGTGGAGTAGATACAGGAGTGATACTCACCCCACTTGCCAATGCCCCAGGAGCCCATCCAATCCACTTCATCGGGATTGTTGAACTCCTTGGCGAAAGCCCGGAGGAATTTCTCGTAGCACTGCTGGAAGACAGGGTCGTCCGGGTAGGGCGTCCAGACCTTGGCCGATCCCGTCGTGGACTCGAAGCCCTTGGCGCCCTTGGCGCGGACATAATCCGGGCAGGCGTTCTCATGCAGGTCCCGGCTGTCGGTCCGGAGCTGGAAAATGAGTTTGAGACCGCGGGCGCGGGCGCCGTCCCGCAGCATCCGGAAGCGCCGGGCCGGCTTGGTATTGCAGGCTTCGTCCCAGAAGTAGAGACCTTCTTCCGGCTCGGCCTGCGACCAGTTCGAACGGATCAGCAGCGCGTTGGCATAGTCGCTCACTTTCACCTTTCCCACAGCCGAGTCCATGTTGTCGTATTCCTGCCAGAAATTGTCCGACAACCCGTCTCCCAGGCCGGAATAGATGACCCAGCCACTGAAGGGATTGCGGTACATGGTCTCCCGGTCCGGGACGATGCTGACGGTGGCGTAAGTCGTCTCCTGTGGCCGGGAATCCCCGCCCGGTCCTTCCGCCGGCTCTTTACAGGCCGCGACCATTGCCGCCATCAAGAGTATGGCGGCAATGGAACGGGACCCAAAACTGATCGCTTGCGGATTCATCGGCACTAGCGTTTATCGAACACGACGGTCATCGCGTCAATGTTCACTTCCACATAATTGGCGCCTTCCGGAATGACAAAGTAGGCGTAGCGGTTGTCTCCCTGGCCTCCCCGGATTTCCGAGACATCGCCCAGGGCGGGCTCGACGGTTCCGGTGTAGCTATTGCGCTTGGCTTCGGCCATAGAGCCGTAGGCATACACATTGTTCTGGATGTTGGTCACCAGGAAAGTGAGCCAGGCTGGGCCGGAAGTGGCGCCTGTGACGGAGTTCTTGGAGTTGTAGTTCCCACTCTTGCGGGGCAGCTCTTCCCCGTAATAGACGAACACGTACGGGTTGGCAAGACTCTGCTTGAGGGTGTACTGGCGCTGGAAGCCCGCAAGCAGGTCCGGATCCTTGTCCATGGCATTGAATCCGCCCCACATCCACAGCTCGGTAACCTCCTGCTGGAAAGGATTGATTCCGGCCACGGTGTTGTTGAAGCTCACCACCTTGTTCTGAGGGTCGGTCGCCGGTGAGTAGATGGCGATGGTCTTGGCGTCGGTATCCACCACCACCCGGTAAATGCCGTCGGAGGGGATGCTCCAGTATTTGACCGAAGTCTGGCTGGTCAGGGCCTGGCCGAAGGAGACTGCCGTACCATCGGTGATTTCATGGCTGTCGGAAGCGGGGACGATGGACAGGGTCCTGGCCTCCTCGAACTCCACCGGGATGTATAATGTGCCGGCCTTCAGAGCCCCGTGGAACGCGTAAACCGCGGAGTTCTCCACCGTAGGCGGGAGAAGGACCTCCTCCTCGAGCGAGCTGCCAGCCAGATAGAGGGCGTCCGACTCGAAAATCTGGGACGACGGAATCACGGTCACCGTCTTCGTATTGAAATTCAAGGTGACGCGGTAGCTCTCCGACGAAGGAATGAGCCAGTAGGCGGCCTCGGATGCATCCTTGGCGGTAGCGGCCTGGGCCTCGCCGGTCACGGCCGTATCCTGTCCGGAAGCCGGGACGATGACGTTGTTCTCCTCGCCGTAAATCACGGGGAAATTCAGCTTGCCCGCCGCCAGGTTGCCGTTATAGACATAAAGCGCTGCGTTTTTGGGACTGGGAGCCAGTTCGACCGGGGTCGCCCCCACCGCCGTGCCGCCCATGAACACCTTGTCAGCCGCAAACTGCTTGGGGCCGTAGGTCTTGACGGTCACCACCACCGACGACATGTCGGGAATCACGATGCGGGGGCCGGAGTAACTGGCGGTCACATTGAACTTGAGCGGGACCACCGTGCTGGTCAGCTGGCCGAAATGGCCAACCAGCATGTCCTGCAGTTCCTTGTGGGTATAGCTGCGGGTGAAGCGTCCTTCGTCCTCGTATTCGCTGATGGGAGAAGCCTTGGAAGCGGAGACGTCCATGGAATACTCGTAGGTCATGATGAAATCGCTGCCATAATCGAAGGCAGGGGTCCAGGAGACGGTGAGGGCCACCTCGTTGGGCCGGGCCTCGTCCAACACCACGGAAGGGGCCGAAGCCGAAATCTCCATGATGGCGTTGTAGTTGGACTTCTCGTTGTCGATCTGGTGTTTGTTGCAGGCGCCGGCCGCCAGAAGCGTCAGGACCGCAAGGGTAAGGTTGGTTATCGCTTTCATGGTATCAATAGCCTTCGTTGTTCTTCAAATGGTCGTTGGAGAGTTCGATATCGTGCGTCGGGATGGGCAGGAGGTACTGGCGGGCGGGGAAATTGCGCTTGGCGCCTTCCTCACACAGGCCGGCTTCCTTCAGCGGAGCGAAATCGGCCATGCCGTCCTCGTCGATCTGAGGAGTCTGCCCCCAGAACCACTTGCCCTTGTTCACCACCTTGTCCAGGCAGTCCGCCGGAGCCAGGTTGATGTAGTTGTACTTGTTGAGCGCCTTCTCGGCCAGGCGCCAGCGGATCAGGTCGCGGTAACGAAGGCCTTCGAAGGCCAGTTCGACGCGGCGCTCCAGACGGACCGCCTTACGGAGGGTCGCCTGATCCGCCGCCGTGACCGCGGGATACAGGTTGGTCGCCGCATGGTTCACGCCATAGGCGCGGGCGCGCACCCGGTTGATGGCTTCCCGGACGGTGTCGTCGATTTCGTTCAGTTCGATCTTGGCCTCGGCATACATCAGGAGGACGTCGGCATAGCGCATGATGATGTAGTCGCACTGGACCTGCTTGCCATTCTCCGTCCAGGTGGCGTCCACTCCCTTCTTGAGCAGGAGACCGTTATAGCTGGCGTACTGGTTTACGGCACGGCTGTCCTGGTTGGCCTGCATGGCCCCGGTGTTGTAATTCATCACTTGGGTGGCGGCGGGAGAAGGATCGAACTCGAAACCGCAGTGCTGGGTGTTGAACTCCACGATGGTCTTGGCGCAGCGGGGATCCCGGTTCATGAAAGGATGCAGGCTATCGAATAGCGGAGACTCGTCGATGGGCAGACCGTCCACGCACAGATAGGCGGCGAGCAGGTCCCAGGAGGGAGTATACGAGGCATAACCGCCGGCATTGCGGGGCAGGGAGTTGTTTACATACCACACGTCCAACACCATGCTGCTTTCGATGGACCGGGGAATGGCGAAGATCTTCTCTTTCACCAGGCCCGTATTCTGCCAGAAGATATTGGAATAATCGGCTTCCAGATCATATCTGTTGAGCTTGATGCAGTTGTCGGCGGCCTCGGCGGCGACGGCCCAGTCCCCGGCATAGAGGGCGTAACGGGCCTTCATCGCATAGGCGGCACCCTTGGTGAAGTGCACGGCGGACATCCCCCAGTCGACAGGCAGGCGCTCGATGGCCTTGTCGAAGTCCTCGTACATCCGGGAAATGACCTCGTCCTTGGGCATGCGGCCGTTCTGCTCGGCTTCCTGGATCGTCTGGTAATGGGCTATGTAGGGAACGTCTCCGAAGAAGGTGACGAGGTCGCCGTACTTGCATGCGCGGGCGAAATAGGCCTCGCCTTCGTAGCGCATCACTTGGTCCTCGGCCATGCCGGCTTCCCGGGCGCGGTCGATCTTGTCCAGGAGGGAGTTCGCACGGGCGATGAGCTTGTAGGCCTGCTGCCAGATGGTGTAGGCGTCATAGGACTGTCCGTTCACGGTCCCTTCCAGGATGGCGTTGCGGTTGGTGTTGCGATAGGTGAAGTTGTCGGACCACTGCTCCTGGGCAATGAGGTAGTCCCAGTAACCCAGCACGTAGAATTCGTTCACCGCCATGTTCAGTTCAATCTCAGTGGTATACCAAGAGTCGCTGTTTCCCTGACTGAGGGGAGTCATGTCCATGGACACGCAGGAAGCGAGCGTAAGCGCTGCGGAGAGTATGATGATAGCTTTTTTCATGATTGCATGGTATTAGAATTTGATGGAGACGCCGGCAAGCACCGTGGTGGTGATGGGATATGAGGTGTACCCCATCTCGGGATCCCAGCCCTGAGGATAATGGCTGAGAGAGAAAAGGTCGGAGGCGCTGGCATAGATGCGCACCCGCTTCAGGGAGACCGCGTCAACCCACTTTTCGGGAAGGGTGAAGCCCAACGTGACGTTCTTCAGGCGGAAATACGCGCCGTTGAACATCCAGTAGTCGGAAATTGCATAGTTGTTGGAGATTCCCACCTTGGTCAGGCGCGGATATACCGCAGCCGCATTCTCCTCGGCGGTATTGAAAGGGCTCCAGTACTTGCCGTCGATGATGGCGGGGATGTTGCCATAGTTGTCGCGGAGCGGCTGTACCATGGCGGAGCCGAGATAGGAGTTCTTCATGCCGATTCCCTGGAAGGCCATGGAGAAGTCGATGTTCCTCCAGGAAAGGTTCACCGTGCCGCCGTACTGGAAGCGGGGCAGCTGGTTGCCCAGCACCACCCGGTCGTACTCCGGAGAGATCTTGCCGTCGGGGACGCCGTCGGGGCCAGAGATGTCCTTGTACTTGACATCGCCCACCGCCACCGTGCTGTTCAGCTTGGCAGAATTGACCACGTCGTCCTGGGTCAGGAAGAGACCATCGCTCTGATAGCCGTAATAGGCGTTGTAGTATTCACCGGCCCGCTGGATGGTGCTGCTGCCGATGATGTCGGCGTCGTTGAGATAATCCATCCGGGACAGGAAGTCGGACACGTTGGCATTGATGCTGTAGGCAAAGTCGCCGGCCCGGTCGTGCCAGCCCAGTTCCAGATCCCAGCCGCGGGTGCTCATGCGGCCGGCATTGGTGCGGGGATTGCTGTAACCCATCGCCCAGGGAATCTCGATGGAAAGGAGCATGCCGTCAGTGGACTTGGTGTACCAATCGAAGCCCATGGAGAGGCGGTCCTGGAAAAAAGTGGCGTCAAAACCGAGGTCAAGGGACGTGGTGGTCTCCCAAGTAATGTCCTCCACGGCCAGACCACGCTGTGAAGCCGTCTTTCCCGAGTTCACATCGCCATCCTTGTAGAAGAGCGCGTCACCGAAGCTCATCAGGGCCAGGTAAGGGAAATAGTTGTCGCCGATGCGCTCGTTGCCCAGCATGCCCCAGCTGACCCGGAACTTGAGGAAAGACAGGACGGGCTTGAGAGGCTGCATGAAGGATTCCTCGCTCAGGACCCAGCCGGCCGATACGGACGGGAAAGTTCCCCAGCGGTATTTCCGGGCGAAACGGGAAGAGCCGTCGTGACGCACATTGGCCTGGAAAAGATAGCGGTCGGCATAATCATACATGACGCGGCCGAAGAAAGAGTTGGAGGTGTATTCGCTGCCGCTGCCAGAGTTCTCCATATAATCCTCGGGACCCACGTTCAGGTAAGGATACTGGATCAACTCATACTGGTCACGGGCGGCCGTGAGGGATTCGCTCATCATCACGTAATTCTCAAAGCCGGCCATGGCGCTGAAGTGGTGCTTGGTCCCGAACGTGTGATTGTAGTTGACCAGGAGCTGTGACGTGACGTTGTAATTGTCGTTGCGGGTCTCGCTTAACTTATTGGTGGCGTAGGAAGAGCCGCCCCCTTCCAGCCATCCGCCGAAAGCATCGGGATCATCCATCAGCGTATAATAGACGGCATTCTTGAACTGCTTGCTCTTGGTGTAGTTGATGAAAGGCGAGACGACCGCCTGGATGCTCAGGTCCTTGATGGGTTTGAATTCAATGGTGCCCTTGCCACCCAACTGGGTGCTCCAGGAGGTGTTGTTGCCACCGTGCAGCAGCAGGCCATAGGGATTGGCGCCCGACTTGCCTTCGGCGATACGGCCGTCATCCCAGACGGCGGCATACACGGCAGGGGTCTTGCGCATGTCGCTGAACGGACTATACACGGTTGTGCGGTTCTTTCCGCGGCGGACATTGATGTCCAGCGAGGCGAAGAGCTTGTCCTTGATGATGGTGAAATCGTTGTTGGTACGCAGCATATAGCGCTGGAAACCGCGGCCTTCATACAGACCATCCACTTCGTCATAGGAGAGAGAGACCTTGGTGCGGACCGATTCGTTACCGCCCGAGACCGACAACTGGTGGGTCGTCCGGGGGGCATAGTCCTTCATCATCAGACCGCGCCAGTCGGTGATGGGATAGTGATTGGGATCCGTCGCATTGTTCTTGACCCAGTTCTTGACCTGATCGGCTGAATAGAGCTGGAAGAATCCGGCAGAGTTGTTGTCGTTGTACAGCAGTTCATTGGACATTTCCAGGAAACGGGTCACGCCCACCATATCGGGTTCGGCCGTGGGAATCTCCAGGCCGTACTCGCCGGTGTAGGTGAGACTCATGGCCGACTGTTCGCCTCGCTTGGTAGTGATGAGGATGACGCCTGCGGCGGCCTTTGAACCATAGATGGAAGCGGCGGCGGCATCCTTCAGGACGGAGATGCTCTGTACGTCGGAGGGGTTCACGTAGTCCATGCTGCTGACCTGAACGCCATCTACGATAATGAGCGGGTCAGACGTGCCGATGGTCGTGATACCACGTACGCGGATGCTTCCGGCCGATGCGCCCGGTGCCGAATTGTCCCGGGTAACCATCACGCCGGACATGGCGCCCTGCAAGGCGGTTGAGAGGGTGGTCGTCTTCTTTGCCTCAAGGTCTTCGCCACGCACGGAGGCAACCGAGCCGGTGAGATCCTTGCGCTTGACCGTACCGTAACCGATCACCACCACCTCGTCAAGGAGTTTGGAATCGGGTTCCAGGGTGATTTCGACACGGGCCCTGTTTCCGGGGACCACATCCTGGTCGACATAGCCGATGTACGACACCGTGAGTGTGGCCCCCTGCGGGTAATCCAGGGTAAAGGAGCCGTCGACTCCGGTGGTCGTTCCAGTGGTCGTCCCTTTCACGAGCACGGCGGCTCCGATGAGCGGCTCGCCGTTTTCGTCGAAGACCACGCCGGTAAGCCTTGCGTTCTGTGCGGTGACGGCCAGAGAGGCGAGCATCAAGCACACGGTCGCGAGGATACTCAATGTACTGTGGATTTTTTTCATAATTGTTTTATTGTTTGACAGTGATTTCTTTATTTAATCAGGATGGAGTTCACGCACACCCAGCCGCCTGCTTTGAGAGCGGGGTCGACCGCCACTTCCAGGCCGGGATTCTGGTCCTTCTTCCGGTCCACCAGACCGACAGCCAAGGTGTAGCGCCCTGGTGCGACACCTTCCAAGGAGACTTCCTGGGAATAGACGAAGGTTTTCCCCTGGCGCCAGTCGGACAGGACAGTGCTGTCCGATGCCCATTTGGCCACCGCATTCCCTTCCCCGTCCAGAAGCGCGACCCCGACCGTGTAACGGCCGTTCCACTGGGGAATGTTCACCGGGCAATAGCCCCAACCCATATTCCGCCAGGCGTACCGGACTCGGAGCGTGCCGCGGGCGCTGCGAGGCGCCTTCACCCATTCGGGATAGAGGCGGTAGCCACCCTCGGCCACGAAACGCTTCACGAGGTCGAACTCCTGACCGAACCAGGAGCGTACCTCGTCGTTCACGCGCAGGTCCATCATATTCACCCGCGCCTCACGAGCGGCCACAAACTCACCCTGACGCACATCTTCCGAGTGACCTTCGCGGTAGGCACCGGAAGGGTCGGTCCAGTAGCGGTGGTGGGCGGCGGTAATCCAGCCTCCCTCCAAGATGATGGGGCGCTTGAAATTCCATTCGGCCGCAAAGGCCTTTTCCCAATCCTGATAGTAGCCATTCATGCCAAAGGCGTCATGACGCAGGCTGTAGCCGTTGTCAATAGCCTGGCGAAGGAGCCGTTCCGACACCTCCGAGACCGGGCCCCAGCCGTCCTCGGAGACTTCCCCCAGCAGACGGTGGTAGTTGATGACCAGCGGGATTTCTGTAAAGGTACGCGCGTATAGACCGGTGATCCAGGCCATCACTTCGCTGTTCTTGCCGGGATCCTTGTAAATAAGGCTGTGGCCCTCTCCCCACTTGCCCAGGCCATAGGCATCGATGAAGTCCACCTTGTCTATGTCGTTGTACTCCTTGGCCAGCGCCTCCACGAAGCGGGAATACTTCTCCTGGAAAACCGGATCGTCGGGATAGGGAGAGCGGACCTCGCGGCTTCCCACCCGGGAAATGAAATATTCCGCGCCCGCGTCGAACACATAGTCGGGCGTATTCTGGCCCTGGTCCCGTCCATCCACGACGATGCGGAAGGAGAGTTTCATACCCCGGTCCAGAATGGAACGGAAAAGGCGGTTGAGGCGGGACTCGGGATCCTCCCACGCGTATTTTCCTTCCTCGGGTTCGAAGGAGACCCAGCTCGTACGGACATAGGCGGTATTGGCATAGTCCGAGACCCGGACGGTCGTTCCTTCCGAGGTCGGAATCGCATCATAGCCGGATTTCTCCCAGAATGTCTCGTCCCAGTCGCGGCGGAGGTACATGACCCAGCCGTTGAGGGGGTTGCGAAGGACGGTCTTGGTATCCGGGGTGAATTCCACTTTTCCCGGAGTGCAGCTGGCGAAGAGCAACAGGGCGCTGATCAGCAGGGTGGTGTATCGTTTCATCATGGACCTTAGTTTCGTGTTCTGCCGCTAAGGTAGGAAGATCCCGAAGAAACCACTCCCGCTCACGTACGGAAATGGTTTCATTTTGTACACCCCCGTTTCCAGACCCTTCTACTGGGGATTTTCTTGTTTCTTGAATTCGGATGGAGAAAGGTTCCAGCGGCGTTTGAAGCAGACGCTGAAGTACTTTGGATTGGCAAAACCCGTGCGGTCCGACACTTCGGCCACGGTCAGGTCGGAGTCTTTCAGCAGTTGAGCGGCCCGCTTGAGCCGGATGTCCACGATGAATTCTTTGATGGACATACCGGTCAGGTCCTTAATCTTCTGGTACAGGATGGTCCGCCCGATGGCCATGTCGAAGACGAACTCGTCCACGTCGTAGTCGTTGTTGTCCATATTCTTCTCTATGAAGGCCATCGCCCTGGATAGGAGCTGTTCGTCGAGCGAGGAGATGACCAGCTTGGCCGGTTCGGCCACGAAGCGCTTGGAGAAATACTCCCGGAATTCCGCCTGCATACGCAGCAGACCGTCCACCTGCGAGAACAGATAGTCCATTTCGAACGGCTTTTCGATGAAGACGTTCGCCCCGCTTTCGAGGGCCTTCACCTTGCTGGAGGAGTCACCCGACAGGACGATGACCGGGATATGGCTGGACTTGAAACTGCCCCGCAGCGTACGGCACACCTCGAAGCCGTCGGTTTCGGCCATCATCAGGTCGGTGATGACCACCTGCGGACGGACCCGCTCCACGGTTTCCAAGCCTTCCGCACCACCCGAAGCGACATACACGTTAAATTTGGCGGACAGGTGCTCTTCCAAATAATTGCGGAGATCCCGGTTGTCGTCGATGACCACCACGGTATCGGACTTGCGGGAACGGCGGTCGGACCGCTCGCTCCCGGCCATCTCCTCCACGAGAGCATTGATTTCCTTCTCAACGAAGACATAGGAGTCCGATGCGTCATCTTCGTCCGTGGCCTTGCACTTCGGGAGGGGCAGGGAAACGGTGAACGTGACCCGGCTGTCGGCCGAGCGAGCGCTGATCTCCCCGCCCAACTGCGTCACCAGTTGTTTGACGATGGCCAGACCCAGGCCCGTACTGCTCTCGAACTGGGGTTCAAATCCCTTGTCCAGATTGGCCGTTCCCGTATTGGCGACACTCACGCTGACGCCTGGTCCCTCCGGCGCGCCGGACGGTCCGATGTGGACCGAAATGAGACCGGGGAGGGTGGTGTACTTGACGGCGTTGCTGAACAGGTTCGTGAATATCTTCTCGATGACCTCGTGGTCGAACACGCTGTGATAAGACTCGAACTGGGATTGGAATTCCATCTCGATGCCCTGGCGGTTAGCATACAGTTCGAACAGGGAGAAGATGCTCTCCAGGAAACTCACCAGTTCCCCGTGGCGAGGGTGCAGAGGGAAATGCCGGCTTTCAATCTGGCGGAAAGTCAGCAGTTGCCCGATCATCCGCTGCATCCGGGTCACGCTACGTTCGATGAGCCGGGTATATTTCGTAGCCGACGAATCCTCCGGGATATGTTCCTTGAGCTGCCGCAACGGATCCACGATCAGGGAAAGCGGGGTCTTGAGGTCGTGGGAGATGCTGGTAAAGAAATCCTCTTTCATCTTCTCCAGTTCCATCTGTTCCCGGTACACCTTCCGGTTGGTGAAATAGCGCCAGATGAAGACGGCGATGCCCAGCAACAGAAGAAAATAGATCAGCTTGGCCCACCACGCAAGGAAAGGGGAAGGCCGGATCGTAAATGCCAGGCTCGCGATGTCGTCCCCCCAAAGGCCGTCGTTGTTGGAGGCCCGCACTTCAAAACGGTAGTTCCCGGGTTTCAGGTTGTAGTAACGCATGGACTTCTGACCGGGAGGCAGCACGGTCCAGCTGTCGTCCAAGCCGGCCAGCCGGCAGGAATAACGGTTGTTCTCCGCGCGCAGATAACTGTCCGAAGAGAATCTCAGGTCGATGTTCGACTGGTTGTACCGAAAGTCCAACGGGACCTGCGTGCCGATGTACCGCTGGGTGGGCAGGCTCTCGTCGTTCACCCGGATGTCGGTGAAAAACACGCTGGGTTTCCAACCATTGGTCTTGATCTCGGCCGGATTGACCATGATGAAGCCGTCTGTGCCACCAAAAAGCAGTTCTCCCCGGGAAGTCAGGAAGGCGGAGCGTACATAGAAAGCGCCGCAGTGGCTGGGATTGTTGACGGTGGACACAATAAGACGGCCATTCCGGAGACAGTGCAAACCGTCGTCGGTACTCATCCAGACATCGCCGGAGACCGGATCTTCCAGGATTCCGAAGACCGTCCGCCCATTCATAGAAAGGTTCTCATAGCGGCCGTCCGGATGGAGGATGTTCACACCCGCCCCTTTCGTGCCGAACAGGATGTCTCCGCCGGAAGTGCGGCCATAGCAGCAAAGGTTGTTGACGGCGTAGGGCTGGTCCGGCAGATAGATGGTCCGAATCGTTTTCCTGGCAACCGGGTCGAAAAGCTGGATGCCGGAACGGGTGATCAGCCAAAGATTTCCGTCCTCTCCCCGGAAAAAGGTTTCCACGTTGCGGCGGCGCTCGCTGCGCATCACTTCAATTTTTCCGTTCTTCAGGTCCGCATGCATCAGGTCGGCGTCAGGATCGCTCATCCAAAGACCGCCCTGGCCGTCCGGCAGCAGTTCATACACACTCAGGGACGGATCCCGGGGGCCACGCGTGATGGGCAGAGTCCGCCATCGACCTGTCCTGGCATCGAAAGTCTGGACGCCGGAGTTGAAGAACGCCACCCAGAGAGTGCCTTCGTCATCAACCCAGAGTTTCTTCACCAGATTGGATACCAGACCGCTCCCATCCTGCTGGGTATAATAGGAAAACTGATCCCGCTTCCTGTCCCAAACGGTGATGCCGCCACCTTCCGTCCCGACCCACAGGCGACCTTCCGCATCCTCGCAGAAGCAGCTCACGATGGGATGCCCCAGGCCGCCGGGGCTGGCCTTGAACCAATACTCGACATCGCTGTCCCACTCCGTGGCAAGGGCCAGCTTGCCCCCATACGTGCCTACCCATACGGTCCCTTCCGGACCGGGACAGAAGGACCAGACGGAATTGCCCGGAAGGGAGAAGGGATACTGCAGGTTGGACCTCAGCAGTTCCGTCTTTCCGGTATTCGGACAGACGAGCATGAGGCCATACTGCGTCCCCACCCAGATAATGCCGTCCCGATGCTGGTGCAATTGCTTGGCCGTGGAACCGCGGTCATTCTCGATGGGCAGCGTGAAACGGCGCAAGACGGTTCCCTCCGGGGAACATTCGTACAGACCCTCCGAGAGGGTCAGCACATACACACGTTCTCCCGTATCCAGCACGTCGGCGATTGGATTGGACCCGAAATCGGCAAAGGCTTTCCACGCGGCCTCTCCGGGGGCTGACCTGAAAATCCGACCACCGGAAGCCACATACAGATGATTGCCGCTGGCATTGAGCGTCAGGCGCATCGGGTCAGGGTTCAAATCCGCCGGAAGAGGCTTCTCCCCCTGATCCAGTCCATACACTTTCCCGTCACAGATAAGCCAGACCGAAGCGTCCGCCGTGCGTTCCAGGGCGCCGATATTGCCCTCCAAGACTCTCTCAAAGCGGTTGTACCTGCTGTTGAAACGCTGCAGCCCATGGTTGGTCGCCAGATACAGCCTTCCCTCCCGGTCCGTCGTCAAGAATCCCATGCTCCAAGGCCGTTCGGGCTCCTGGCTGGTGACAAGCCTCGTCATGTTTTCGAACGAATCGCCGCCGAAACGGAAGACGGCATCGGCTCCGCTGAACCAAAGACGTCCCAGGCTGTCGGTGGTGATGCTGTGGATTCCACCGTAATAAGAGGTTTCAGGCAAGGCGTGGAAACGGATATGCGACGATTGGGCGTGCGACAAAAGCACACCTAACAACAGGGCACAAGCGAGGACGATCCGTTTCATAAACCACTGATTTTGGCAAATATACGAAAAAAGACCCGTTTTATGCCCCTCTCCTCCAGCGTAGCTGAAGAACTTCGAATAGGCCTTATTCCTGGAATGAATACCCGAAACCGGGACGCGTCACGATGCAATCCGCGTAGGGACCGATCTTCTTGCGGATGCGGGTGATGTTCACGTCCACGGTGCGGGCCGTCACGATGACGTCGTCCGGCCAGACGGCCGATAGGAGCTCCTCGCGGGAAAAGACCTTTCCGCGGTTTTCCAGGAACAGCTTCAGGAGCTCGTATTCGGTCTTGGTAAAGGACACGGTCTCTCCGTCCACGCTGATCTCCTTGGCGTCGGTGTCCATCTGGATGCCGCGGTAGCGGATGCCGTTGCGGATGGCGCCCAGGCGGGCCTCCACGACATTGATGATGTAGTCGCCGGTCTTCTCGCATTCGCTGAAAAGGTCGACGAACACGGTGCCCTTGTCGTAATCGTACTTGCGGGCGTCCAGGTTCTCGATGTTCTGCCGCTTGAGCTCGTTGCGGCAGGCGTTGATCCGGCGCTCCAGGTCCTCGGAGACGGCAATCCCGAAGTCCTCCTTGTGCCCGGACAGGACGGTGTTCATCCGCGTGAGCGCTTCTTCCACCAGCGTGAACATGCGCCGGATGCCTTCGTCCATTTCCGGCGTAAACACGATTTTCGTCGCCCGCTTGCGGCGCAGGATGCGGGCCAGATTGAAGCAGCTGTCGCCCACGGATTCGAGCTCACCGATCTGACGGAGCATCCCGCGAATCTTTTCCTTGGTCTCGTCGGACAGATGGGCCTCGCCGACAGCGCTCAGGTAGCGGCCGATCTCGTTCTCCATCCGGTCGCTGCCCTCCTCTCCCTTGCGGAGACGATCGAAGAGCTTGCCGAATGCCTGCTCATCCTCTGTCGCATACAGTTCCCGCACTTGTTCGAACATCCGCTGCGTATTCTCTCCGAAGACGGCTATCTCCTTCTGCGCCTGCAGGACGGAGATTTCGGGGGTGTTCATGATACCTACCCGGATGTACTGGAGGCGGAATTCGTCCTCATCCTCCACTTTCTTGGGCTTGATGAGGAAGCACACGAGCTTCTCGATCTGCGGGATGAACCAGATCAGGATGGCGGTGTTGATCACGTTGAAGCAGGTATGGAACGTCGCCAGCGCGAAGGAAAGCTGGGTGGGACTCTGCTCGGAGGCATTGGGGTCCAGGCCGACGATACCGCACACCATCCGCACGAACGGGAAAAAGAGTATGAGCACCCAGATGACGCCGAACACATTGAAAACCAAGTGCGCCATGGCCGTCCGCCGGGCCTGCGTATTCGCGCTCAGCGCGGCCAGGTTCGCCGTGACCGTAGTACCAATGTTCTCGCCCATGACCAGGGCAATGCCCTGGAAGATGGAAATCGCACCGGTCGCGCACAGAACCATCGTTATCGCCATCAGCGCGGCGGAACTCTGCACCAGCGCCGTCAGGATCGTACCGATCAGGAGGAACAACAGGATGGTACCGTAATTTGTCTTGAAGCTTGCGAAGAACGCTACCACCTCCGGCTTGCTGGCTAGGTCCATCTCCACCCCCGTCTGCTTGAGCATGCCCAGGGCGAACAGCAGGAAGGAAAGGCCGAAGAGAAAATCGCCGAAATAGCGGTGTTTACCGATCTGGATCAGGATGATGCCGATAAGGAAAGCCGGCCACACGACATTGACGACATTGAAGGAGAAGCCCGCCGACATGATCCACGCGCTCATCGTCGTGCCGATGTTCGCACCCATGATAATCGAAATGGCTTGTGCAAGGGTAAGCAGCGCCGCGTTCACGAAAGACACCGTCATCACGGTCGTTGCCGCCGAAGACTGGACGGCGACGGTCACCAGCGCGCCGGTCGCCACGCCAGTCAGCCGGTTCGTGGTCATGGCGCCGAGAAGGTGCCGCAACTGCGGGCCCGCCATCTTCTGGAGGGCCTCGCTCATCATCTTCATTCCGAATATCAGGAGGGCGATCGAGCCCAGGAGCTTCAAGGCGATAAGCATAGATACAGATTATACTGCAAAGATACGCATGTCGCCGGATTCTCTCAAAAAAAAGATTCCTTTGCCTTCAAAAAAAAGAAAGAGATGCCTACCGGCCGTCCTCGGTCAGGCGGCGGAATTCTTCCCGGGCGCGGGCGATCTGGACCCGGTAGCGGAAACTGGTCTGCAGGCGGGCGTAGCCAATGCAGGCGGCCGTGGCGCTGGCGTCCACGTCGCTTTGCCAGTGACAGCCCGCGATGACGCGGCTCTCGCCGGAGACGAAGGCACGGGCGAACAGGGCCTCGGCGGCATCCGGATTGATTTCAGAGAGCACCAGCGCAGCACTCCAGGCCCGGATCGTATGGCCGGAAGGATAGGAGCCTTCCGTGGCCAGCCAGGCATCGTCCTGCGGAAAAATGGATTCCTCCTTGAAGCGGGCATACGGGCGCATCCGGAAGTAATGGGCCTTGGGCCGGAAGCGGATCTGCTCGATGGTGGACACGCCATTGACGAAAGCGCGGTAGATTTCCGGCGTCTTTTCGGCGGAGATTTCCATGCCGAAAGGCACGCTGTAGATGGTCCGCAGGGTGTCCAAGTCCCAGACGGCATCCCGCTTGGCCACGGCGAGCCGTTCTGGATCCAGCCGCTGTGTCTTTCCCCACATATACCGCATGATATCATGCGTGAAAGCCTCGCCGATGGTATCAGGCGGCGCCGGGAGGCATTGCACCAGGTCCGGAAGTTCTTCCTCGGTCAGATACAGTTCGACAGCCGGCTGGGCGCGAAGGACAAAGGCACCGAAAAACAGTGCGACAAAGGCTGGGATAAACGATTTCATGTTGCAAAGATACACAAGCGGGAGAAAAAAACCTCCCGCCGGGGAATAAATAAATACGGCTTCCGTTCCTAGAAACGCCACCCCAGGCGGATGGAGGTCGTCCAGCGGAAAAAAGAGCCCTCGGTCTTCACTTCATCACTCTGGAAGCCTCCGTAAACGATGGAACTGATTCCCCTGTACGTGTGGTCGTTGTTGCTGGCGGAAAGGTTGACGGAAAACTGATTGTACGTGTATCCGATGCCGATGCGCGCGACATAGTTCACCTGCAGCTTACCGTTCCTGACGTCTTTGTCCACCCTCGTGTAAACCCCGTTTTCCAAATCATTGTAGGCCGTCGAGGAGAACTGGTTGAATAAGGTCACCATGGGCAGGAAAGTCAGGTTGATGGTCAGGTTGCGGAGACCTTTGTCCTTTTCGGCATACGGCTGCCGGTGGAATGGGACCAGGTTGTAAGAATAGCCGCCGCCGAACATCACCTGCGCAGTGGTCTGCCGGGCCTGGCCGTTTACCCAGTGGGCGATATCTTCTTCCGGGTCGATGCGGTATTCCCCCAGGATGAGCTTGGAGCCGAACATCCAGCTGCCGGAGCTGCGTTTCTGGAACAGATTCCCCCGATAGGCGGCTGAGTAGGCGAACTTCCGGCGGTTGAATGCATAGAAGGCGTCCAGGAGAAAAGACCGTATCTGTCCGGGCTTTTCGGTGACTCCGTCCTCGTCCCGGTAGGCCCAGTGCCCTTCTTCTCCGAAGACCTGATGAAACTCCACCGGATTCGAATACCGGAAATACTGCGCCTGAAAGGCATATCCGGCGGACTGATAATCAAATGAATAGACATCGTCGGTTCTCCCGCCGCCCAGATTCTTGCTCAAGGAAAGGCTCAAGTCCCCATAGCCGACCTGCACCCCGATTCCCGTGCCAACCTGGCCTTTCAGGTTGGCAGAAATGTTGACAGGTATTTCTTCAATGATCAATTCCCCCGAGGGTGACAGTTTGGCGGAAGGAAGGGAAAAGTCCTGTTTCTGGGAGAAACGGGCTTGTCTCAGGTCCCCTGTCAAGGCCAAAGTCCAACGTGGAGCCGGCACATAGACGGCATTCGGGTCCAGTGCCCTGGAAGAATCCAGGATTCTGTCCAACAGACGATAGGCAGCCCCTTTCTGCCCTTGCGCATGGGCAGGACAGAGGAAAGACAGGGTCGCCGACAAGACAAGGATGACACGGAGCAGACGCATGATTGATCGATTCTGATGCAAAAATACGGATTATTTCCATATCACGCTTTCCTTGCGCCTGTTTTTCAAAGTATTAAAGCGGCTCCATATGGACGATGATGTGCGACTGCGCGCCGAAGCGGTCCTTGAAGCGGCGCTCCACTTCTGAGGCTTTCTCGTGGGCCTCCGACAGGGGCAGAGAGCCGTCCAGGCGGATATGGACTTCGGCGGCGATGCGGTTGCCGATGCGGCGGGTGCGCAGGTTGTGGGGGTCCTCCACGCCCGGGACGCCGCGGATGAGGTCCAGCATTTCCTGTTCCATATCCGCCGGCAGCGAACTGTCGGTGAGCTCGCCAAAGCTCGGACCGAGCAGGTCCCAGGCCACCTTGACCAGCATCGCGCCCACGACAATGGACGCCAGCGGGTCCAGCACGGTCCAGCGGCTGCCCAGCAGGATGGCCCCGCCGATGCCGATGGCCGTGCCGACGGAGCTCAGTGCATCCGACCGGTGGTGCCACGCATTGGCCTCCAACGCCTTGGAATCCAGATGCTTACCTTTGATACGGGTGTATTGGAACAAGAACTCTTTCGCGACGATGGAGCCGAGGGCGGCCCAAAGGGCGATCTTTCCGGGGGCCGGCAGGTCCTCGCCCTGCAGCCAGCGCGCCAGTTTGCCGGCCCCGGACACGACGATGCCCACGGCCGCCGCGGCCAGCGCCAGGCCGATGAACAGCGTTGCCAGCGTTTCATACTTGCCATGGCCGTAATCGTGGTCCTCGTCCTGCGGCCGGGCGCTCACGCGCACGAACACCAGCACGACAATGTCCGTCACGAAATCCGACAGCGAGTGCACGGCGTCCGAAATCATCGCCGCCGAATGCCCCACGAGACCGGCCACGGCCTTCAGCCCGACCAGCAACAGGTTCACGACGCTTCCTGTCAGGGTTACCCGCGCTATCTCGTCTTCGCGTTTCATACCGCAAAGATACGCAAACCCGCGAGAAAGTGTCCGCCGGAAGACGATTATTGCCGCACTACATGTAGGAGTGCATGCCGCCCAGCAGGAGGTTCACGCCAAAGTAGGTGACGAGGACGCACACGAAAGCGAAAATCGTGTACCCGTGGAAGAAGCTGGCGTTCCGGAAAGGCTTCAGCGCACCGCCGTGCAGGGTGAAGGCGTACACCAGCATCGTAATCAGCGCCCAGGTCTCCTTCGGGTCCCAGGCCCAGTAGCTGCCCCAGGAAATATTGGCCCAGACGGCGCCCAGGAAGGTGCCGAAGGTCAGCAAGAACACGGCCGGGTACAGCACGACGAGGCTCACGTCCCGGAGGCTTTCCTTCGCCTCACGGGAAGGGACGGCGAGGCCCATGATGCCGTTGAAGGCGACCAGGCCGAACAACGTGTACGACATCATCATGGACACGACGTGGATAGACAGCAGGGGCGACCGCAGCACCGGCATCAACGGCATGATCTGCGGACTCACACTCTCGCGGCTCGCCAGCAGCATCGTGAAGCCGGCCAGGAGGAAGCCCAGTGGCTCGATGAGCGGGAACCGCCTGTACAGCAACAGGATCGCCAGCGTGGAGAACCACGCCATCAGCATCATCACATTGTATCGGCCCACATAAGGACCCGTCCCTGAAATATACCACCGCAGGCCGATGACCAGCGTCAGGTATAGCCACATCAGGAGCGCAATGGCGGCACTGCCGTGCAGCACCCAGGCCGGGAACTTCCGCTTCTTGCTGATCAGCACCGCGCCCAGCACGAACAGCACGATGCCCAGCGTCAGGCATAGCATGAACTGCACTTTCGGCCGCGCGATGCCCATATACAGCTCGTTGGCCTGCACCTTCGCCTTGGAGGAGAGCATGAATTCGGGCGTACCCGCTTCCTTCCTGGGCATGCCCATCCCCTCCGGCATGGACTGGGCCGATGCCGGTGCGGGGGCAAGCACGAAGAACGCCACCGCCGCCGTCATTGTCGCGACCCGCCGCAGCGCCTTCCGGAACGCCGTATCCTTCTCGAAGAAGAACCCGATCATGGACAGGAGCAGCAGAAGATAGCCCGCGTAGGTGATACCCACGCCCCAGGGGTCGTGGCTCACCGCAAGGATGCTGCCCTTCCCATCTTCGTCATAATCAGCCTGATAGAAACGGTAGCCGTGGTACTTGGCGATGTTGTTCATCGAAATCCGGACGGCATTTCCTTCGGGGAGAAAGGTAATGTCGGACCGATAGTCGAGCGGGCGCCGGGTGCCCTCGTAATAGTCGATGGCGAACGCCTCCAGCCGGATGCTGAAAGGCAGCGTCGCCGGCGTCTCGTCGTCCAGTTCATAGTCCGCGGTGGTCTCTCCTTCGCGCAGATGGATGCTGCCGCTCGTGGCGAAAAGGAACGTGACCAGCGCTCCCGCCAGGATGACGACGAGGCCGATGTGAAGGCCCATGGTCCACAACCGCTTGGGCGTCCCCTCCATCGCCAGGTAAATCAGCCCGGCAATGGCCGCGACGGCCCAAAGGAGGATGAACAGGGGACTGTGGTAGAACCACTGGAACGCCACGGACGTCCCGTGCAGCCGTTCGACGACGGTGGCGGCCATCATCATCGCGATGAGGACCGCCGCCGCGCCAAAGGCCAAATACTTGCAAGTTCGTTTCATGCAATCGAAAGGTGTTGATTGAACGCAAATTTATAAATTATCTGTTACGTACGAAGATGTGGCGAATGCATTTTTTCGTATCTTCGCCCTATGATGAAGAAATTAGCACTCTTTCTGCTGGCGGCGGCGTGGACCGTGGCCGGCCAGGCCCAGGACCGTCTGTATTCCGACGAGTTCCCCCTTGGCGATGTGAAACTGCTCGATGGCCCCCTGCAGCGGGCCCGGGATCTCAACATCCGGACCCTGTTGCAGTACGACTGCGACCGGCTCCTGGCCCCCTACCGGATCCAGGCCGGACTGGAGCCCCGGAAGAAGGCCTATCCCAACTGGGACGGCCTGGACGGCCATGTGGGCGGCCACTACCTGGCCGCGATGGCGATGAACGCTGCGACGGGCAACGAAGAGTGCCGCCGCCGGATGGAGTACATGCTTGCCGAGCTGCAGGAATGCGCCGATGCCAACGTGAAGAACCACCCCGACTGGGGCAAGGGCTACGTGGGCGGCATGCCCGACAGCGAAAACATCTGGAGCAGGTTCAAGAAGGGCGATTTCAGCGTGTATTCCCGCGCCTGGGCCCCGTTCTACAACCTGCACAAGATGTACGCGGGCCTGCGTGACGCGTGGCTGTACTGCGGCAACGAGCAGGCCAAGGACCTGTTCCTGGGTTTCTGCGACTGGGCCATCGACCTGACGGCCGGCCTCACGGACGCCCAGATGGAGCAGATGATGGGCAACGAGCACGGCGGCATGAACGAGGTCCTGGCCGATGCCTACGCCATCACCTTGGACCAAAAGTACCTCACCGTCGCCCGCCGCTTCTCCCACCGGATGCTGCTGGACCCGATGTCGCAGCGGGTGGACCGCCTGGACAACCTGCACGCCAATACGCAGGTTCCGAAGGCTGTCGGTTTCGCCCGCATCGCCGAGCTCGGCGGGGACGAGACCTTCAACGACGCCGCGGAGTTCTTCTGGGACGTCGTGACGGGCGAGCGCTCACTGGCGTTCGGCGGCAACAGCCGGCGCGAGCATTTCCCCAGCAAGGAAGCCTGCACGGACTTCATCAACGACATCGACGGTCCCGAGTCCTGCAACACCTTCAACATGCTGCGGCTCACGGAAGCGCTCCACCGCCGCAACCCGGACGCCCGCTACGCCGATTTCTACGAGCTGGCCACCTTCAACCACATCCTCTCCACCCAGCATCCCGAGCATGGCGGGTACGTGTACTTCACCCCGGCCCGTCCGCGCCACTACCGCAACTACTCCGCCCCGAACGAGGCGATGTGGTGCTGCGTGGGTACCGGCATGGAGAACCACGGCAAATACGGCCAGTTCATCTATACGCACAAGGGCAACGCCCTGTTCGTGAACCTCTTCGTATCTTCCGAGCTGAACTGGCGCGAAAAGGGCGTCACGCTGCGTCAAGAGACCGGTTTCCCGTACGGTGAGACGAGCCGTATCACGGTCTCGGCCGGTAAGGGAACCTTCCCGGTGCTCGTCCGCTACCCGGGCTGGGTGAAACCCGGCGAATTCAAGGTCCAGGTCAATGGGAAGCCGGTCGAGATCATCACCGGCCCCGGCAGCTACGTCACCATCGACCGCAAATGGAAGAAGGGCGATGTCATCGACGTCACCTTCCCGATGCACAACAGCGTGAAATACCTCCCGAACGTGCCGAAGTACGTGGCCCTGATGCACGGCCCCATCCTGCTGGGCATGAAGACCGGCACGGAGGACCTCGCGCACCTGATCGCCGACGACAGCCGCTTCGGCCAGTACGCCAGCGGTGCGAAACTCCCGCTGGACGGCGCTCCCATCCTGATCGACGACCACATCGACCGGATCGCCGAACACCTGAAGCCCGTCGCGGGCAAGCCCCTGCACTACACCCTGGACGTGAAGATGGAAAATCCCATCCGGAACGAGCTCCAGCCCTTCTTCGAGATCCATGACGCCCGCTACATGATGTACTGGCTCACGCTGTCGGAGCAAGGCTACAAGGACTACCTGGAAGGCCTGGCCCGCGCCGAGAAGGAGCGTCAGGAGCTGGAAGCCCGCACCATCGACAAGGTCCAGCCCGGCGAGCAGCAGCCCGAGACCGACCACAAGATGGAGACGAACGGCTCCTCCACGGGCAACACCAACGACGTCTTCTTCCGCGACGCCCGCAACGGCCGCTTCTTCAGCTACCTGATGAAGACGGACGGCCGCACGGACCTCTCCCTCCGCCTGCAGTTCTGGGGCGTGGGCGAGTGGAAGACGCACGAGTTCGACATCTTTGTGGACGAGGAACTGCTCACCAGCGTGAACAACACCGGCAAGTACCGCATCTCAGAGTTCAAGTACGAGACCTTCCCCATCCCCGCGTCCATGCTGGAAGGCAAGGAGCAGATCCGGGTGAAGTTCGTGGCGAAGCCGGGCAAGCAGGTCGGCGAGATCTACGGCGTCCGGCTGGTCGCGCCTCAGAAGTGAGGTGAGCGCACCGGGACGTCGGCGTTGGCGCCGGACAGGGTGCGCACCTTGTACGACGTAATGCGGCCGTCGGCCCAGTCGAAGTCCACGACGTAGCCGCCGCGGGCGCGCAGGCCGCGGACGGAGCCTTCCGTCCAGGCGGCGGGCAGCGCCGGGAGCAGCACGATCGCGTCCTCGTGGCTCTGCAGCAGCATTTCCGCGATACCGGCCGTCACGCCGAAGTTGCCGTCGATCTGGAACGGCGGGTGCGCGTCGAAGAGGTTCGGATAGGTGTTCCGTTGGAACAGGTTCTTGATGATGAGGAAGGCGTGGTCGCCATCCTGCATCCGCGCCCAGAAGTTCGTTTTCCAACCCAGGCTCCAGCCGGTGGCCCGGTCGCCGCGCTGGATCAGCGTGGTGCGCGCGGCCTCGAACAGCTCGGGCGTGCGCGTCGGGGTGATCTGGTCGGAAGGATACAGGCCGTACAGGTGCGAGATGTGGCGGTGCTGGTCGTTCGGGTCGTCCCCGTCCTCGATCCACTCCTGCAGCTGCCCGTACTGGCCCACGGCCATGGGCGGCAATTTCGCGAGCGTCTCCTGCAGCTTCGCGCGATAGTCGGCCTCGTCCAATCCTAAGATTTCGGACGCCTGCAAGGTGCTGGAGAGGGCGTCCCGGACAATCTGCGTATCCATCGTGCAGCCGGCCGTGATGGGGGATTTCTTGCCCATCGGCCCGTGCTCCGGGCTCACGGAAGGGACGACCACCAGGTAGCCGTTGCGCGGGTCCGTCTGCAGGTAATCCAGGTAGAAGTCCGCCGTTCCCTTGATGACCGGATACCACTCCCGGAGGAAAGCCTCGTCCTTGGAGAAGAGGTAGTGGGTCCACAGGTGCGTGGCCAGCCAGGCGCCGCCGTTGGGGTACATGCCCCAGAAGGCGCCGTCCACGGGGCCCGCGATGCGCCAGAGGTCCGTATTGTGGTGCGCCATCCAGCCGTCGCAGTCATACATCTGCCGTGCGGTAATCGCGCCGGTCTCCGACAAATCCTTGATCATCCCGAAGAACGGGACGAGGGTCTCGTCGAGGCCGCACACATCGGCGGGCCAGTAGTTCATCTGGGCGTTGATATTGATCGTGTACTTGCTGTCCCACGGGGCCATCACCTCGTCGTTCCAGATGCCCTGCAGGTTCGCCGGCTGGCCGCCGGGCTGCGAGGAGCTGATCAGCAGGTAGCGGCCGTAATTGAAAATCAGGGCCACCATGCCCATGTCGTCGCTGTCCTGGAAGGCTGTCTTGCGCTGGTCCGTAGGCAGAGCAGCATTCGCGCCGGAGTGCAGCTTGATGGAGCAGCGGCCGTACTGCTCGCCGTAGGCGGCCTCGTGCCGCGCGAGGAGCTTCTTGTAGGAGAGCTTTGCGGCGGCCGCCAGGCCCGCCTTCGCGGCGGCGGATTCGTCGCCGGAAATGTCGTGGTAGTTGACGAAATTCGTCGCGGCGTTCACCAGCAGGGTCACGTGCGTCGCACCGGAAATGGTCAACCGCTTGTCTTCGGCCGCCACTTTACCGTCACTGATGACCTGCGTGCGGCACTCGGCCGTAAGCCCGCCGGGAATGCCCTCGTGTTCCACGCCCTTGATGCGCGTCACGAGTGTATTCCCCTCAGTAGCAACCTCGAAGGGGAATTTGCAATCCTGCGTGAGGGAGAAGGTCAATGCGCCCTTCTTGCTGGCGTCCAGCCGGATGACGAGGGCGCGGTCGCGCAGCGAGGCGAAAGCGCTCCGCGTGTAGCGGACGCCGTTCGCCGTGAAGCCGACCCCCGCGACGGCGCGGGTCAGGTCCAGGTCGCGGCAGTAGTCCTCGACCTCTTCCGGCATGTTCTCGAAATGCATCCGGAGGCTGCCCAGCGTGAGAAAACGCTGGCCGTGCGGACCGGGAATGAACTCCTTGTTGATGAGCGCTTCCGCTTCCTCCTCGCGTCCCGCGTAGATGAGCTGGCGGACCTCGTCGAGGTGCTGGAGCGACGTCTTGCTGTTATTGTCGTGCGGGGAACCGCTCCAGAAGGTCGATTCGTTCAGCTGGATGGTTTCGTCGGCGATGCCGCCGAACACCATCGCGGCCATCTGGCCGTTGCCCAGGGGCAGGGCTTCGAGCCATCGCCCGGCCGGGGCGTCATACCACAGGCGTTCCTGGTCTCCGGCGACCTTGGCCGGCTGCGCGCAGGCCATCATCGCGATTGCGATGGCAAAAAGGGAAAGCAGTTTCTTCATAACGGGTCCGTTGTTTTACTCCGGATACAAATGTAATGATTTCCAGAGATATCGGCAACGGCGAGCCTTACTTCATCCGAATCGAACGGAGCAGGTACAGGATGGGGAAGATTTCCAGACGGCCGATGAGCATTTCGGTCATGCTGGTGGCCTTCAGGACGGCCGGGAAAGCCGCGAAGTTGGACATGGACCCCACCTCGCCGAAACCCGGGCCGACGTTGCCGATACAGGCGACCGAGGCGGTGACGCCCGTGGTGAAATCCAGGCCGAAGGACAGGTTGACGGCGGCGAAGACCACGACGATGAGCAGGTAGCAGAAGATGTAGCCGTAGGCGTCGTTCACCAGCTCATCCGAGCGCATCCGGCCATCGACCCGGACCGCCTGGACCCGGTGCGGGCTCACGGTGAGGCCGACTTTCCGGTAGATGCCCTTGGCGGCCAGGATGGCGCGGTCGATCTTGATGCCGCCGGATGAGCGGGGGCCACAGCGTGGTGTCCTGCGTGGCGAAGCCGGTGGTCGTGGAAATGGAGGCTATCTGGAAGGACGCGTCCCGGAGCGCCTCCCCGAAGGAATGATACTGCCCATTGACCATTAAGTCGACCGTAACGGCGGCGATGGCCAGGACGACCAGTGACAAGAACACCTTGATGGTCTCGGACTTCCAGATGTACTTCGGACGGCCCTTAAGGAAGGCCAGGAACAGGATGCCGAAATGGATGCCGGCGGCGAGCATCGCAAAGGTCAGGACCACTTCGGCAGCCGGATTGGCGTAGAAGGCAATGCTCGTGTTCCGGGTGCAGAAACCGCAGGTACTGCAGGCCGACATCGCGTTGGTGGCGGCGTCGAACCAGCCCATCCCCGTCAGCTTCAGCGCGAAGAACGTCACCACTGTCAAAGCGATGTAGGTCAGGAACATCCGGTTGGCGAAACTGGTGCTGCGATCGCCGGCAAAGGGCTCGCGGGCCACGGTGGAGATTTCCGCCCCGGACAGGGTCGACTTGTCTGCGCCGGCGGTAATCATCGAGAACAGCGTGACGATGCCCACGCCGCCCACCCAGGCCGTCGCGATGCGCCAGAACTGCAGGCCGCGCGGGAGCGCCTCGATGTCGTTCAGGATGGAGGCCCCGGTCGTCGTGAAGCCTGAAATGCTCTCGAAGAGGGCGTTGATGGGCGTGAACTCGCGGCCGTAGAACAGGAAAGGAAACATCCCGAACAGGCAGGCCATCAGCCAGGCGCCGACGACAATGCTGTTCCCTTCCTGGAATGTCAGCTTATGACGGCCGCGCCGGACGAAAAGGATGGGATAGCCGCCGACAATGATCGTCAGGAAGGCGGAAAACAGCAGGGGAATCCGGCTTTCATCCCCTGGGGTCAGGCACGCGATGACCCCCGACACGGTCATCAGGGCCGCGACGAGAAGCAAGGAAACGCCGATATACCATGTGATTACCTTCCAGTTCATTCCTTTCGGATTCCGGGGACAAAGTTATGGCCCGGGATTGCATTTATCAACACAATTATTTTTATCTTTGCATTGATAAAATCAATCAAGCGGAACGATGACCCTCCAGCAGCTGCGCTATATCGTCGCCATCGACGACCACCGGCACTTCGGGAAAGCGGCCGAGGCCTGCGGCCTCACGCAGTCCACGCTGAGCCTGATGGTCAAGAAACTGGAGGAAGAACTGGATGTCCGCATCTTCGACCGGGATGCGCATCCGGTAGCCCCCACGGCCATCGGACGCAAGATCATCGACCGGGCGAAGGTGGTCCTTTTCAATGTGGACCAGCTGGCCGAGATGACACGTTCGGAAAAGGAAACGCTTTCTGGTCCGCTTAAGGTCGCCCTCATCTCCACCGTCTCCCCCGTGCTGACCCCCGGCTTGTTCAAGCATATCGGGCAACAGTATCCGTCCATCGCCCTGCAGACGGAAGAAATGCTCTCCGGCACCATCCTCGACAAGCTCCGGAAAGCGGAGGTGGACATGGGCATCCTCGCCGGACCGGTCCGGGAACCCGGTTTCCTGGAAATCCCGCTCTATCACGAGCGCTTCCTCGCATACGTATCTCCTGATAATCCCGCGTACGCGCAGGAAAGCATCCGGGCGGCGTCCCTGTTTGAGCAGCCCGTCTGGATCATCCGGGAGGGCCTCCGCCTGCTGGACCCGCGGGATCTGAAAGAGGGTCCCATCACCTATGAACGTTTCTTCGAGGGCGGCCGCGTGGGCATCCTGATCCAGGTTGTCAACGACAACGGCGGCCTCACCATCATCCCGGAAACGCATACCGGCTTCATCCTGTACAGCCAGCAGCACTGCATCCGTCCCATCATCGACCCGGTCCCGAGCCGGACCATCTCCTTGGTCCTCCGCAGCGATTATATCCACGAGGCCAAGTTGAATGCCGTGGTGGATGCCGTCAAACAGATTATCCCGGGCACCATGCTGGACAACGTCCTCCGGAAAGGGCGCCTGACTTTGTAAAACACTTATGATAAACGATATGAACTTACGTACAATCCTCTTCTCCCTGGCCGTTGCGGCAGTGACCGCAGCATGCGCGCCCAAGGCGACGCCCCTCAAGACCTGCATCTTCCCGGGCGACTACCCCGATCCGACCATCCTGCGGGACGGGAACGATTTCTACATGACGCATTCGTCGTTCACTTACTTCCCGGCCCTGCTGGTCTGGCATTCCACGGACCTCGTCCACTGGGAGCCTGTCTCCCGGGCCGTCGAGGACGGTGACTATTCCATCTTCGCCCCGGACATCTGCAAGGTGGACGGGAAGTTCTACATCTACTACCCGACGAGCAAGGGCGAGAACTATGTCGTGACGGCCGACCGGCCCGAGGGCCCCTGGTCCGCGCCGGTGAAGCTGGACGTGGGCGGCATCGACCCGGGCCATGTCGTGGCGGAGGACGGCAACCGTTATCTTTACACGAATAATGGCTTTGTGACGCCCCTGACACCCGACGGCCTGGCCGCGGCGGGACGTCCGAAGAAGGTCTATGACGGATGGAAATTCCCCGAGGAATGGGAGACGGAAGGTTTCTGGCTGGAATCCCCCAAGCTTTTCAAGCGGGGTGACTGGTACTATCTCGTGACCGCGGAAGGCGGCACCGCCGGCCCGCCCACGAGCCACATGGTCGTCGTTGCCCGCAGCAAGTCCGCACTCGGCCCCTGGGAGAACAGCCCGCACAACCCGCTGGTGCACACGTATTCCGCCGATGAGTTCTGGTGGTCCAAGGGCCACGGCACCCTCATCGACGATGCCGCCGGCAACTGGTACGTGCTGGGCCGCAGCACGATCATCGAGAGCGTGGAATGGACGGCCGACGGCTGGCCCGTCCTTGTGGAAAAAGACGGTGCGAAATGGGAACAGAACGGCCTGCAGGGCGATTATTCCTATCTGCGCGACTACGACAATCCGCTCCTGTGGGCAAAGTGGCATGCCGGGTTTGACGACGGTACGCTCATGACCACGACGGCCGTGGACGAGTCCTATGAAATCAACGCCAAGTTCTCCGTCCCTGAAGGCGGAAAGGCGGGCCTGTACCTGTTCTACAATGAAGAGGCGTATTTCGGACAGGCGGGAGAAAGCCCGGAACTGGCCGTGCGCATCCGGAACGAACGCAACACGGCCAGTGTCTGGATCAAGGCCGACGACGGAGACTGGGTCCTGGCGCAGGAAGGCGTGGACGTCTCCGGGTACCACCACAACAACTTCAAGGGCTTCTTCGCCCTCCGCCCCGCCTACCTGCTGCGCGGCGGCGCAAAACTGCTGGAATTCAAATACAAGCCGTTATGAAAAGACTCGTTTATCTCCTCCTTCTGACCCTCGCGGCCTGCGGCCCCGCCAAGGACGTCGAAGTCGGCCCCTACACCGTCTCCGTCATCGGCAAGAACGTGTACCACATCCAGGATTACAACCACGAGAATCCGGCCGGCGAGACGTTCGACGCCGAAGGGAAACTCACCCACTTCAACAACTGCTCGGACATCTATCTGATTGTAGGCCAGCAGGAAGCGCTCCTGATCGACCTGTCCAACCCCATCGACTGGGCCGACAACGCCGCGGAGTCGCTGCGGGCGCTGGTCGCCGAACGCGTGGCGGGTAAGCCGCTCACGATCGCGTTCACCCATAACCACGGCGACCACACGGGCATGCTGCCAGCCTTCCTGGAGGAGGACGTCCGTTTCGCGCTGCCGGAACGCGACTTCCGGCGCTTGGCAGAACGGTTCCCGGCGGACAAGTATCGCTTCATCAACGAGGGTGAGATCTTCGACCTGGGCGGTTATCAGGTGGAGGCCATCGCCGTTCCGGGCCATACGGACGGATCGACGGTCTATCTCCTGCAGGGCCAAGACCTGCTGTTCACGGGCGACGCCATCGGCTCCGGCCACGGGGTCTGGATCTTCAACGAGAACGGCTTCAACCAGTACGTGTCCGCGGTGCCGCACCTAATCGCGGCGCTGGAGGAACGCGGCGTGAACCCGGACAAGCTGCAGGTCTATGGTGGCCACTATTGGCAGAAGGACTGGCTCAAACTCCCGAAAGGCCGCGAGCTGGGGATGGATTACATCTGCGACATGAAAGCAGTCGTGGACGAGATCGAGGCCGGCACGGCCGCGACGGAACCGTCGAACCTGGGCCGTCCGAACCTGGACACCTACTTCCGCCACGGCCTGGCCATCGTGACCTGGAACGCCAAGGAGGCGGAACAGCACAGCCATCAATATCCGGAGACCTTCGTCTATCGTGATGCGGACATCGTTTTCCGCCAGATCGACGAACACACCTTGGAAGGCAACGGCCACCTCGTGTACAACGAGTCCGTCTATGTGGTCGAAGGCAATGACAAAGCCCTGGTGATCGATGCGGGAACGTCCATGCCGCACCTGGACAAGGCCGTCGCGACCCTGACCGACAAGCCCCTCATGCTCGCGCTCACCCACGGCCATGGCGACCATGTGGGCGGGGCCATCTCCTTCCCGGAGGCCTGGATACACCCGGCCGATACGTCCATGATCAGCAGAGGCGCCCGCACGTATGGGATGAAAATCAACCTCCTGTCCGACGGCGAGGTCATCGACCTGGGAGGGCGGCAGATCGAGGTGCTCCACACCCCGGGCCATACCTCCGGCTCCGTCACTTTCTTCGACAAGGAGCATCACTACGGCTTCAGCGGCGACGCCTTCGGTTCCACGAACCTGCTGCTCTTCGCCGGCCCGTTCAGCACGCTCATCGAGACCACGTCCCGCACGGCGGACTACATGCAGAAGAACGGCATCGAGAAGCTCTATCCCGGCCATTATCACGGCGACAACTCGGAGACGCTCCAGCGCGTGCTGGACGAGAAGAAGATGTCGGAAGAGGTCCTGAAAGGAAAGCGGAAGGGCACCCAGGACCCGTCCGCCAGCAACGGCCTCAACAGTTACCTCTACGATTACGGCGTATATATCCGCTATAACGACCCTGAAGCACTCAAATAACAGCCATGGTTCCTACTGCAAATCTCATTGTGATGGTCGTGAACGCCCTCCTGGGCTTCGCTATCCCCGTTTTTCTTGTCTGGTGGGCGGTAAAAAAGCACCAAGCCAAGCTGTCCACGATCTTCATCGGCGCCGGCACCTTCGTCGTCTTCGCGCTGGTGCTGGAGTCGATCGTACACCAAATCGTTCTCAAGGGCCCGAGCGGGGCGGCCATCCAGGGAAAAACCCTGTACTACGCCCTCTACGGCGGCTTGATGGCCGGCCTCTTCGAGGAGACGGGGCGCTTCCTGGCCATGAAGTTCCTCCTCAAGAAGGAACCCACGGAGACCAAGCCGAGCGTCGCCTACGGCCTCGGCCACGGCGGCGTGGAAATGGCCATCATCTTCGGCCTGTCGATGATTTCCACCCTCACGATGGCCATCATGGTCAACCTCGGGCAGACGGACACCCTGCTTTCCACAGTGCCCGCGGAAGCAAAAGATCAGATGACGGCCACCTTCGAGCAGCTCAAGACCACCGGCGCAGGCACCTACCTCCTCGGTCTCTGGGAGCGGTTCTCCGCGATTACCCTGCAAGTGGCCCTCTCCATTCTCGTCTGGGCGGCCGTCCGGAAGGGCGGGAAGTGGCTCTGGCTCTTCCCCGCCGCCATCCTGCTGCACGCCCTAGTGGACGGCCTGGCCGTCATCCTGTCCAAGTCCGCCGGCCTGGTTACGGTGGAGATCATCGTCATGGCGCTGGCCATCGCCGTCGCCGCCCTCGCCTGGCTCGTCGCGAGGAAAGCGTTCAAATGATCTTCTCGAACGCCTGCGAGAGGTCGGCGATGAGGTCGTCCACGTGCTCCGTGCCGATGGACAGGCGGATCGTGCTCTGGTAAATGCCCTGGTCCGTGAGTTCCGCTTCCGTGAGCTGCGAGTGTGTGGTGGTCGCGGGGTGGATGACGAGGGATTTCACATCGGCCACATTGGCGAGGAGGGAGAAGATTTCCAGCGAGTCAATGAACTTGAAGGCTTCGTCCTTGCCGCCCTTGATCTCGAAGGTGAAGATGGAACCGCCGCCGTTCGGGAAGTACTTCTGGTACGTCGCGTGGTCGGGATGGTCCGGCAGGGACGGGTGATTGACCTTGGCTACCTGCGGGTGCTTGGACAGGAAGTCCACGATTTTCAGTGCGTTGGCCACGTGCCGCTCGACCCGCAGGGAGAGCGTTTCCAGGCCCTGCAGGAAGATGAAGCAGCTCACCGGGGAGAGCGTGGCGCCAGTGTCCCGGAGCAGGATGGCGCGGGCGCGGGTGATGTAGGCGGCGGGGCCGACGGCATCGGCAAAAACAATCCCATGGTAGCTGTTCTCCGGCTCGGTAAACTGCGGGAACTTGCCGGATGCCTTCCAGTCGAACTTCCCGGAATCCACGATGACACCGCCGATGGTGGTGCCGTGGCCGCCGATGAACTTCGTGGCGGAATGGACCACGATGTCCGCGCCCAGCTCGATGGGCCGGAGCAGGAACGGGGTTGCAAAGGTGTTGTCCACCACGAGCGGAATCCGGTGCCGATGGGCGATGGCCGCCACCTTCTCGATGTCAATGACGTTGCCGTTGGGATTGCCGAAGGTCTCGATGAACAGGAGTTTCGTCTCCGGACGGATGGCTTTCTCGAAGTTATCCAGGTCGGCCGGGTCCACGAAGGTGGTCGAGATGCCGTAGGGGACGAGCGTGTGCTGCAGGAGGTCGTAGGTGCCGCCGTAGATGGTCTTGGCCGCCACGACATGGTCGCCTGCACGGGTGATGTTCAGGATTGCGTAGGTGATGGCAGCGGCGCCGGAGGCCACGGCCAGCGCGCCCACGCCGCCTTCCAGCGCGGCGATGCGCTGCTCCAGGATGTCCTGGGTGGTGTTCGTCAGGCGGCTGTAAATGTTGCCGGGATCCGCCAGGCCGAACCGCGCGGCAGCGTGCGCGCTGTTATGGAAGACATAGGAGGATGTCTGGTAAATCGGAACCGCGCGGGCGTCGGATGCGGGATCGGCGTGCTCCTGACCCACGTGGAGCTGAAGAGTTTCGAAGTGGAGTTTCTGCGTTGCCATAATTCGTATGTTTTTCTGCTTGCAAAGTTATGGCGACTGGCGTTTTCAAACAAGAAACTTGGAAAAATAGGTGTTTTCCACTAAATTTGCCATCGGCAGCAGGGGAACAGTTCACATAGACTGCGACTACCGCCTGCCGCGCAGAAGAATCCACTATGGCCGAAACCATCGACAAGACTGACATTCAGATCCTTCGCGTCCTCCAGGAGAACGCCCGCATCACCGTCAAGGACCTCGCCCTCAAGGTCCACCTCTCCCCGACCCCCGTCTTCGAACGCCTCCACCGGCTGGAGAACGAAGGCTACATCCGTAAGTACACGGCCGTCCTGGATGCCGCCAAACTCGGCCGCGGCTTCCTCGTCTTCTGCAGCGTCCGCCTCCGCCGCATGGGCAAGGACATCGCCAACGACTTCGTGAACCGGGTCAAGGACATTCCGGAAGTGGCCGAGTGTTACAACATCTCCGGCGACTTCGACTACCTCCTGAAGATCTACGCCCCCGACATGCAGTACTACAACAACTTCCTCATCAACACCCTCGGCACCATCGACAGCCTCGGCTCCGTCCAGAGCTCCTTCGTGATGAGCGAAATCAAGAACAGCTGCGGCCTGCCGCTGTAACGCGGAATTGGCACGAAAAATGCGTATCTTGCAACAGAAACCTTATCGTTATGGCTATGCGCGAATTCCTGTATGATACCAAGCCCCTCCCCGAGGAGCCTGACGATCTCGTGGTCATCAATCCCACCCGAGTCAACGAACCGGACGGCGCCATCCTGGTGTACCGGAAAGAAGGCGTCCTGCTGTTCGACGGCAAGCAGATTCCCATCGGGAAGATTGTCGAGGGGTATGTCTCCAACAGCAACAACAATCCCTATCTGCCGGTCGCGTACCACATCCTGCTGGGCATGGACGACAAGAACATTGTCCATATTCCCGTGGGGCAGGACTTCGAATGGGCCCAGGAGGCCTTGAAACAGTTGCAGGCGGCGATTGCGCCCCAGGAATAGCCGGGCGGCCTACGGCTTGGGCTCGGCCGGATTGGCCGGGGCGGCCGGATTGATGGGCACGGTCGGGTCCACGACGAGGGACTCGACGAGCCGGGTCAGGGAATCCAGGCGGGCCTGGATATGGTCCAGCTGCGCTTCCTTCTCCGCCATTTCGCGATCCGTCTTGTCATAGATTTCCCGGATCATCTCGTTCATTTCCTCCCCGGTCATGCCCAGGGAGTGTTCCTTGATGACCAGCTGGTTGTCCTTGATCTTGTGGGCCCGGGCCGACGCGTAAAACGCGGTCTGAGCCTCAAAGGACAGGGGCTCGCCGGTCAGGGAGATCTCTACCTTCCGTCCATGGTCGTTGTAGATGCGCCAGTCGTAGATATAGGATTGGGAAACCAGCCGGTTTTCCCGGACGAAGGCTTCGACGTTCCGCTCGAAGTTGTTGTCCTTCACCATTGCGATGGCGGAAATGATGCTCGGGATAACGACGATGGCGATGATGGTGCTCATCATATGCCGGCGCCTGGTGGCCAGGGCCGGGTCGATACCTGTCACCGTCTTGAAGCGCAGGTACTTAACCATTACATAGGTAGCCAGGGTAATGAAGACGGCGTTGATGATGAACAGGTACATCGCCCCGAGGAAGAAGTGCATGTTCAGGCAGGACAGGCCATAACCCGCGGTGCACAGGGGCGGCATCAGGGCCGTCGCGATGGCGACGCCCGCGATGGTGGTCCCGCGCTCCTTGCGGCTGTTCTCCAGGATCCCGGCCAGGCCGCCGAACAGGGCGATTAGGACGTCGTAGATCGTCGGACTCGTGCGGGCCTCCAGCTCAGTGGGATTGATCAGGTCCAGCGGGGAGAGGAGGAAGAACAGGGTCGATGCGCCCAGCGAAATGAGCACCATCACCAGGACGTTCTTGGCCGCCTCCTTGAGCAGGTCCACATCGTTGGTCCCAAGGGCCAGTCCCGTGCCGATGATCGGCCCCATCAGCGGGGAGATGAGCATCGCACCGATGATCACCGCCGTCGAGTTCACATTCAGGCCGACGGAAGCAATGATGATCGAGAACGCGAGGATCCAGGCGTTGGGGCCCCGGAACCAGATGGCGCTCTTGATACGCTGCGCCGCGTCGTCCGTGTCGATATGGTCGTAGATGTTCGCGTAATAGCGAATCGTCCGCTTCAGATAGTTCTTATCCCACTTCATAACGTTCGCAAGATAAGGAATTTTCGGGGCACTTGCAAAGGCAGGCGCCCCGGTCCGTTACAGCACGGTGATGGAATAGAGGAAGCTGTATTTGTCGCCGGGGGCGATGCAATGGATGTAGGTCCGGTCGGCTATGTCGCCGGTGAAGCCTTTCTTGTCGCAGAGACCGTTCCAGGGTTCCAGGCACACGAACGGGCAGCCTGGCTTGTAGGGCGCCCAGATACCGTACGCCTCCGCCAGCGGGCTGTCCACGCGCAGGAACGCCACACCCTCCTTGTCGCAAAGCTCCGTGGCCGCCACCTGCATTTCCTCGATGATCAGGGCGTCATGCGCGAACGTCTCGTCCGTAACCGGCATTTCAGCCGGAAGGTGCAGCGGCTCCGTCCGAGGCACGCGGTTGCCGTCGTCCAGGTCGGAGACGATGACGGGACACACGGGCCGGCCGCAGGCGTCAAAGTAGCGGACGTAGCCATGGACGGCATCCGCCGGATCGTAATCCGGCAGCGAGAATGCGGGATGCGCGCCGATTTGGGCATACAGGTCGCGCTTGTCCAGGTTCACGACCGTCCAGGTGATGTCCACCCGGTTTCCGTCCAGCTTATACTGCGCCTCCAGGGCGAAACGGTAGGGGTAGTTCTCCGGACGGACGTCCTTCATCACCAGCAGTCCTTCCCCGGCTTCCTCGAACTCGCAGTCGCGGGCGAAGCCGTGCTGCTTCATCGTAAACACCTGGCCGTCTATGCGGATCTCGTTGTTGAACGGCTTGCCCACGGCCGGGAAAAGGATGGGCGCGCGACGGTTCCAGAACGCCGCGTCGCCGCTCCACATATACTCCCGGCCTTTCCGGACCAGGCTCACCAGCTCCGCGCCATGCGGAGCGACTTCGATGGATAATACGTTGTTGGAAAGTTTCATAGTTTACCAGTTCTTGCGGTCGAAGGTCCAGTCGGGATGGACCATCTTGCCGTATTCGTCATTCATGAAGAGGGCGGAATCGCCCACCTGGCCTTTGAGCTGCCAGTTGAGCCACAAGCGGCATGCGACGGCATAGGCACCAGCGTGTTTCTCATAGTAGGTGCCGTGGTGGCCGTCCAGGGTGGAAATCTTCACGACCGGGAGCTCCTTGATCCGCTTCCAGTCACCGTTGGCGTTCTCATAAGCCACGTCCGCCGTGCCACCGTTGAGGTACAGCATTGGCTGGTGGAGGTTCGCGAGGGATTCCTTGGAGGCGCCGCTCATGGACATTTCCCCGATGCCGGAGTTGAAGATCAGGCAGGTCTTGATGCGGGGGTCGTGGGCCACCGCGAGCACCTGGGCGCCGCCGCAGGACTGCCCCATCGCCGCGACCTTGTCCAGGGCGATGCAGTGGTAATACTCACTCTCGGCATTGGCGCACTGGTCGGTGATCCAATCCATCGCCTCCAGCAACTGGCGGGCGTAGGTCCGGAAGGGCGCCGGGGCGGGTGCGGCCTTCTTGCCCTTATTCTTCTTCGCAGCAGCTTCCGCGGCCTTCCGCGCCGCTTCCTGCTCCGCGGCCCGGGCCGCCAGCTCCGCCTCCGTGTAAGGAGTCAGGCGTTCGCCGTTGCCCATGACGGCCACTTCCTTCGTCTCCGGGTACCAGCCCCGCACGACGCCCTTCCACTGCGCGTAGAACGCGTCGTCCGGCATATCCTGATACGGGCCGATGGCGAGGACGACATAGCCCCAGGAGGCCACCTCGCTGAGCAGGCGACTCATTTCCAGGTTATTGTTGGCGCAGGCGCCGTTGGCATAGAGGAGCACGGGAATCTTGCCGTTCTCGTTGACATATCCCTTAAGGTCCTTCGGGCGGTAGATCGTGTGCGTGGGCAGGGAGGCATCCTCCACGGCCACGGACTTCCAGGGGCCGGTTCCGCCGCCTTCGATCACTTGTTCCTGCTTCGTCTGCGCGAGGCAGACCGCGCCTGCGGCGAACAGCGCCGCCGCCAGGGCCATGAGTCTGTTGTGTTTCATATCATTATCTGGTTTTATGTTCTGAGATAGGTAATCAGGAAGGAGCCGCCGGCGACGAGCAAGAGCGCGATGAAGTACAGGAGACCGTAATTGATACCGGTGGCGAGGGCGCGGCGTATGCTCTGCTTGTAACCGATGCCCAGCCATTGGTGGTAATCCCACACCAGCAGGAGGAACATCAGCAGGATGCCAATCGAGCCGGACTTGCCGAAAGACAACAGCAGGGCGAACAGCATGAAGAAGCTGAACTGACACAAGATATAAGCCGTGGCCGCCGCATAGGCCGACATCCCCAGCTTAAGCCGCCGGAGGGCGAGGGCCATCGCCAGCCAAAGGAAAAAGAACTGGCTGAGGAAAAGCGGGATTCCCTGGCTCCGGAGCGAGCCTTCCAGGGCGGCGAGGGCCGTTTCGTGCTGGGTGTCCACCTCCTCCGGGTATTGGTCCAGATGCAGATAGATCCAGCCCTTCTGGACCGTGGCCAACGTATTTTTCATCAGCGAATAAGCCTTTGCCTGATGGGGATTCTCATAATAATCGGCCTCCACGTTCGTGTCCGGAGCGAAATTCTTCCTCCGCTGCTCGGCCGGCTGCAGGAGGGCTGCGACCAGGGCGAAGAAAGAGTAGAAGACAATGAGCGAGGTCAGGGGCGCGAGGTACCGCTCGTGATCACCCTTGATGTAGTCCCGGATCATATAACCGGGACGCAGGAGCAAGTGCGAGAACGTACGGATCGCATCCTGGTTCAGGAAGGGGATGTTGTCGAACGCCCCTTTGTAGAAATCGCGGGAGCGTTCCGACGCCGCTTTCTCCTTCGGCTTGTGCCAGGGGAAATACCCCAGCTTCTGCCAGATGGCGAAGGCACGGCAGCGAGACTTGAAAGAATGTTTCTTTTTCTTGTCCATCGGTAACAAATTTACGCAATCCACCTTGAGAAAGCAAAGAAATGCCGTACCTTTGTACAGCTATGAACCCTTAATAAGCAGAAAGACAATGGAAAAAACTTGGAGATGGTTCGGTAGGAAGGACAAGATCACGCTGGCGATGCTGCGGCAGATCGGCGTGGAGGGCATCGTGACCGCCCTGCACGACGTCCCGCTGGGGCAGGTGTGGACGCGGGAGAAGATCCGCGACCTGCGCGAGTATATCGAAAGCTACGGCATGCGCTGGAGCGTCGTGGAGTCTCTCCCTGTCGTGGAAACCATTAAATACGGCGGTCCTGACCGCGACGAGCAGATCGAAGTGTACAAGCAGTCGCTGCGGAACCTCTCCGCCGAGGGCATCCACTGCATCTGCTACAACTTCATGCCGGTGCTGGACTGGGCC
>CACZXH010000009.1 GCA_902785065.1 uncultured Bacteroidia bacterium
GTTCTTCTTGCAGGTAACATAGTTCAAAAACTTTAATCGTCCCGGTTTGGAGGCCCTCCAGCGGACCCTTATTCCCGGAGTTCCTTATCGGAACCGCATTAGGGAATTGCAAACCCGGGACCAAGGCCGGAAAAGTGGACAAAACGGCACGGAAAGTGACAGAAAGGCCGATTTTGAGACAAAATGACTTCCTTTACAACCCTCATACGTCGCCCGGGAAAATTTATTGAAATTTTAATAAGAATTATTGTTTTTCAATAAATAATTACTATCTTTGTCACAACACCAAACAAGAAGTCCATGAAAAAGATCCTTGCTGCCGTTCTGTTGCTGTTCCCCATTGCGTTCCTGGCGAACGCCCAGACGGGGAACTGGTCGGGGAAACTGGATGTCCGGGGCACCCCGCTCACCATCGTGTTCCATCTGGATGGAGACGAACCTACCTTGGATTCTCCGGACCAGGCGGCGCTGGGAATCCCTGTCCAAATTGAAAGGACAGCCCTGGGAGGCATCACCATCAAGATTCCTTCCCTGGGCGCCTCCTATGAAGGTCTTTGGGCGGGCAAGCAGATCCTGGGCACGTTCAAGCAGGCCGGCCTGTCCCTGCCCTTGGCCTTGACTCCGGAAAAGGAGCTGAACCGGCCGCAGACCCCGGTGGGTCCGTTCCCGTACAGCGAGGAGGAAATCACCTTCACCAACGGCGAGGCCAAATTGGCCGGAACCCTCGTGCTGCCGGAAGGTTACACGCGCAAGACGCCCGTCCTCATCATGGTCACCGGCAGCGGGCAGGAGGACCGCAACGAGGAAATCTTTGAACACAAGCCCTTTGCGGTCATTGCCGATGCCCTCGCCCGGGCCGGCATCGCCACGCTCCGCTGCGACGACCGCGGCGTGGGAGGATCGACCGGAGAAGTGATTACCGCCACCACGGAAGACTTCAAGGACGACGCCCTCGCCGGCATCAAGCTGCTCCGGGAACGCTTCGACAAGGTGGGCGTCATCGGCCACAGCGAAGGCGGCACCATCGCCCTGATGCTGGCCGCGGAAGGCCAGGCCGATTTCATTATCAGCTTGGCCGGCATGGCCGTCTCCGGCATCGAAACCATCGTCCGGCAAAGCCGGGTGTCGCTGGAAAGCGCGGGATACCCCGAAGAAACCCTCGATATCTTCTGCAAAGCCGTCCAGGAGGCCTGCGAAGTACGGGTCCATGGCGGGCGGATGCCCTTCCCCGACGAATTGGACCTCCCGGACGAGCTGAAACAGAGCTATCAGCAAATCATCACACAGATCCAGATTCCGTGGATGAGACATTTCCTGACGCTGGATATGCGTCCACTGCTGGGCGGCATCCAATGCCCAGTCCTGGCCCTCAACGGCACGAAGGATATCCAGGTGGAGTATGAAAGCAACCTCGGAGCCCTGCGAAGCGGACTACCCGCGAATCCCAAGAACAGGATCGAAGCCATCGACGGCCTCAACCACCTCTTCCAACATTGCACCACCGGCGCTATCCAAGAGTACCGGAACATTGAAGAGACCTTCGCCCCCGAGGTCCTGGAAATGATGATCCAGTGGATGGTCCAGTTCAAATAGACGCCTATAAGAAAGGAGCCGGCTCACGATGAGTCAGCTCCTTTTGTTTAGCGCTTCAAGGACGCTTTACGCAATCCCCGCCATCAGGCGCATCAGGGTTTCCTTGGCGTCGCCGAGTTCGAGGTAGACGCCCTTTTCGCGGGAGTAGATCGGGTTCTCGACGCCGGCGTAGCCGGGCTTGAGGTCGAAGTTGCAGACGATCACTTCCGGGGCCTGGTCCACGTTGAGGACGGGCATGCCGTAGATAGGGGTGCCCACGGCGTTGCGGGCGGCCGGGTTGAGGACGTCGTTCGCGCCGATGACCACGACGGCGTCGGCGTTCTTGAAGTCGTCGTTGATGGCGTCCATCTCGTACAGCTTCTCGTAGTCGACATCGGCCTCGGCCAGCAGGACGTTCATGTGTCCCGGCATGCGGCCGGCGACGGGGTGGATGGCGAAGCGGACGCGGGCGCCGCGGCTTTCCAGCTTGTCCGCCAGCTGGCGGACCTGGTGCTGGGCCTGCGCCAGCGCCATGCCGTAGCCCGGGACGATGATGACGTCCTTGGCCTTGGACAGGACGGACGCCGCGGTGGGCGCTTCCTCCGCAGGGGCGGGAGCGGCAACAGGCGCGGGAGCCGGAGCGGCGTTCAGCTGGCCGTCCAGGGCCTTCACACGGGCTTCGAGGTCGGCGACCATCGCCTCCAGTTCCTTGATTTTCTTCTCTAAATCCATAATGCGTCGAATCAGTTCTTCGTTTTCGTTTTCTTCAATGACCGGGGGTTGCGGCGCGGGCGGGGTCATCGTTCCGCCCGTCAGGATGCTCATCAGCTTGCGGTTCATCGCCCGGCACATGATCTGGGTGAGCAAGAGGCCGGAGGCACCGACGATGCCGCCGACGGCGACCAGGAACACGTCACCGATGGCCATGCCGGCGATGGAGCCGGCCACGCCCGACAGCGAGTTGAGCAGCGAGATGGTGATGGGCATGTCCGCTCCGCCGACGCGGAGGGAGAACCAGAGGCCGAAAAGGGAGGCGGACACAAATGCGCCTACCTGGCATACGGTCAGGCCGATTCCCTCGACAAAAGCGCCCGCCACCACAAAGGCCAGCGTGAGCGCCAGGAACAGCAGGGTGCACAGGGCGTGGGCCTTCCAGACGACCGGCTTCTGCGGGAGCACCCGGTGCAGCTTGCCGGCCGCAACGAGGCTTCCCACCAGCGTCACCATGCCCACGGCCACCGCCAGGAGTGCGGTGAACCGCACGAAGGCGGTTTCGCCATGGACGGACAGGAGACCGACCAGGGCCGATGCGCCGCCGCCGAGGCCGTTGAACAGGGCCACCGTCTGCGGCATCTGGATCATCTGCACCCGGGCGGCCAGGAGGCTGCCGATGAGCGCGCCGATTAGGATGGACACATAGATGGTCCAGACCGACACGACGCCCGCAAAGAAGAGCGTACCGACGATGCCGCAAAGCATCGCGAAAGCCGACAGCAGGTTCCCCGCGACGGCCGTCTTGACCTTGCTCATCATCGAGATCCCGGCGAGCACGAGCACCGCCAGGACCGCACTGAGTATGATTTGCAATGCCGGCATCCCCTACTTCTTTTTCTTGTCAAACATCTTCAGCATCCGGTGCGTGACGCCGAAACCGCCGAACACATTGACTGCTGCCAGCACGATGGCCAAGCCACCGGCGAACTGGGCCCAGAAGCCGTCCCCGGCGAGGAATGCGACACCCGTCGCCACGATGGCGCCGACAATCGTCACCCCGGACAGGGCGTTCATGCCGGACATCAGCGGCGTATGAAGCAGGCTGGGCACGGTCCTGATGATGAAGTATCCCAGGACCGCGCTCACGATAAAGACGGCGACCAGTATCAGCGGATGGATCATAAGCCCATGGCTTCGCGGGCGCCCTGATGGACCAGTTCGCCGTCGATGCAGACCAGTGACTTCTGGACGATCTCGTCGCTGCGGTCCAGGACGAACTTGCCGTCCTTGACCAGGTAGCTCACGAGGTTGAAGAGGTTATTGGAGAACATCCAGGTGGAACTCGTCGGCAGGAGGCCGGGGATGTTCTTGACACCCATCAGCGTCACACCGTACTTGGTCTCGATGCCGCCCTTCGGGGTGAGTTCGCAGTTACCGCCCTGGTCGATCGAGATATCCACGATGACGGACCCCTTCTTCATGCCCTTCACCATCTCTTCCGTGATGATGATCGGGGCGATCTTGCCGGGAATGAGGGCGGAGCAGAAGACGATGTCCATCTCCTGGATGGTAGCCTTCAGGGCTTCCTGCTCTTTGATGAGGACGTCGGCGGGCAACCGGTTGGCATAGCCGCCTTCGGCAATGGCCAGCTCCGGCGGAACCGTGGTATCGACCACCTTCGCGCCCAGGGACATGGCGTTCTCGGAAGCCATGGGACGGATATCGGCGGCATAGGTGATGGCGCCGAGGCGCTTGGCGGTCGCCAGGGCCTGCAGACCGGCGACGCCGACGCCGATGACCATGACCTTGGCCGGCTTGATGGAACCGACGGCCGTAAACATGGGCGGGACGAAGGTCGTGAGCATGTTGGCGGCCATGAGGATCCCCTTGTAGCCGGCGCAGGTGCTCATGGAAGTAAGCGCGTCCATGCTCTGGGCGCGGGAAATGCGCGGGATGCCGTCCAGGGTGATGGCCGTCACACCCTTGGCGGAAAGCGCCTTCACCATTTCGTGGTTCACCGGGGAGGCCGGGTGGATGAAGGTGATAAGGACCTGGCCCTTGTGCATCATGTCCACCTCATGCTTGTGCAGGGCCTCGTTCATCAGGGGCTCCTTGACCTTGAGGATCATCTCCGCGCGGTCGTAGATCTCCTGCGGATTGTCGATGACCTTCGCGCCGGCCTGGACATAATCCTCGTCGTGATAGAGGGCGCCGTCGCCGGCGTGGCGCTCTACGAGCACCTCAAAACCATCCTTGACAAACTTACCCACCGTTTCGGGGGTGGCGGCTACACGAGCTTCGTCGTGCATGATTTCCTTGGGAATACCAATGATCATAGTTATAAGCGTTAGTAATAATGTAGTCTAATTAAAATGTGCTGATAAAGTTACACATTTTAATCATTCGTTGTACTATTCCAACGAAATTATTATTACTGACGCTGAAAACCGGTGACTATCGCCTGGACAGGGGTTCGTACTTCCGCTGACCGGCCACATTCATATAGGCCGGACGGATGATCCGTTTGTCATCGAAATTCAGTTCCTCGATCCGGTGGGCGCACCAGCCCACGATGCGGGACATCGCGAAAATAGGCGTATACAGTTCGCGGGGAATGCCGATCATTTCATAGATGAAGCCGGAATAGAAGTCCAGGTTGGCGCAGATGGGGCGCGGCGTGTTCCGGCGGGCCCGGATGCACGCGAGGCCCCGCTCCTCGATCTTGCACAGGAACTCGTACTCCTTCATCCGTCCCTTTTCCTCGGCCAGCCGCCGCGCCTGTTCCTTCAGGTTCACGGCGCGGGGGTCACTGATCGTATAGACGGCATGTCCGAGGCCATAGATGAGCCCCGTCTGGTCATACGCCTCCTTGTCCAGCATCCGGTTCAAGTAAGCGTCGATCTCCTCCGTATCGGTCCAGTCCCGGATGACTTCCCGCAGGTGCTGGAACATATCGGCCACCATGATATTGGCGCCGCCGTGGAGACGTCCCTTCAGGGAGCCGATGCCTGCGGCGATGGACGAGTACGTGTCCGTCCGCGAGGAACTCGTCACGCGGACCGTGAAGGTCGAATTGTTACCGCCGCCGTGCTCCGCCTGCGTGATCAGCAGCAGATCCAGCATCTGGGCCTCCAGCGGCGTGAAATCGCCCTTCAGCAGGTAGAGGAAGTTCTCGGCCAGGGACAGGTTCTCCTGGGGATGGCGGATATGGAGCCCCCGCCCTTGCACGGAATGCCGGTAGCAGTTGTAGGCATAGGCGATGATGGTCGGGAACTTGGCGATCAGGTCGATGGACTGGCGCATCAGGTTGTCCCGGGACAGGTCCTCCGGATTGTCATCGAAGGTATACATTTCCAGGACGCAGCGCGCCAGGATGTTCATGATATTGGAGCCTTCCAGGTCGATGATATGGACCATGGAACGGTGGTCCAGGGGCATCTTGGAATTCAGCAGCTCGCGGAAGGAGTCCAGTTCCTCCCGGTCGGGCAGGTCGCCCGAGAGCAGCAGGTACGCCACTTCCTCGAACCCCAGCCGGTTCTCTTTCCGGAGCGGTGCGACCAGTTCGCTGAGCTCGTACCCGCGGTAAAACAGTTTGCCTTCCACAGGGGTCAGACTGCCGTCCTCCTCCCGCTGGTAGCCGACAACATTGCCGACTTTCGTCAGCCCCACCAGGACGCCTGACCCGTCCTCATTCCGCAAGCCGCGCTTGACGCCGTACTTGGGAAACAGGGAGCTATCGATCCGGCTGACGCCCTTTACCCGGTCCGCCAGCTTGTATATCAGAAAACCCTTATTCATCTAGCGCGTACCGAAATGGGAAGATGGATTCATCATCGCGATGAGCGCGTCGCCGAACTCCTTGGTCCCGACGCACTTGCCGTGCTTGACGGATTCGGCGACATCCGACGTGGAAATACCCTGGCGCAGTACGCGCTCCATCGCCGTGACGATGAGTCGGGCCGCATCGTTCCAACCGATGTGCTCCAGCATCATCGCCGCCGAAAGGATCAGCGAGCTGGGATTCGCCACATTCTTGCCCTCGATGTCGGAGGCGACACCGTGTGTCACCTCGAAGATGCCGTGGCCGGTCTCGTAATTGATATTGCCGCTCGGGGCCATCCCGACACCGCCGACCTGGGCGGCCAGCACGTCGGAAATGTAGTCGCCGTTCAGGTTCAGCGTGGCGATGACACTGTACTCATCGGGGTTGGAAATGGCGTTCTGCAGGAAGGCGTCGCAGGTAATGCCCGTCACGACCAGCCGGCCCGAGGAGAGATACGGTCCGAACTCCCGTTCGGCCAGCTCATAGGCCCAGTTGCAGAAGGCGCCCTCGGTATACTTCATGATATTGCCGTTGTGCACGAGGGTCACGCTGCGGCGATGATGGTCCAGCGCATACTGGATGGCCCGCCGGACCAGGCGCTCCGTCCCCTCCTTGGAGACGGGTTTCACACCGTAAGCCGCCGTTTCCGGGAAACGCACCTTGGTCTCCTTGAGCTCCTCGCAGAGGAACTTGCTGAACTTTTCGGCATTCTCGGAGCCGAACGGCCACTCAATGCCGGCGTACACATCTTCCGTGTTCTCGCGGAACACGGTGATGTCAATCCGCTCGGGATACTTCACCGGGGAATAGACGCCGTAGAAATAGCGGAAAGGACGCACGCAGGCATAGAGGTCCAGCGCCTGGCGCAAGGCCACGTTCAAAGACCGGACCCCCCGGCCCGCCGGCGTATTCAGCGGTCCCTTGAGGCCGACCCGATACTCCTTGAAGGCCGCCACCGTTTCTTCCGGCAGGTAAGAACCGCGTTTCTTGAACGCCTCCTGACCGGCTTCCACTTCCAACCACTCGATCGAGCGGTTGCCTTTGAACGCCTGCTTGACGGCCGCATCTACGACCGCGCGGCAGACCGGCGTGATTTCCTTGCCAATTCCGTCTCCCGTGATGAACGGAATGGTGACAGCATCGGGGACCCGCAGGCCCGTGGGGGTTTTCGTAATCTTGGACATAGCAACTACTAACTAACAATGGACTTTGGCAAAAATACTAAAATTTTTAAAATACCAAATTCTTACAATTTTCGCCATTCCAGGCCATTCCGCTTAGCTATTTCGACCATAACGCCAAAAACCACTATCCATCTGGCGGCAAATAACGCCTTTCAGAAGAATACTGTCATGAAACAGCCCGTTCGCAAAAATGCAGATTTATCCATTCGGCTGCATTTTTATTCTAAAACGGCCGTTTTGTATCCAGGAAACGGATTCCGATTCCCTATCGGAAGTGATTGTAAATGACCGTGGGACGGGATGAGCGGATGCTCATCGACGGAAACCAGATGTCGTCCGGGGTCAGGCCGCAGGCGTCGATGGCCTCCACGGCGTACTCCAGCCGGCCGAAGTCAGCGTCCACGTTGTTCGTGCCGAAGGTGAACTTGATGCCGCGCTCCTTCGCCCGGCGGATGATGTCGAAACTCGGGATCCCATAGCGCGGATTGATCTCCAGGGCGATCTTGTACTCCACCAGGACGTCCAGGACGCGGTCCACCCGCTCCGGCGTCCAGTAGCGGTCGTAATCGGCCTGCATCTCGTCGGGGAGGTAGGTCGGATTTGCATAGATATCCGCGGGCTCGTTGGTGAGGATCAGCACCGTCTGGTCCACGAGATGGTCCATGTACCGCTGCTTGTCGATTCCGTCGAAAATGGCCTCCTCGGGGCGGTAGATGCGGGAAATCCGGCCCTTGTGGTCGATGATGGTCATCGCGTCGGTGAACAGGTATTCGAAAATGCCCAGCGCCTCAGGCGAGAAAGTCTGCGTCCATTTGCGGCCTTCGCCCTGCACGCCGAACAGGAAGGGCTCGCCGCTGATTTCCTTGTAATAGGCGTACACTTCCGCATCGTCCGCCAGCATGCGGCCTACGCCGCCCTCACCCGCATTGGGAGCCACGCCGTAGTTAATGCCGTAATTCATGCTCATCGCGTGCGCCATTTCCTTGGTCAGGCCGCCTTTGAGGTGGACATGATAGTCAATGACCGGGAAATCCCGCTGTTGCAGCCGGATGATGCTGTCCTCCTGCTCGTCCACAGGCGGCAGCGTATCGGCGGGATTTTTCAGACCGGCAGGGAGTTTGTCGATATCCAGGCCGCGCACCTCCACCTTCCCTTTCAGGCCTGCGAAGGAGATGCGCCCCGGGGCGATCCGCTGCCCGGCGTGCTCCCCGCTGCGCCAGGGCGCCGCCGGTTCCGTGTAGCAGACGACGTCGACGCCATTGACCTGGACCCCGATGTTCTTGCCCCGCACCGCGACGCTGAAATCAAACCATTCCCCGTCTTTTGCGAGGGAACGGTAGAGATTCCGCACATGAGTCAGGCTTCCGGTCCTGACGGTCCCGTCTATGGGGCCGTTCTGCAGCAGGACCTCATAGCCGGTGCCGGGACCGCTTTCGCAGAAGCGGATGGCCGCGGCGGCCCCTTCTTCCGTCCGGGCCTGTCCCGTAATGACAAAATCCGCATAACTGCGACGGGAAGTCCATCCCGCGCCATCTTCCAGCGTCAGGTCTTTCGGGTGGGAACAAGCAACCGGCAGCAAAACCGCCGCCCAGAGTATCCATGCCAATCTTTTCATATTGACAAAGATACGGAAAAATCACGACTTCTTCTCGCCCAGCACGGCCCAGCGGACGAAAGGAATCCCGCGGAGGATTTCGTACAGCAGCGGCGACAGCGTAAAGACGGCCACCGCCAGGATCACGTACATGGACCACGGAGGCAGCTGGGTGTACGTTTTCATCATATAGCCCAGGCTCGCAATCACCAGGTAATGGACGATATACAGGCCATAGCTGCTCCGGGTCATATAGGCTGCGAAGGGGCTGGTACAATCGTACTTCGCCTGGAACCAGCCCATCATTGCGAGGCACATCAGCCAGCCGTAAATACAGTTCAGCGGGCTTCCGAGATACGCCGGCGACGTGTTGTCCTGGCCGAAGGTGGTACCGATGAGGATGCCGCCGGCGACGACCGCGCAGGCCATCAGGGGAATCCAGGCCTTGCCCAGCTTTTCCTGCACCTCGTCGTGGGAGAACACGAAGTAACCCAGCAGGAAAGGAATGAGGTAAAAGACGGGCTTGTACAGGTTCAGGAGGCCGTCCAGCGTGGCCGGGCGTGGGTTCTTGACCAAGGTCTGCTCGCCGAGCCAGAACAGTACCCCGAGCAGGATGATCCAGACGATATGGGCCTTGCCACACCAGGTCCAGAGCTTGTCCTTGCGGTCCAGCGCCCGCACCGCCAGGAGCACCAGACACAGCAGCCAGAGCACCTGGATGAACCAAAGCGGGCCCGTGCCGGAGAACGCCATGATGAAATACTTGACCACGCCGGGAACTCCCTCGAACACGCCTTCCCGCTCGGCGACTACCGTATTGAAATACCCTACCATCCAATGGAACACGAGCAGGCCGATGGTGCCGGGAACCAGCAGTTTCCGGGTGCGGGCCTTGAACCATTCCCTGGCCGAATACTTCTGGAGCGCATACCGCGCGCTGATGCCCGCCAGAAGGAAAAGCAACGGCATGAAGAAAGGATACAGGATGTACATCACCACGTCCTGGTACTGGGGACACTGCGGATATTCGCCGAAACCGCCGATGCCGCCGAACACCCCCTTGTTGTTGTAGAAATAGATGACGTGGTAGAACAGCACCAGGAGCACCGTCACCCAGCGCAGGTTGTCGATCCAATGCTTTCTCATTTGGTCAGGCCCCCCATCGCCTGGTCGACCGAGCATGATCAGGGCATCGCCCGGTTTGATGTCATAGACTTGACGGGCGTCCTTGGGGATGACGATCTGCCCCTTGTCCCCCACCTTCACGACGCCGAAGATGTATTTGCCGTCTTTCTCTTGCATTTGTAGGAAAAGTTGGATTTTTCCCACAAATATAACGATTTTCCGGAAATGCGCAAGATTAGAATTCCGCCATCGACAGTAAAGCCGTCGGGAGCAGCAGCAAGAGGCCGAGAACCAGCAGCACTAGGACCCCTTTCCACACCCATTTCACCCATTTCGCATAGGGGATGCGGGCCATGGCGAGCGCGGCAACGAGAACACCGGAGGTGGGCGTTACCATGTTCGTGAAACCGTCGCCGAACTGGAAAGCAAGCACCATCGCCTGCCGGGATACGCCGACCATATCGGCAAAGGGAGCCATAATCGGAATGGTGATGGCGGCTTTGGCGGTGGCGGAGGGGATGATGAAGTTGATGAGGGCCTGGATACCGTACATGGCCGACAGAGAGGCCACCGGCGAGCTCCCATCCAGCCCTTCCTGCATCCCGTGCAGGATGCTGTCCACAACCTTCCCGTCCTGCAGGATGACGATGATGCCGGAAGCGAAACCCACGACGAGGGCCGCCGACAGGATGTCGCGTGCCCCGGCGATGAGCTCATCTGCAATCTTGTTGGCGGAAAAACCGGCGATGATACCGCATACGATGCCCATCCCGAGGAACAGGCCCGTAATTTCGGGCATATACCACTCCCAACAGGTGACGCCGACAATGAGGGCGACGACCGTCAGGAGAAGGACGACGAGGATCCAGGCCTGGCGCTTCGTCAGGGGCCGGGCAGATTCTTCGCTGGCGCTCAGAATGACAGTCGGTTCTTTCCTCGTTCGCTTCGCATAGAGACACACGAAAACGACCATCAGGAGCGTCAGGAAGGCCCAGCAGAAGATGCGGTAGCTCATGCCGGAGAAGAGCGGGAGGTCTGCCATGCCTTGGGCGATGCCCACGGTGAAAGGGTTCAAGAATGCGCTGGAAAAACCCACGTTGGAGGCCACATACACCACCAGCATGCCCATGAAAGCGTCATAGCCCATGGACACGACCAGCGGGACGACGATGCCCACGAAAGGAATCGTCTCCTCGCTCATCCCGAACACCGCCCCGGCCAGCGAGAACAGCACCGTCAGCGCAACCAGGACGAGGATATCCCGTTTGCCGATCTGGACGATGAACCGCTGGATGCCCGCCTCCACCGCCCCGGTCGCGTTCAGCAGCCAGAAGGCCCCGCCCACGACCAGGATGAAGACGATGATGCCAGCCTGCTTCACGAACCCGTGATAGACGGCCGACAATACCTGCCACGTCTGCGGGACGGCATCGACCGCCTCGTAAGACAGCGTCCCATCCTCGGCCTTCACATACTGTCCGCCCGGCACGAACCAGGTCAGGACCGCGCAGAGGGCGATGATGACCGCAATGATGACGTAGGTATTCGGGACCTTGAGTTTCCGCATCGCCTACAGGAGCCCGCGGCCTTTGAGGAACTCCTGGATCCGGTCCAGCCAGGTGTAGCTGCCGGTGCCCGGGGAGGCCGTCCGCTGGAAGCAGTGCTCGCGGAGCGCGAGCGTGTGCAGTTCCGCGGAAAGGCCCATGGCGCGAAGCTTCTCCCACACCTTGACGGAACCCATCGACGCATAGCCGTCGGCGTCGCCGTGGATCATGAGCATCGGGGCGGTATCCAGGTCGAAGGAGAACTCGGGCACCAGGATGTCGGCATCCTCGTTGCCGCCGTGGGCGTTATGCCCGTCCACGCCGTCGGTAAGCGCATAGGCAGGATAGATACCCACGCCCCACTGGACCTTGCAGGAGAGCCTGTCGATGGCATCGACCGGCAGATAAGATTTATGCCGGGCGGAAGTCACGCCCATCAGCGTCAGGTGACCGCCGGCGGACGAACCCATGATACCGATCCGGTCCGGGTCCAGGCCATATTGCGCAGCCTCGCTCCGGACCACCCGGATGGCCCGCTGCAGGTCCTGCCAGGCCGTCGTATGCTTGGAAAGGCCTTCCGGACGCGGCGAACGATAGCGCATCGTCACGACCGTCATCCCGAGGTCGTTGAGATACCGCCGCGCAGGCGTCACCTCGAAGCTTCCGGGATCGTTGCGTACGTAAGCGCCGCCGGAGTAGATAATCTGGATGGCCGTAGTCTTGAGCTCCTTCGGGAAATGCCACTCGATATAGGGCGCGCCCAGCGCCTCCTGGGCATCGGGCATCCTGCCTTCCGGCCAGATGTCTTCCTTGATGTACTGCGCGCGACCTTCATCCGACGTGAAACGGTCCAACAGGGCCACTTCCGGTTGGACGGGGCCCAGGAAACCCATCTGCGTCATGAACTCGACGCCCCGCTCGAAGCCGAAGGCGCCATGTCCCTTGTCCGGATACAGGTGCAGTTCCGCCGGAACGTCCATCTTCCGGAGCTTCCGGTACACCAGCGTGGACCCCATCGGGGTATACGGGTCGACCTCACCGTGGTGCAGGCTCATCGGGCAGGTCTTCTCATCGAACTTGAACACGTCACTGATCGTGACATCCGTGCCATAGCCCTCCCGAAAGGCGGGCGTACCCGTCTCACCGTCCGTGGTCACATAGGCCGGCGCGTTCACGATGGCCCAGTTGATGTGGCAGGGGGTATCGTCCACCTTGTCGATGGGCGCGTACGCCGGCGTCTGCGAGCTGGTGGCGAGCAGGAGCGCGAGGTGTGATCCGGCGGACATGGAAATCACCCCGATCTTCTCCGGGTCGAAGCCGCGCTTCGCGGCCTCGCGGCGGACCAGGCGGACCGCCCGCTGGCCGTCCTCCCAGGCCGACTGGTAGATAGGCAGGCCCACGGGACGTGGGGTGCGGTACACGAAGTTCACGCACTGGACGCCCAGTTCCGTGAGTTTCTCCCGCCAGCTCTTGATGAGCCCCACGTCGCAGCAGTTCATATAGCTGCCGCCCGAGATGAGGATCATACAGGTCCCGTTCGGGTTCGCCGGCTTCTCGAACCACTCCAGGTACGGAATCCGGTATTTGTCGGGATTGAAGCCTTCCCGGCCGGCCTCATCGGTCATCGCGGCGATCTGGTGTCCCTGCGGATCGGGCATCTTGCCCTTCGGCCAGACGGGCACACGCTCCTGCGCCCACAACGTAACGGACAGCAGGAAGAAAAGGAGGGTGGCGGCTTTTTTCATCGTGTTATTGGGCTAAGTTGGTAAACGTGGCGATGACCGTCTGCAGGGCATGGGCGTCGTCGAAACGCGCGTCTTCCGGCTCGGCCTCCGCCTTCACGGCGTTGAAACGCCGCAAGAACTGGCCCGCGCCGGACCAGACGGTATGGATATATCCCCGGAGGCGCTCCGCCGTCTCGGGGGCGGACTGCTTGCGGAAGCGGACCATGTCGCGGATCTGCTGCTCGCAGACGGACGGGTTCCGGTAGCCGCAAGTGGCGACCGGAAGACCCTTCGTGGCGAAATAGGCGCCCGTCAGGTCCGCCCGCTCATAGTGCCAGTCGCAGATGAAGACGTCCTTGGGGATCATGTCGATGGCCCGCCAGGTGTAGTTGTAGCTGGCTTCCCACTCCCCCAGTCCGGTGGTGCGGCCATCCAGCAGACGGTCGCCCCAGATCATGAGCTGGCGGCCCTTGCCGGCCAGGTGGTTGCGGAGGAGAGTCACCTCCCCGGCGTACAGTTCCGCCTTGTCGCGGCCGTTGCAGCGGGGGCATTCGGGCATGCCGATGTAGAAAACCTCGTCCATCCCGGCATGGAACGCGTCCGTCTCGAAAACGTCGCAGAGCTCATCGACCACGTCAAAAACGACCTTGTGCACCTCCGGATGCAGGGGGCAGTAGCTCTTGCAGTACAGGCCGTCCGGATTGGGCCAGTCGGTATAGTTCTCCGTCTTGACGGAGGGGGTTTCGTCGAACTCGGGATACTCCCGGAGCAGGGCGTGCGTCTGCTTGGCCCAGGACTGATGACCCAGCAGGTTGATCTGCGGCACAAGCCGGATGCCGCGGTTCCGGCACACAGCGACAATCCGTTTGATATCTTCCTTCGTCAACGGGTGCTCGTCCCGCAGTTCGGGATGCGTCTCGTACGCATAGTTCCAGTCCACCCGCAGGATGAGCAGGTTGAAATGGGCCGGAACCAGGTCCCCTTCGATGAACTTCAGGAAATCGTTCAGCCCGCGGGAGGAGGGCGCCTCGATGGCCAGTCCCCGCACAGGCAGGAGTTCGTCGATGGGATCCGCCGCGGCGGAGAGGAGAGCGGCGAACGCCGCCACGAAGGTAATCAGCAGTCGTTTCATCGATTCTTGGTTCAATCCTCGCAAAATTAGTGAATAATCTTTATTAATAAAACCTTAAATCGGCCGTTAAGGGCCCCGTTAACCCCAAAAGGAAGCGCGCCGTTAAGTCCGAAAAACTATCTTTGCACCATGAAGCTTCACCTGGGATATCGCCTCCTTCTCCTGACAGGAATCCTCCTCCTCCCGGTTTCCTGCCGGGAGGAACAGATTGTCCCGGAAAGCAAGCCATCCACGCCCCCTTCTTTCCTGGAAATGGTCCAGGCCTACCGGGACGGAAAGACCTACACGGAGACCCGCACCCTGACCACCTTTTCGAAAGTCTTCTTCCAGGACGGAAGCAGTGTCGTCGTTCCGACGGCGGAATGGGTCATCGAGGACGGGACGGACACCCTTTCCTACGTGCCGAAAACAGTCATCCGGCAGGGAACGAACTGGTTTATCGACGGGGAAGACACCGGCATCGAGCGGACGAACGGCCCGCTGGAGGAAAGCGTCCCCCTCTATGCCTACCGTAACCTGAAATACCTGAGAATCTGGGCCTCCAACGGCGAGACGATGGAATTCGACAACGGCTGGGAGCCCGAAAAACCCGAGGATCCCGTGGATCCGCCCAAACCACCGTACATCGACCCGCTGCACGACAAAGTCATCCCTTCGAACTTCCGGATTCCGACGGTCCATATCAGCACGGAAGGCGGAAAGCCCATCGACAGCAAGGAGGATTATGTCAAAGCATCCTTCCGGTTCGAAGACCCGACCCGTTTCTATTCCGACGAGGAGACCGTGGAGGTGACCGGCAAGATCAGGGGTCGGGGAAACTCGACCTGGGGTATGCCCAAGAAGCCCTACCGCATCAAGCTGGACGAAAAGGTCGACCTCTTCGGCTCCCCGGGCAACAAGGACTGGATCCTGCTGGCCAACTACAGCGACAAGACCCTCCTGCGGAACATCGTCGCCATGGAAATCTCCCGCATTTGCGGGATGGCCTGGACCCCGCGGATGCTCAGCGTGGACGTATACCTCAACCAGGAGTACATCGGCGTTTATACCTTCTGCGACCACAAGGAAGTCGCCAAGGACCGGGTGAATATCGAAGTGGCCACGGAAACCGACCTCGAGGGCGGCTATTACCTGGAGCTCGAAGAGGCGATGGACGAGCCCGTCTGCTTCAAGACCGTCTGGGACACACCTGTCATGTTCCACGAGCCGGAGTACCCGACCGAAGCCCAGCAGAAGTATGTCAAGGAGTGGTTCAATGGCTTCGAACGCGCCCTGGAAAGAGTCCAGGGCGAGCACGACGATGCCTACCGGTCCTACATCGACGTCCCTTCCTTCATCAACTACTACATCATCCAGGAAATCACCAAGAACCCGGACGGAAACGTCCGCAAGAGCACTTACCTGACCAAGGAAAAAGGGAAACCGCTGGAGATGTATCACGTGTGGGACTTCGACATCACCCTCGGGAACTGCGACTACACGAACTTCGAGAAGCCCGAAGGCTGGCAGATGCGCTACGTGAAGTGGTACAACCAAATGTTCTTCGACCCGGCGTTCAAGAAAGCCGTCGTGGACCGCTGGAACGAGCTCTACCCCACCCTCCTGACCCAGGTCACCGCCTTCCTGGACCGGCAGCACGCCCTGATGGCCGGCGCCGAAACCCGGAACTTCGACCGCTGGCAGATCCTGGGCGTGAAGGTCTGGCCCAATTACTACTACTTCCCCACCTACGAGGAAGAATATGCGTTCTTGAAGGAATTCTATGAAGCCCGCCTCGCCTGGCTGAACGAGCGGATCAACAGCAGTGACTATTAGATTATGTCCTTGAAGGGTACCGTGTAGTCGACGCCGAGGGACTTCCGGTACTCTTTGCAGAAGTTGTCATAGATGGTCTTGGCAAGACCGGGCTTGTTCTCCTTGCACAGGATCCGGATCTTAGCCTGCAGGGCGTCCTCGTTCAGGAAATCGTGCTGGAAAATCGTGTTGGCCGCCTGCAGGATGGCCTTGTCCGTCAGGTCCTCGCGCCGGAGCTGGCGGCACAGGAAGTCGATCGTGGCGTTGGAGAAAGCGCTCTTGTATTCGTCGATCCAGTCCAGCTCGGTGTTCGGCAGCATCTGCCCTTTGAGGAGCAGTTCCAGCAGCCGGTCCACATCCTCCTCGCCCGTCCCCTCCCGGAACAGGCGCAACGCTTCCAGATAGTCGCACTGGGTATCGCCCTCGAAGGCGATGCTCCAGAGTTTGTTCTGGTTCTGGATCCGGATGTCGCCCACGCCTTCCAGCAGGCCGCGCAGCTTGGACATATACACGTTACGGTTGTTGTTCGCCGTATCGTCGGGCTTGTAGGACCACAGGAGGTGGTTGATTTTCTGGGAGGCGATGCCGCCGGACTTGGCCGTCGATACGATAAGGAGGATCAGGAGGGCCTTCACCGTGGGCGTGAACTGGGCCGACACGTCATTCCCTTCCTGGTCCGTCACGCGGAACCCGCCGAAGAAATTCACGGAGGAACGGGAGAAATCGTAATACAGGTGCTCGGGTTCGTATCGCTCTTCCCGTTCGCCGGCCAGCTCCTTCACGGCCGGCTTGCGGCGCGGCTTCCGGTTGCGGAGGAACCGGTACCAGACATAGTCACCGGCCAGCAGCACGCCGGCCACGATAAGCAGGACTTTCCACCATAGGCCGCTCTTTTCCGTTCCCGCCGGCTTGTCGTACCCTTCCTGCAGGATCATGCTCACCGGGATGGGCGGATAGTCGATCTCGTACACCTCCACGTCCGTATGGCCGTCCACCTGCGCCTGCAGGATGGCGGCGTAGATCTTTTCCAGCTCGTAGCTGTGCCAGATGTTCACATACGTATACTGGGCGTTCCGTTTCGGAGGAATCGGCAGGGACATCCGTTCCACGCCGGGCGTTTCCGGGCGGAGCTTCAGCAGCGTGAAGCCGTCCAGGTTGGACAGGAGATAGAAATCCCCGTTGGCCCAGTTATAGACGAAGTTCTCGCTGGAGATGAAATCCCCATACGGCGAAGCGCCCATGTCCCAGAGCTTGTTCACCTCCAGCGTATGGGTATTGATGGTATAGAGGTCGTAGTAATTTTTCGGGGAGAGTTCCTGCTTGCCCGAAGGGTTGCCGCGTCCGCCGAACACGTACAGCAGGCTGTCCACAATGTAGGAGGTAGCCGCATAGCGCGGTGTGATTTCCTCGACCGTCGTCTGGAAATTCTTCTCCGGACTTTCCAGGTACGTGACAATCAGCTCGTTCCGGAAATGGTAGTGTCCATAGCCGCCGAAGCTGTACAGGGCGTGCACCCGTGGCTCCCACGTATTCGTATTGTTCCAGAAATAGTGGTCCTGCTCGGGTTCCTTCTCGTTCTCCCAGCGGCCGGACTTGAAATCGAACTTCGAGAAGAGGCCTTCGTCCAGGTTGTAGGCGGTGAGCCAGTGGTGATGCCCGGCCACATAGAGCAGCTGGTTGGGGAAGTTCGCCGGATTGTACCCGCCGCGGACCGGCACCTCCGTCAGGGTCCCGTCCGTGGTGGAGAACACGTGGATGGGCTCGTCGGGGCAGGTCAGGTAGAACTTGTCCTTGTCGTCGAAAGTGATGGACGGAATGCTCTCGAAGGAGTGGGCGAAGACCGGCTTGAAGGAGATGTAGCTGTCGATCATCCACTGCGGGTTCAAGGCCCGGGCGGGAACGCCGTCCCGCTCGTCATAGCACAGATCCCCGGCGTGCCGGGCGCACTCCCAGGCACGGAACGGCTTCCCGTTCAGGGACAGGTCGATGTCCCGGACATTGACCGAAGCCACGTCGCCGAGGGTGTAGCCCGCCAGCTGGCACAGGCCGAAGCTGATCCGGAAGGTCTCCGCGCCCTTGGTTCCGGCGTCGCGGACCGAGAACTTGGCGCCGTTGTAGTCCAGGTCGATGGTGCCGTCCTTCGTATTCAGGCCGATCCGGACCGGGAACCACTGCTCCATCGGAATCTCCGTCGCGATGAAATGGACCTGGTCTCCGGTCACGAGAATGAGCTTCCGCGCGTCCTGCAGGTCCGCCGTGTACATCAGGTCCACGTTGTCCCCCTTATCGGTAATGATGCGGAAAATGCAGCCGAACACGTTGTCGGGGCGGTTGAACAGGTTGAAGGACATCTTCAGCGTCTTCCCTTTGACGGGAATCGCCTTCCCGTCTTCCAGGGCCAGGCCGGTGAACTCGTCCGAATGCGCCGGATAGGAGACGATATGGAGGCCATAGTCCAGTCCGGCCTCCTGAATGCTCCCGCTGTCCGACGCCGGCTGCGCCGACGCCGCGAAAAGCGACGCGCCGGCCAGAAGCAGCGTGCAGACTATGTGGAACATCCGTCTCATCCTGGTATCAGTCAAGTGCTACCAAATGACAAATATACAATAATAAACGGATATTCTTACCGTTTCGCCGCCGGCTTCCCTTTCAACCGCGCCGCGGCCTCGCCGGCGAGCGTCAGGTAGCGGTCCGACGGGATGCCGTCCTCCAGGGGCACGAAGGTGCTCCCAGGAGCTGCCACGGGCACTTTCCGGGCGATCTTGAAGATGGCCGTGCCCTCGTCGATTTCGTCGAACATGGCGATGTAGAGCATCTTGGCGCCGCTGTCCAGGCAGTAGTCGAGTTGTTTCTTGAAGAAACTGCCCCCGTTCCGGGGGATCTGGACGCCGGGATGACCGAGGCGCTGCATATTAGCCCAGGAGAAACCCGGGAAGCAGAGGGGCGCATAGGCGATTCCCTCCTTCTCGGCCCAGGCCATGTCTTTCCGGATCAGCGACTTATAGCTGCCGTAGGTCCGTTCGTTGTACCGGCCCACGAACCACGGCATCACGATGTCGCACTTGCGGATGAGCGCGTGAAGCCGTTCGTCGGGCAGCGTGTCCTTCGTCCGCGTCCGCCAATGGGTAGGGACGCCGATCATCACGCTGAAGCCCTTGGCCTTCAGGCCGTCAATGATTTTCTCGCACTCGTCGAAGCCATACTTCCGGTTGTCGTTGAAGCCCACGCCCCACACCGTCACGAGCGGTTTCCCGTTCTGGTACAGGTAGGACGGATTGGCCTGGTGGTCAAAGAGATGATAGGCCTCTGCGAGCGCGTCAATATCCTTCAGGAGGATCTCCGGGCCATGGGCGGGCATGCCGCTGAGGTCGTACATGATGGCGACGGCGCGGTCGTACTTGTTCGCGCATTCCATCGCCGAGTCCATCACCTTGTTGAAATGCTTCTTCCCCGAGGGATTGGCGATCTCCGCGATGAACCGCTGGAGGAACACGCCGTCCAGGCCGTACTCCTTCATCCAGCGGAAGTGGACATCGACCGTACTCTTGTCATACGGAGACGGGACATACGCGGGCGTCCCATCCTCAAAGCGGAAGGCCGTCTCGTACAGCTGCGGATACTCGTCCACCTCCGGCCACAGGTCGATGGTGCACCAGCCCGGCTCGAAGCGCCGGCCTTTCTCGTAGTGGTGCCAGTTCCGGCCGGCCCCGTCGCCGGGGGTGTTGAACCACCCCTGATACCCCGCCATCACGAGCCCTTCATAGGACTCGTAGGTGATAGAAGACCGATACGGCCCCTGCGCGAAGGCAGAGACCGTAAGGGTCAAGGTCAGAAGCGCGGCGAGCCGTCTCATTTCGCGAAGGTCTGGACGACCTCGCGGATGGTGCCGTCTTCGTTGAAATAGAGCTTGTCCACGCAGATGGAACGGAGGTTCCCCATGTGGGAGATGTTGCAGTTGTGATAGAACAGGTACCACTGGCCCTTGTACTTCACGATGCTGCCGTGGGAGGTGTCGCAATCGGTGGGCTTCAGGATGATGCCTTTGTACTCCCAGGGGCCCAGCGGAGAGTCGCTCCAGCAGTAGCGGAGCTGGTTCCGTCCCCCGAGGCCGGGTTCCTGGTGGTTGTCGGCATACATCAGGTAGTACTTGCCGTTGTTCTTGAACACCCAGGGACCCTCGTGGTAGTCCTTCATGCCCTGCATGGGCACGGGCTCGCCGTCAATCTCGGTCATGTTGTCCTTGAGCTTCACGCCGATCATCCGGCCGCCGCCTCCGTAGTAGAAGTAGGCCTGTCCGTCATCGTCGGTGAACACGCACGGATCGATCATGGAGAACGCATCGCCGAGGCCCTCGATATAGCCGAGGAGCTTCAGGTTCTCCATCGTGGGCTTGTCAGAAACGCCGACACCCACCTTCCAGGTGTTGTTCCAGTCCGTGCCGCTCGGGTGCGGGAAATAGTAGTAATACTTCCCGTTCCGGTACGCCGCGTCCGGGGCCCACATGAAACCTCCTTCGGGCCGCCCCCATTCCACGTCGCGGGAATGCAGGAACTCGCCGTGGTCGGTCCAGTTGACCATGTCGGTGGTGGAGAACACATGGTAGCCGTCCATCAGGTCGCAGCCACGGGGCGGCGCCACGTCATGGGAAGGATAGACATACAGGCGGCCGTCGCTCCACACATGGGCGGAAGGGTCGGCCAGGTAGAGCTCGGTGATGAAAGGGTTGCCGGGCATCTGGAGCTCGACGACCTCCTCGGCGGCGGGTGTTTTGTCGCACCCGCAGGAGAGCGCCATCAAGCAGGCGGCCAAGGCGGCCGGTATGGTCAGGAGTCGTATGGTTTTCATCTTGGTTCTAGCTTATTTGGTCGGCATGTCCGGGGTCATCTTCACTTCGCCGCGGAGCATCTTCGCCGCCTCGCCCGTCAGGAACAGATACCAGTCGGTGGGGAGGTTGTCGTCGATGCCCTGGAAGCGGATGTCCAGGTCGGACGTCTTCTTGCTCCAGCGGATGCCGTCCCCGGTCTGCTCCGAGGAGTTCATCCGGTAGTTTCCGTTCGTGTAGCTGGTCACCCAGTAGTCATCGTCGGAAGTGTAACCGTAACCGGTCGGGACATTGGCCTTCTTGTACGGGACGTTGGACGGGACCTCGGACACGTGCATCTGCTTGAAGATGGCGGTGCCTTCGTCGATTTCGTCGAACATGCCCACATAGATCGCTTGCGCGCCCGCCTTGATGTCACGGTAGAACTGCTTCCAGTAGAACCTGCCGCCGAAGCGGAAGCCCGTGTTGGTGGCGTCGCCTTCGGGATAGCCGTTGTTCGGGTGCATGTTGCGGTCGCTGCCGCCCGGAAACACGTGCGGGGCGTATACTACGACGTGGCCGTCGGTGGAGTACTTCTTCGCCTCGGCGATGTCGTCCTTGATGCGGGCCTGCCAGTCGCTGCTCTCGAAGTTGTCGTTGCCGTATCGACCCACGTACCAGGGGATGAAGGCGTCGCACTTCTTGATGATCTCGATCATCTTGCGGTGCTCAGTCCCGCTCAGGGCGTCGTTGCCGCCGGCCCGCCAGTAACCCGGGCAGCCCAGCATGATGGCCCAGCCCTGGGCCTGGAGCTGCTCGATGTACGGCTCGATGAACGAGGGCTTGGGCAGGTTGCTGTCGTTGAAACCGAATCCCCAGAGGGCCAGGAGCGGCTTCCCGTTCTCATACAGGTAGTACTTCTGGGTGCTGCGGTCCTTGAGGTGGTACTGGTCCATCAGCTTCTGGGCGTCGGCGACCATGCTCTTGGCCATGTTCTCGTTGGTCGTACCGCCCATGTCGTACATCACGGCGATGGCGCGGCCGTACTCGTTGGAGCCCTTCATCGCATGCTTGAGCACGGTGTCGAAATGGTCCTTGTGCTTCGCATCCTGGATTTCACCCACGAACCGCTGCATGAACACGCCGTCCAGTCCGTACTGCTTCATCCACTTGAAGTGCGTGAGCACCGTGGACTCGTCATAGGAACTGAACACCGTGGCGTGCGAGCCATCCGGGAGGATGAAAGGCGAGCTGTAGCCGGTCGCGTCGCCGTCGCCCACCACATACTTCTTCGTGTACTCGGACATGTCCGGCCAGAAGTCGATGGAGTTGCGGAGGACGCCGGGGCGGAACTGCTCGCTTTCGCGGTAGTGGTACCAGCCCTGGTTCGGGACCGCCGTCATCGGCGACCCGTCGCCCGGCGTGCCGAACCAGCCCTGGTAACCCGCCATGATGAGGCCGCGGTACGTATCGTACGGCTGCCCGTCCTTGTGGGGCTCCACGCCCGGATCGGCATACTCCGACTCTCCGGGTTTCGGATCCGGCTTGTCGGGTTCCACCCGCCCCGGGATCACCTCCTCCGGCTTTTGGCAGGAGAAGGCGACCACGAGTGTCAAGGCGGTATAAAGGAGCTTTCTCATCATTCGGGAACGACGATTTTCTTGACTTCGGAGAGGTTCCAGCTGGTGTAGGTGTCATTCACCTGCACGCCCATCCGCACCCAGTAGGTGTAGCCGGCCTTCAGCTGGATCTTGAGGCTGTACGGCGCCACAGTCTGATTGCCGTCGGCATCGCCGATCGCCGGCCACATCTTGCGGAGGTTGATCCGGTTCGCATCGTTGTAGTAGTAGTCGATGTGGTTGCCGGGGCCGCAGTGGATGTTGTTGTTGATGAACGGGCGGATTTCGCGGATCTGCGGGAGGCCGTCCGTCACCGGGGCCTGCAGGCGGCAGGTCAGGGTGAGTTCGGTGCCCTCGAGCGTCGCGTCGAAATCGACCACATGCAGGTACGGGATCACCTCGAAGTCCTGGACGGTGCCGGCCTTGCCGATCGCCACGTTGTACGTGGTGTCGCACGGCCACCAGGCGCCGTCGCGCGGCAACATGTCATAGGTGCCGGAGAACAGCTTGTCGTTGTAGTAGGTGCCGTCTTCCTTGATAGCCAGGTCCTGCGGGTTGGGATGCTCCGAATAGCTCATCTCCCAGATGCGGATATGGCTCACGCCCTGGTCCAGGAGCATCGGCTGGCCGGTGGTCTTGTCGATGATCTTGCCCTGGATTTTCGCGGACGGCGCCTCGAAGTTGTCGATCTTCATGCAGGAGACCGGTCCCAGCAGCACCACGCAGGCGAGCAATATAGGATATAAATGCTTCATACTCTTTCAGATGTTAAATCAATAACCGTCGTTGCGCACGAGCTTGGGATTCTTGTTGATCTCGCCGCCGGGGATGGCCTCGTAGTAGTTGCGCTTGTCGAAAGACAGGCGGCGGCCATACACCTCCACTTCGTTGAGGAAGATGTACTTGTCCTCGTTCAGAACCTTGTACGGCATCAGGGTGCGCGGCCAGTAGTTGGACGCGAGGATGCTGTGGGCGGTGCGCCAGCGGCGCTGGTCCCACTCGCCCTGGTTCTCGATGCAGAGCTCGCGGCGACGCTCGTCCCGGATGTACTGGAGGTTCTCGTCCAGCGGGAAGCCGTAGAGTTCCTCGCCGATGTCGGCCGGGCTGGCCACCATTTCGTGCGGGTGGGCGCCGGCGCGGGCGCGGATTTCGTTCACATGTTCGAAGGCCTCGGCCTTGAGGGCGTTGTTCCCGGTCTCCAGGCCCAGCTCATACGCGGCCTCGGCCCAGTCCATGAGGATCTCGCCATAGCGGAAGACCTTCCAGCTCTGGGTGCTCTGGTGGAGCTGCCGCGTGGCGGGATCGGCCTTGTAGTTCATGTACTTGCGGACGAAGATGCCCGTGGTGGAGAAGCCTTCGTCGCCGTTGCGCTTGATGCCGTTGACACCCGTGATCTTCACGTTGCCGAATCCGCCCACATCCTGGGTCTTGCCCGGGTCCTGGAGCTTGATGCAGTTCGGCGCCACGAAGTTGTTGTCCTCCGGGGTCAGGTCGGCCGCCTTGGCGGCGAGGGTGGTGAACACGCCCTGCTGGATGTCCAGCTTGGTACCGGAGACGGGCTCCACCATGCCGGAGAAGAAGAAGTTCGCGCGGCAGCGAGGCTCCATCTCGTCGGTGTTCCAGAAGTCGTCGTAGGAGTCGAAGCGGACGGGATAGCCGTCGGCGTCAACGACAGCCGGGGTCTCGTACAGGCTCACGAGGTCCCAGGTCGCATGGATGGCGGCACCCACGCTCTGGGCCATGCCGGTTCCCTTCGGGAGCACCATGTCGTCATAGGAGCTGTACAGGGAGGAGTTCCACGGAACCACGGTGTTCGGAGTGCCGAAGGTCTTGACGAAGATGTCCTCTTCGCCGGCGAGGTCCTCAATGAAGATCTCGGTGTAGGCCTTCTCCTTGTCGGCACCGGTGTGGAGCCTGAAGCCCGCATCGTGCAGGAACTTGCAGGCGTCGTAGGCATACTGGAAGAACTCCTTCGCATCGGCCGGGTCCATGCCCATCAGGCCCGCGTCGGTCGCGGGACCGGTGATGCCGGTGTACTGGTTGTACTTCGCCACGCAGCCCGCCCAGAGCATCGCCTTGGCCATCAGGGCTGCGGCGGCATAGCGGTTGCCCCGGTACACCTCGGACTTGTCGGCGGCGCCGTTGTCCATGGCGAACTTCAGGTCATCATAGATGAACTTCCAGGTCTCGTACTCGGTGGCGCGGACCACCTGGAGTTCCTCCATCGGTGCGGTCGGATCCTGGACCTTGTCCACGATCGGCACGCCGCCGTAGCGCTTGGCCATCGCGAAATAGTAGTACGCGCGGATGAACCGGGCCTCGGCCATGAGTTCCTCATAGCGGTCGGCCGTCCAGGCCTCCTGGTAATCGGGAAGCTTGTCGATCATCACGTTGATCTCCCGGACGCGGTCATAGGGCCAGTAGCCCCACTGGCCGGCGGTGTCGCCGTTGCCGCGGCCCGTAGTCTCGTAGCAGATGGTGGATCCGTAACCCTTCAGGGCCTCCCAGACGTTGCCCCGGTGGTAGCCGCCGGCGTTCATCGTGGAGTAACCCTTGTCGTTATCGGCATATTTGTAGCAGAAATCTTCGATGGGCAGGTCGTTGTACACGCCTGCGAGGTACTTGCGGACACCGAACTCGGAACTGAACAGCGTTCCGTCATCCAGCATGCCCTTGGGCTCGAGGTCGAGCCGGTTGCAGGAGACCGCACCCAGGAGGAGGGCCGCCGCAAAAAGAATGGTTTTAAAGGTTGCTTTCATCTTACGCTGTCTTTAGAATTTGAGGGAGGCGCCCACGTTGACGGTCCGGTTCACGGGGTAGTTGTAGTTCAGCACCACATTGCCGTTGGCCGCGCCGCCGTTGGTACCCGGACGCTCCGGGTCCATGTACTTGTCCTTGCAGAAGGTGAGGAGGTTATAGCCGCTCACATAGATGCGGAGGCTCTTGACATTCACCACGCGGGTCCACTTGTACGGAAGCGTGTAGCCCAGCTCCAGCGACTTCAGGCGGAGGTAGGACATGTCCTTGATGCCCGTCGTGCCGGTGGTGAAGCTGTGGCTGGTGGCGGGATAGTAGCCCGCGACCCACTGGGTGTGGGGGTTCCACGGGTCATCCCACTGGTTCACGGTGTGCCAGCGGTCCAGGTACATGTCCAGGACGGCGCCGCCGTTGAACGGGCCCACTTCCCCGAACACTTCGCCGTATTCGCTGTACACGCCGGCGGAACCGGCCCAGTTCATGGAAAGGTCGAAGCCCTTCCAGTCCGCGCCGAGGGTGATACCGTAGTTGAACACCGGGAGGTTGTAGGTGGCCACCGGATGGGAGTCGTTGCCGTCCACCACGCCGTCGCCGTTCCAGTCCTCATAGTAGTAGTCGCCCGGGAGGGTGCCGGTGCCGTAGTTGGTGCCGGTGGTCGGGTGGTTCTGGATCTCGTCATAGGTGGTGAAGCGTCCGGCCTCCGGGATGGAGAACCAGATGTCCTTGTTACGGCCGGAGACCGCGCCGCGGCGCCAGTTCTCCATGGAGTTGCCCGCCTGGGAATCCAGGTGGTAGTTCCAGCGGTTCTTGGCGGCGGACATGAAGCCCGTGATGTAGTAGCCGACTTCGCCCACGCGGTTGCGGTGGCTCAGCTGGAACTCGTAGCCGAAGGTGATGTCGCTTTCGATGTTCTCCTGCGGCATGGAGGCGCCCACGGTGCCCGGAAGCACGACGGAGGACGTCGCGAGCAGGCCGTCGCGGTTGCGCTGGAACACCTCGAAGGTTCCGCCTAGCTTCTGGTTCCAGAAGTTGAAGTCCAGACCCAGGTTCTTGGTGGTGGCAGTGTACCAGGTGAGGTTCGGGTTCGGGATGGCGGCGGCGTCGACACCGGTCACGACCGTGCCGTTGTAGACCCACGCCTTGTTGCCCTGCAGGTTGTAGCCCGTGTAGATGGACGGGTACGTACCGGCGGAGCCATCGTCTCCCAACTTACCCCAGGATGCACGGAACTTGAGGTTGGTGACCCACGGGAGGTTGTTCTTGATGAAGCCTTCCTCGCTGATGCGCCAGCCCACGGAAACCGACGGGAACCAGCCCCAGCGGCTTGCGGCCGGGAAGCGGGAGGAAGCGTCATGACGGATGGCGGCGTCCAGCAGATACTTACCCTTGTAGTCATAATTCAAATGGCCGATCCACGCCCGGCGGGACATATCGCCGAGGCCGTTGGACTTGCCCACCTGGTTCTCCTCCTCACCGGAGAACAGGTACGGCTTGTCCAGCATCATCGTGCGGCGGGCGTAGAAGTTGTCCCACTCGTTGTAGGACTGCTCGTACATGCCCATCAGCGCGATGTGGTGCGCCTTCGCGAAGGTGTGGTCGTAGTTGATGGACAGCTGCATCACCTGGCCGCTGTTCGGGTCGGTGGAGCGCTGCACGTAGGAATCGTCACCGCCGTTGCGGATGAACTTGTTCAGGGAGCCGTCCGCGTTCTTGGAGAACAGGTAGTAGGTCCGCTGGTACTCCGTGTTGTTGGTGGTGTAGTAGTCGTAGCTGTAGAAGGCGCGGAGGTTCAGGCCCTCGACGTACGGGATGTCATAGGTGAGGGTCATCGCGGCGTTCAGGTTGTTCCGCTTCTCCTGGCGGAAGCCGGAGAAACGGCTGTCGGTCGCGGCGACCGGGTTCTCGGACTCGAGCATCTGGTCGTCGAAGCTCGGGAGCTCGTGGTCCCCGTCGATCCAGGCCTCGGAGGTAGGACGGTAGGTCCACGCCTTCTTGTACACGGCCCAAATGGTCGTGAACGGCTGGTTCTTCTCGTCCATGTAGCCGGACAGGGCGACGTTGGCACGCAGGCGGTCGGTGATCTTCGCATCCACGTTGGAACGGAAGTTCCAGCGGTGGTAGTTCAGGGAGCCGCTGCGGTAGGAGCCCATCATATCCATGTAACCGAGGTTGAAGAAATACTTGATCTTCTCCGAACCGCCGTTGACGGACAGGTTGTACTGGCTCTGCGGGACGTTGTTCTTGAACAGTTCGTCACTCCAGATGGTGCTCTTGCGGGTGCCGTCGCTGTAGGACATGATGGTGTCCCAGGCATAAATGCCGAGGCCCCGGTTCGGGTAGTTGCCGTTGAACCCGTTGTAGTTCTTCTCGTTGATGAGCATCATGTGGGAAGCGGCGTCCACCGTGTTCGGGACATACAGGAAGGTCTGCCAGCCGTAGTTCATGGACAGGTCGATGTCGAACTTGCCGTCGTCGCCGGAGCCCTTTCGGGTGGTCACGAGGATGACGCCGTTCGCGGCCCGCACACCGTAGATGGCGGCGGAGGCATCCTTCAGTACGGACACGGATTCGATTTCGTTGGCGTCCATGCGGGAGAAGTAGGCCTGGTCGCGCGGAATGCCATCCACCACGAACAGCGGGGTGCCCATGCCGCGGATGTCGATCGCGTTGTCGAATTCGCCCGGCTGCGCGGAGCGCTGGGAGATGCGGACGCCGGCGACCTTACCGGACAACATGTTCACGACGTTCTCGTTCTTGGTGATGACCATCTCCTTGTTGGTGACGGCCGAAACCGCACCGGTGAGGGTGGCCTTCTTCTGGACACCGTAACCGACGACGACCGTCTCTTCCAGGAAATTGGCATCGTCACGGAGGACGACGTCGATGGGAGTCTGCGCGGCGGACACCACCTCATCGGTGTAGCCGATGAAGGAGACGACGAGATTGTCGCGCGTGGAGGCGGCGATCTCGAAGCGTCCGGCCGCGTCGGTCATCGTGCCGCGGGTGGTACCCTGCACGATGACGCTGGCGCCGACGAGCGGTTCACCGCCCCCGTCCCGGACCGTACCCCTCACGGTACGGTCCTGGGCGGACAGGGACAGCGTCAGCAGCGCCGTCAGCACGGTCAGGATAATATGTGAAAGTTTCAATTTCATAAGATCGGTTTAAAGTGACTGAATGGATAAGGTTTTGACAATCATTCAGATACTACCGAGGGGACGGGTCGACGGCGCCGTCCGGAGCGAGGCGGCGGTTGAAGAAGACGTACGCGGTGTGCCAGCCGCCGATACGGATCTGGCCGTAGTCGTACTCGTAGCGGAGGCCGACGCCGAAGCGGAAGCCGGTACCGGTGTAGTTGGCGCCGGTGGTGAAGCAGCAGGCGGGCTCGTCGAAGCCGAAGTCGAGGGTGCCGGCCGCGTCGAAGGCATTGCCATCCCATCCACCGATGATTTCACCGTTGCATTCCACGCCGTAGGCGGCCTTCACGGCATCCTTCTGCTCCTGAGTGAGGTTGTCACGCTGGGAGGAGACGATGGAAGGCTGCGTACTCTGGAGCCAGATGCCGCGGCTGTGGCGGGCAAGCTTCTGGCCGAGTTCGCCGAGTTCGAGCTTGGAACCGTCGGAGTAGACGATATCGCCGGGCTCGTTGACGGTGATGGACATCTCCTGGATCCACTTGATCGCCTTCGGGGCGTCGCCGTGCTGGAACCAGAGGTAGTCGTTCTCCTCGCCCGGGGTGGCCTTCATCCACAGGTCGATGAAGGAGATGCGGTTGGCGCCCGCGGGCACCATCGTGCGGTACTCCATGTGCTGGGCCTCCGGGAAGTCGGGGCTGTAGTGGATGTCGCCGTAGGTGGCGTCATCGTCGCGGCCGAAGGAGGCGAAAGCGGTGCGGATCGGGTCGTTGATGGTCCAGAAGACCTTGTTCTTGATCTGGTCATTGACCTTGCAGTAGACATAGATGCCATCCTTTTCAGGATCGTAGCAGCTGGTGCCCGGACGGGTGTTCATCGTCCAGGTGCCGTCGGCGGCGAGGCAGTTCCGGAACATATCGTAGCGGGAGGCCACCTGGCCGTTCTGGAGCTCGGCCGGAGCGAGTTCGAAGGTCACGGTGCCGGCGGGGAGGTCCTTGTAGAGGTCCTTGAAGTTGAAAGTGCCCAGGAAGTCGGCCTTGGCGTCCGGGAGCTGGGCGCGATAGCTGTCACCCACCTCGGCGGCGGTCACCTCGTCGATGAAGTGCGGGGTCTCGAGGGCCTCGGGCTCGAAGGTGTTCTCACCCACGTGGACGATGAAATAGTTGGAGCTGATCGCGGTGCCCTTGAGTTCCACTTTCAGGGCGACGGTGTAATCCTTGTTGGACTCGGCGGCGAGGGCCTTCAGGTTCACCTTGATGAGGTCGCCGTCGTTCGTGGCGGACTCCACCTTGAAGAGGCCGGAGCCGGCGCGCGTCTTCGCTTCACGCGCGTCCGCGATGTCGAAGGTTGCCTCGGAGGCGTTGAAGGAAGGCGTGGCGAGGAAATTGACCACGGCGCCCTCTTCCCCGAGGAAGACGATCTGGTCGGTGTACTCCGGAACATAGACGATGGAGTTGATGGCCGCGGAGGAAACCTTCGGGATGGTGTAGGAGGTGCTGTTCACGGTGATGATGAACGCATCGGCCGTCTCCTCGACGGAAACGGCGGCGCCGCCACCGCCCTTGGTGTCGATGACGATGGACTTGCCGTCGCTCAGGACGATGGTCCACACACCGTCGGCCTGGTTGGCGCTGGTGATGGTGAGGCCCGTCACGACCGCATTCTGGAGGTCCTTCTGGGTCTGGTGCCAGGCACCTTCCAAGACTTCTACCCGACGGGTAAGGTCGTCAAGTCCCTGGTTGTCGCAGGCGACGAAGGCGGGAACGGCCATGGCTCCGATGAGGAGCACGCTGATGAAGTGTTTTTTCATGTCGAAAAAGGATTATGTGATTGGTTTGTTGTTGTTTTGCTGGCTCAATGTCCGGTCACAAATATGCGCGCGTACCCTTAAAAACGGGCGGAACCCGTGCTTAATCCGGCCCTTAACATGACGTTTTAATGTTTTTTTAAGACCGTCAGTTCATGTCGACGGAAACTTTTTCCCCGACATACCGGACTTCCCGGTCGCAGGAGGTGTTGTCCAGACCGGTGCCGGCGCCCGGGCGGACGACGACGATCCGGAACGTGCGCTCGGCAACCATCCCGGGATACGATCCCCGGCGCGGGCCGATGGTCAGGACACCGTCCGCATCGTTCCAGTCGAAATCGATGGTGGAGCAGGCGCCTTTCTCGTACCCGTAGCCGTCGCCCTCGTCCTCATAGAGGGTGAAGGAACCGTCCGCGCCCGTATAGACGCGAATCTGGAGATCGTCCCAGGGCTTTTCGGCCGCGTACTGCACTTCCGGGCCCATGGGCAGGATCGTTCCGGCCTTCACATACAAGGGCAGTTCGTCCCGGGCGAAGGTCCGGTTGAAACTCACGCCGCCGTTCAGGCGCGCGCCGTCCCAGAAGCCGATCCACTCCCCTTCCGGGAGGTAGACGCTCCGGGTGTCGTCCTCCGAGGACACCGGCGCGACCAGGATGGACTTCCCGTACAGGAACTCCGTATCCTCGTCCCAGGTCCGCTTGTCCTCCGGATAGTCCATGAACAGGGCCCGCATCAGGGAGGCATCCTCCCGGGTGACGGCCGCGACGGCGCTGTAGGTATAGGGCAGCAGCCGGTAGCGCAGCCGGATATATTTCTCCTGCAGGTCGAAATCCGGGTCTCCGGGACCGCCGAACCGGAAGATTTCCCGCGGGGTATTCGTCCCGTGCGAACGCATCATACCCGTGAAAGCCGCGAACTGCATCCAGCGTCCGTACAGCTGCCGGAATCCCGGGTTTTCGTACCCGCCCGGCCAGGACCCGGCGAAGAAACCACCGATGTCCGCATTCCAGAAGGGAATCCCGCACAAGGAAAAGTTCAAAGCCTCCTGGACCTGCTCTTTCAGGGAAGTCCAGGTGGACTCCAGGTCGCCGGACCAGACGTGCGCGCCGTAGCGCTGCAGTCCCGCCGTGGCGGAACGGGTAAGGATGGAGACGCGGCGGTCGGACGTCAGCGCCCGCTGATGGTCATAGACGCCCCCCACGCTGTACAGCGGGAAGGAATTCCGCATTTCACGGTAGGTTCCTTCGGGGGAACGGTAGTCGTAATCCTCCGGACGCACCGGCTGGTGTTCCGGTTCCGTGGCGTCCAGCCACCAGCCGTCGACACCCGCCGCCCAGAGGTTCTTTTCCATATAATTCCAGAAGATATCCCGGGCGCGCGGGTTCCAGGGGTCGTAAACCCGGACCCCGTTCCCCTGCGGAAACGTGCTCTGGCCCAGGAGCAGGTTCTCCGCCTGCAGCTCCTTGAAAATGTTCGATTCCGGGCCGAAGGACGGCCACACGGAGATGAGGGCGTGGGCGTGGAGCCCATGGATCTCGTCCATCATCCCCTTCGGGTCCGGATAGGCCGGATTCAGGAACTCCACGGCGTTCCAGTGGGCATTGTCACCCCAGTACTGCCAATCCTGGACGATGCCGTCCAGGGGCACCTGGAGCTCACGGTACTTCCTGACAATGGAGACCAGTTCCTCCGCCGATCCATAGCGCTCCCTGGACTGCAGGAAGCCGTACTGCCAGAGCGGGTTCATCGGCACCCGGCCGGTGAGGGCGCGGATATTCCGCACCACCGCGTCGCCGCTGCCGCCGCCCAGGAAGAAATACGAGCAGTTCTTCCCGGCCTCCGACGAGAAGGAAACCCCGTCTTCACTGCTCTGGAACGCTGTCGGGGAGTAATTGTCCCAATAGACGGCGTATCCCTTCACGGAATGGAAGAGCGGGATGGCAATCTCCATGTTGACATTCTCCAGATGGTAGTTCTTCCGTCGCTGGTCGAGACCGCCGCCCCGGTGCTGTCCCAGGCCGTAGACGGCCTCGCCCGGCTCCAGCAGGAAGCCCTGGTAAAGCTCCTCATGGGAGACCGCCTCCGGCCGCTCCTGGAGGAACAGCGTCCCGTCCGGACGGTAGAAAGAATAGACGGCCTTCGCCGGATCCAATTCCACCCGGAGCGCTTCGGTCGTCAGGCGGATGATACCGCTCTCCAGGGTTTCCAGGTCGAAACGGACCTTCCCGGGCTTCATGGAAACAGAGGCCGTCGGCGCGGTGTCCACCTCGCTGTACAGGGGCGCTTTCACCACCTGGACGATGTCCGGGGCATAGCATACGACTTCAAAACGGGCGGCGGGCCCGTCGGTCCGGAATCCCTGGGCCGTCTTACGGACCGGCCCGGCGCAGCCGGTCAGCAGCCAGACCGCCGCGGCAAGGCCTATCAGATAGTTTTTCATATTCCCCAGTTTTTATTGGGCTGATCGCCCATTACGAAAACCAGTTTCCCTCCCTGGACGAGCTGCTCGTGGCGCAGGAACGGCCGCGTGAGCGGTTCGCCGTTCAAGGTGGCGGACTGGATGTATTTATTGTCCTCGGATGCGCCCTTAGCGACAATCTCAAAGGTTTTCCCGCCGGGCAGGTGCACTACGGCCTCCGGGAAGACCGGACTGCCGATGGCGTATTCCGCCGAGCCGGGCGTGACCGGGTACAGGCCCAGGCTGGACCAGACCACGAAGGAGGTCATGCCACCGCCGTCCTCGTCGCCGGGAACACCCATCAAGTCGTCCCGGAACCAGGTGCGGAGGAGCTGGCGGATCCGCTTCTGCGTCTTCCACGGCGCTCCTGCATAGTCATACAGGTAAGGAATGTGGAGCGAAGGCTCGTTGGCCATTGAGAACTGGCCCACGTTACCGGTATGGTCCGGCAGCATGGCGTAGAATTCATACTTGGACCGCCCCAGTGGCGTGGAAAAGGTCTCGTCCAGTTTCTTGATAAAGGCATCGGGGCCGCCCATCAGGGTGATCAGACCGGGAATGTCCTGCTGGACGTCCCAGCGGTACACCCACGCGTTGTTTTCGCCATAATACTCGCGGGCGCCCATCCCGCCGGAGAAGCTGTAGTCCAGCGGCTCGATGAAGTTTCCGTCCTTGTCCTTGGGGTGGAAGAAACCCGTCGTCCCGTTGTACAGGTTGCGGTAGAACTGCGATGCGTTGCGGAAAGCGATTCCCTCCGGGTACTGCTTCACCGCATCGGCGATCACGCTCATGCACCAGGAATCATAGGCGGTACCCAAGGTCACGGCGACCGGCTGGCGTTTCTCGAAGGAATGGACATTGGGGTCCGTCTCCGGTTCGCCGGGTCGGAGCGCCGGGATGTAGCCGTTGTGCCAGAAGAACCGGTCGATCCAGCCGGCGGGGTTCCCGCACCAAGGCGCCAAAGTCTTCTCCAGCAGGGCCTTCCGGCAGATTTCGAAGGCCCGCTGCCTGTCCACGTCCAGACCCTTGACGATAGCGTCCGCAAACGTCGCTACCGTATGGTTCGAATTCATCCGGCGGGAATCGCCCGTCACCTCCGGGAAGGTCGGCGCCCAGTCGTTTCCGGTTTGCTCCGCCATCCGGACGAAGGAAGCAAGGATATCTTCCTCCAGTGATGGGTCCATCACCACGCGCAGCGGGTGTGCGGCGCGGTAGGTGTCCCAGATCCAGTCGTCCGTGTAGAACGGCGTGCCGCCGTCTTCATGGACCTGATTGTCAAAGGCGCTCCAGTAACGGCCGTCCTCACTCAGGCACACCGGACGCTCAAAGGTCCGGTAGTAGGAGGTATAGAATACGGTCTTTTCCGTCTCGTTCCCACCTCTGATTTCCAGGCGGCCCAGGGTCTCGTTCCAGACCTTGCGGCCTTCGGCGGCCACTTTCTCCACGTCATACGTGCCGATTTCCCGATGCAGGTTTGCCGCCGCCTGCTCCTGGCTGATGAAGGAGACGCCGTACCGGAGGTGGACCTCCGGTGTGTCGAAGACCATCGCCACGCAGGCGTTCCGGCCACTGTCGGACTTGCCGTCCAGGAGCTGGCCGTGGCTGAGATATCCCTCCTTCACGGGTTTCTCCTGCACTTCCATGTACACGTACACCTTCGTTTCCCCGTCCACGACCTGATAGCCGGCGAAAACCCCGTCCGCCAGGCTCACGGCCCCGTTCCCGCTGGTCAGCAGGAGCGTCCCGTGTCCATCGCGAAACCGGATCCGGTACACGGCGCTCTGGTGCGAGACGGCATAATCGGCATGGATCGCCCCGTCCTCCAGGTCGATGCCGAACCCGTAAGGAGTGAGGTGCTCATTGTCGTAGGTGACCGGGATGACCGGACGGAGCGTCTCCCCCGTCGTCACGGACAACTTGAAGGCCGACCGCTCCCGGTGGTTCGTCACGATGACCGGCAGGCCGTTGACATATTCGGACGTGTAGTCCGCGCGCTCGGGATACACCCGCAGCATCGAGTTCGGAAGCTGCACGGTCGGGAAGGTCGGGACCAGCAGGTGGCTGATGTTGCCGATGTACGGGTTCACATAGTCCACGGGGTCCTTGGGACCCTTCTGGGAACAACCTGCGAGCAGGGCGGCGCAAAGCAGCAGGGCCGATATCTTTTTCATAGGCACGGTTTATTTGCGGGGAAGATAGCTGTGGTGACGCTGGTGGACCTTCCGGATGGTTCCGTCCTCATTGTAATAGAGCCGGTCCACGCAGATGGAACGGAGATTTCCCATTTGGGAGAGCTGGCAGCCATGGTAGAACAGGTACCATTGGCCCTTGAACTCCACGATGCTGCCGTGGGAGGTGTCGCAGTCAGTCGCGTCCAGGAAGATACCCTTGTACTCCCAGGGGCCCAGCGGGCTGTCGCTCATCGCATAGTGCATCCGGTTGTACTGCTTCCCATCCGCATCGATATGATTGTCCGGATAGGACAGATAGTACCAGCCGTTGTACTTGTGGACCCAGGGGCCCTCGTGGAAATCCACCAATCCCTCCATCGGGACCATCCGGCCGGCGAGCTGGGTCATGTTCTTTTTCAGACGCGCACCATAACAGGCGCCGCCCCCGCCGTTGTAGATATACGCCGTCCCGTCATCGTCGACGAACACGCACGGATCGTAATAGGAGGTCATACCCTTGATGTAGCCGCCCACCTTGAAGTCTGAGGCGGGCTTGTCGGAAGTGGCGACCCCGATCTTCCAAGTGGAGCCGGTGTGCGTCCCGGACGGGTGCGGAAAGTAGAAAAAGTACTTGCCATTGCGGTACGCGGCGTCCGGCGCCCACATGAAGCCGCCTTCCTTGCGGCCCCAGGGCACGTCAGAGGCCCGCACGATCTCACCGTGGTCGGTCCAATGGACCATGTCGTCCGTAGAGAACACGTGGTACTGGTCCATCAGGTCGCAGCCCCGCGGCGGGTCGATATCGTGCGAGGCATACACGTACAGGCGGCCATCGGCCCAGACATGGGCGGAAGGGTCGGCCGTGTACAGGTGGGTGATGAAGGGATTGTCCGCCATGCCGTCGATGGTCATGAACTCCGCCGGCTTCTGCGGATAGGCCTTCAGGTACCAGGCCACCTTCTCCGCGAGGAGGCGGGCGCCGGCCGTGTCAGGATGGATGCCGTCGCCGGCAAGCGTCTGCGGGGTGTCCTGCAGCACAGGATACAGGTCCAGGACCTCCGCGCCGGTACGCTTCGCTGCCTCGTACAAAGCCGGGCAAACCTGCTCCTGCGACACTTTGTCGGAGATGCCGTAGGAGCCGCGGGAGAACCAGGTGGGCGTCACCAGGATCACGCGGGGATGCGTCGGCAGGGACTGGAAAATGCGGATCAGGCTTTCAGCGTCATCTGCGAACTCCTGGCCGATGAACACCGCATTCTGCGGCTTGCTGTCATTGCCCCCGAGGTCGATGAAGACGATGTCCGGGCGGCTGGCGAGGGCTTCGCCCAGCCGGCCTTTCGTCCAGTAGGGGAAGTCGCCATGGCGGAGCATCGTGCAGGCGCTCACGCCGTAATTCTCGATGTGCCAGGCATCTCCGAGCAAGGCCTGCGCCTGGGCGGGATAGGATTCCGTGGCCGGGCGGGCCGTGCCGGCGCCCTCGGTGATGCTGGCGCCCACGAAGGTCACCCGCACCTGGGCCGGGAGGGCCAGAGAGGCGAAAACAAGGGCAAAGGTTATCAGTTTTTTCATGGACAGGTTAATTGACGGGTCGGGTCAGGATGCCGGGCTGGTAGATACCGTCGTCGAACCGGCTGAAGGACAACGGGGTGACGTCGGTGCAGGGAACGCCGGCGTTCAGCAGCAGCTTGTGCAGGGTATTCCATCCCTTCTCGGAGGAAAGGAAGTCGTCCAGGGTGCTTACATAGCGGTTTCCGTTCTTCACGAACACCGGCAGCGGCGCAGTACATTCATATTCGCTGCGCAGCAGGGAGGCGGTCTTCATCTCCTCCGCCCGCTTGTTCCAGCGGCGCCAGTCAGTCCGGCAGGCCTCCACGAGCACTTCCCCCTCCTCCACGAATGGACCGGAGAGCGTATATTTCGCGGCATCCTGCCGCTGCACTTCACAGAAATAGAAATCAGCGTTGGTCATTCCCCGCGTCCAGGAACGCTGTGCGGGCAGGAAAGAAGAACGGCGAAGCGGGGTCAGGACAATGTCCAGTCCATACGCGACGGCGGTTTCCGGGGTTACACCCCAGTACCAGACATCGGAGCCGTCAGCGGGCGGGAGTGCGCCGGAAGCGGCGTCCACGATGTACAGCGTCCGTCCTTTCGGCTTGTCCGACAGAACGACGCCCTGCGAGAGCAGGATCCTCCGCACGCGCGCGTCCGGAGCCCCCCAACATACCACACTCTGATAGGGCTCCGGAGCCGCTTTATCAACCAACTTAACCTTATGAGTTTCTTGTTCTTCCCAGCGGCACCAGGCGCTGCCTTCGGGGGCGTTCGCCGCCCGCATCGCGTCGTACAGCGGCCACGGGTCCCACAGCGGAAGGGCCGGGTCGTAGCCGGGGTTGAAGGTGGTCCCGTAGGGGCCCAGCCGCTCCGGCTGGACGCCCGGGACCCCTTCCTCGTACGGGCCGAAGAAGATGCCGTCCTCCAGCGTAGGGGCCGTGGTGAGGTCCTTCTTCCCCAGCGGAAGGGGTTTCAGGGCGTACCACGCCATGTTGAAGACCGTGCTGTAGGAAGCACCCGCTTCCCGCATGGACTTGATCAGGTGACAGGCTTCGTAGGCCAGGCCTTCCATCCGCCCCTCGGCGGACTCGTAGGCCCGGTCGCCGTTGTACTTCGAGACTTCCTCCGGCGTGCCGTAGTAGGCCATGCTGTGCTCGCCGACGCCCCAGGGCTTGCCGATGGCTTTCCATTCACGCATGGACCCGGCGTCGCCGTAATGGCCTACGGTCACCGGCAGGATGCCGGAGCCGTCCTCCTCCCCGTCTGAGGAGATCCAGGGCCGGGACGGGTCGTTCTCCCGGACGATGGCCGTCCAGTCGCGCCAGGCCTGCTCCTGGAGCGGCATCAGGTCCGGCCGGTGATGGACATGCAGGATGACGGGCTTGTTCTCGTTGGACACGCTCCAGCCGAAGACGGAGGCGTGGTTCCGGTCCCGGAGCACCATCCGCCGGAGGTGGTCCTTGGAGTGCTCCCAGAACAGCGGGTTTTCCAGGGCGGGACCGCCGTCGCTGGCCCAGTTCGCCGTCTCCGCCAGGACGCAGATGCCCATCTCATCAGCCAGGTCCAGATAGAAGCGGGGATAAACCTGCGCATGGGGCCGGACGGCGTTGCCGTTCATGCCTTTGATAGCCAGGTACCAGGCCCACGCATAGCGGCGGGTGAGCTGCGGGATGCCCATGAAATGCCAGGAATCGCCCCGGAGCGGATACGGCTCCCCGTTCAGGCACAGCATGCCGTCGCGGAGGGTCCACTCCCGCCAGCCGAAGCGTTCGTATTTGTTGTCGATGGTCTTCTTCCCCTGCGTCAGCGACAGCTGAAGGGCGTACAGGTCGGGATGCTCCGGGGTCCAGGTCTTGAGGTCCGCCGGGATGCGGAGGGTTTGCGTCAGGGTGTCGCCGGCAGGGACCGAGAGCTTCACCGCCGGAATGTCCAGCGCCTTCTCGCCCAGTTCCCACGCTGGTATGGGGGCCTCCTGCACCGTCTTACCTGAACGGTTCAACCAACCATGAACCCGGCCCGCGAGCTGGACGGATGCTTTCCGGACACCGTCATTCCGTAATCGGACCTTTATTTCCAGGAGACCCTCCGCTACCAGGGGGTGGATATACACGTCGTCGATGCGCACTGCCGGGCGGCGCAGCAGGTACACGTCCTGCCAGATGCCGTCGATGTAGGAGCCCCACATCGACCCGGCCGGCACAATCCGGCGGCCGACGCCGGAGTGGTCTTCGAACTGCTTCTGGGATTGGACGAACACGCGGACATCGGCCTCCTCCCCGGGACGGACGACGTCGGTGACATCGGCCTCGAACGGGAGGAAAAGGTCGAAGTTCTCCGCCACTTTCTCCCCGTTCACGAAGACCTGCGTCTTCCCGGCGACGGCCTCGAAATGCAGGAAGATCCGGTCTCCCGCCCAATCGGCCGGGACCCGGACCGTCCGTTGCATCCAAGCCTCGCGGACGCTGTTCCAAGCGGCCGGATAGGATGGGTAATCGCGGTGGTCGGGCCCTTCCAGGCCGTTCCAGGCGAAGCCGTTCACGTTCCACGGAGAAGGAATCCTGATGCGGACCGCATCCCAATTCCCCCGGTCCTCCGCCCCGGCCCGGAACTGCCAGTAGCCATTGAGGCAGATCTCGTCCCGGTACGGCTTTTCCAGGCGGTTCGTCAGCCCCTCGGAAGGGGCGAAGCGGCCCGGGAACCGGACGCCGGCCCCGAGGAGGGCGGCGTGGAGTCCGACGAGGAAAAGCAAGAGGGTCCGTTTCATTTTGCGCGCATCTTTAACGCAAAATTACGGGCCCTCCCTTTATTCCTTCTTTAATGGATGATTAACCGACCTTAAAAAAGACTTAAAAACCGCTATAAGTCCGGCGGAACGGCCTCGCCGGCGTCTCCGTTCAGGCGATAGGCCTTGATAAGCCGGGAGATTTCCGGATCCAGATTGCCCCGGTGCACATAGGACGGTTCCTGGCGGCAGGCGGTGAGATAACGCCGGACGGCCTCCTGCTCGTCGCCCTGGCGGGCGTAGAGGATGGCCAGCAGGTAATTCACCGACGCCGTCGGCTTCAGGCGGGACAGGATCGCCATGGCGCTCTGGTTGCGGTCCAGACCCATATAGGCGATGGCCGTATTGTAGTCGTCGTACGGCCGGAGGAGGGCCAGGGCGCCGTCGTAGTCCATGTTCGTCAATGCCCGGACGCCCCGCATGTAGGTGGAATCCAGCACCGTCGTATGGATCGTGTCCTTGACCATATCCTTGCGGTGCAGATGGAAATCGAACGCAACGGTGCGGAGCCTCGGATACAGGCGGTCGCGCAGGTACTGATAGAATCGCTCGCGGCCCAGCAGGGCTTCCCGGTCATCCAGGCCAGGCACGCGTCCCAGCAGTTCATAGCGGGACTTGTCACCTTCGGTCAGGTAGTCATCCTCGTCCACCAGGACGTCCAGGCGGTCCCAGTTCTCACCCTTGTAGCGGCTGATGAACGGGATGCGGGGCGGAACGGCCTTGATCCGGTGCCCGGCCGCGTTGAAGCGGAGGCCGTTGCGGCGGTCCAGGGAGTCCCACAGGGCCTTGATCTGGTCGTCCAGGTACCGGGAGATGGACTCGCTGCGGGAGCGGGAAAGCCGCCAGTTGAGGCTTTCGCTGCCCTCGGGCGACGCCGAGGCGGTCACGATGATGGAGTCCAGCAGGAACTCCTCGTTCTCCAGCAGGGCGGTCAGCGTCCGGCGGATCCGGCCCAGTTCCCGGCGGTTGTCCCCCAGGTTCAGGTCGATGTTGCTCTTCCCCACCTGGAAGTCGATGCGGCTGGTCATGTTTGCGTCGGCGTGGCGCTCAATGATCTTGGTCATATAGTGCTCCGTGCGGTCTGCGAGGCCGGAGACGGAACTGATATAGAAGGTCAACGGCGAACTTTCAGGGATGGCGTAGAGTTTCCGGTCGGACTCGTAAATGTCGCCGGAGAGGACGATGTCCACCTTCCGCAGGCGCGGACGCGTCGCGATGGTCTGGACGTAGTTGTAAATGAAATCGCCGTTCTCCCCGACCATCACCGTGTCCAGGCGGATGCCTTCCGTGACGATCGGAACCTTCACATACTTACGGTACACTTCGTCCAGCCGGTTCTTCCGCCGCTCGTTCATCCGGCGGGCGATCTTGTTCGTGTAATGTTCCACGGCCTCCTGCTCGGAGACGCCGTAGATCGTGTAGAAGTGCTCGTCCGACACGTACGTGCTGTCCGTCTTGAAGGCGTACAGCTGCGGAATGTTGCGTCGCAGGAAGATCTCCAGCGCCTTGACGTTCACGAAACGGGTGGTGTCCGAGATGATGCGCGACAGGAAACGGTTGTACTGCTGGTATCCCCGCAGCTGGGCCTTCCGGTAGGCGTTGCCGGTAATGATGACCGGCTCCAGCCGCTCGACGTCACCCAGCATGTACATGTCGGGATAGAAGCGGAGCTGCCACTTGCTGTCCTGCATGGCGCCGGGGACGATGATCGCGAATGAAAGGTCCACCTGGCCGTGCCGCTCCGCAATGTTGCGGAACCGGGCCGTGATCTTGGCCGCGTCCAGGGTCTCGGTTGCCACCATGTCACCGGTTTCCTCATCCCGGATGGCCTTCATCAGCAGGAGTTCCCGGCCGTCGTCATCCTTGATCCGGAGTGTGTCACGCAGGACCTTTGCCTCCTTGACCTCCGGAACGTACACGTCCTTGCCCAAGACCAGGGAAGCGGCGGGATTGCCCCGCTTAATGGCGGCCAGCTTCCGTTGCGAGCTGCAGGAACCGGCCAGCGCCAGGGCCGCCAAGGCCCCGATGAGAAGATAATGCTTCGGCTTCATCTAGAATACGTATACAAGGCTGAGGGACAATTGATCGGGATAGACGAAGGTCTTCCGGCCTTCTTCCCGGACGAACCGTTTTTCCGGGCTGCTATAGAACCCGTAATGCTGGAATACACCCGCCCAGCCTCCGGCACCGACTTCCAGGTTCAAGTGCTTGGAAAGCATGAAGGTGTAACCGAGGGACAGGGCGCCGCCGAAGCCATTCTTGCCCTCCTTGAGGGCGGCCCGCCAGAGTCCGGTATTGGAGAAGGAGTGCATGTATTGCGCCTTGGCAGCCACCCAGAAACCGGAATTGACATACCAGGTCCAGTAGCGGACGCCCAGGTAGGCGGCTTCCTGCCGGTTCTGGACGAGGGCTTCGGGATTGTGGGTGCGGAAATCCCACGGGTTGTAGCGCCCGCCCACCATCAGGGAGAAATGCTGGGAGACGGACATGCCCACCTCCGCATTGACGGTGCCGAGCGCGGCCCAGTCCAGGAAGTTGGTCTGGACCGTCCATTTCTGGGCGGCGCAGGTCAGCGGCAGGACCAGGCCCAGGAGTCCGATGAGAATCAGTCTTTTCATCGCGGTTCCTCCTTAATTGCCGGGCGCCGGTTCGGCCGCGGCCTGATTCACCGTGACCCGGAACATCTCGAAGCCGGGATGGTCTTTCGGGCCTACCGCAATGACGCCCGTCCGGGCTTCCGCGGCGGCATTGGCGGCCACGTCATAGGTCAGCACGCGGACGCCTTCCACGATTTCCGTCTTCACGGTCAGCCAGGGTTCCACGCCTTCGGGGAAGACGCCGGCCGCATCCAGGTCGAAATTGGCTTCGAACGTGAGCGTGACGCCGGTCTCGCCGGCGGCAGGGGCGGCATGGACCGCCTCGCCGTACAGGACTTTGAGCGTCCGGCTGGCGAATCGGATAATCCGGACGTCGGAGCGGCCGTTCCCGTCATGGACGGTGAGGTAAACATAGCCTCCTTCGGGGAAAACTGCCGGGCAAGTCACATCCACCGTGCCTTCGGTCGCCGATTCTTCCCGGAGGGCGGTCTTCATCCGGCCGTCCGTTCCGGCGAACAGGAGCGCGTTCTCCACGCCCGTCCCGGACAGGACATAGTGGATGGAAACCGTCTCGCCCGGGGCAATCAGCACCTCGTCTCCAAGAGGCTCACCCCCGACGGTCAGTTCCACGTCCACCGGCAGGAAGCGGGGCAGCACGAGAACCGAACCATCGGCCGCGAGCGTCAGTTCCACCCGGTCGTCGAAGACCTCGGCCTTCGTGAACAATTCGTAGGCGTCCTCACCCTTGGCCTTCCAGCCGGTTTCCTCCCAGGTCTGGCCGCCGTCCCAGGAAACGAACCAGAAGCCCTCTTCGACTTTCAGCTGCGGAGTCTTTCCGTCCACGGAGAAACGGTTTCCCTGATCGTCCTTGAGCCAGTCTTCGTCCTGGGTGGAATACCAGTACCAGCGGCCGTCTTCCTCATCCTGCCTGGCGCTGACGACATACGGAACGGCATCCTCGCCATTCTTACCGTCCACGCCCGTGTACAACGTGACTGAGTACGCATCGTCGGTCACTTCGTACCCACGCCCGTCGGCGTCCGGCGTGATTGTACGGAACTTGAGCTTGTAAAAAGAGCGCCCGTCTTCATCCGTACCTTCTTCCACGCCCACGATGTAACCGTTGGCCCCCATCGCATAGACAATGCTCCGGAGCGCTGCCAGATCCTTGTTCATTCCGTCGACCTGCGTGTACAGGCGGTCGATCTCATTCTGCATGGTGATCAGTTCGTCCCGGACGAACTTGCCGCATCCACCGGCCAGGAAAGCGGCCGCCAGGATGCCTGCTACGATGTATCTTTTCATTTTCATGGTCTTTTTTCGCTTAATTGCCGGACGATGCGCCGGCCTGTACTACCTTGATTTCTCCAATGGGAACCGCTCCCGCCTGGAGGCGGAGGATGAGGGAGCATTCACGGCCGGCGTCGCTGTCGACAGGATCCAGATGGACCTGCAGCCGGCGGAAACCGTCTACATCGGTCAGGGCGGTCTGGATCCAGTCCGCCGTTTCAGGGACCGTGACGGTCAGGGCCGACGGGAAGGTGATCCACAGGTCGCCATCGCCGCCTTCCGCGGGTGCCGAGAGCGTCTTCGTCTCGGGATCGAACGTGAAGGGGCTGTCTTCCTGCAGCTGGATGGTGAAGGAATCGGTCGCCTGGATAACCTGGAAGGTCGTGCAGACATAGTCCGGATTGTCCTGGGGCGAGACCGTCACCTCGCAGATGCGAACCTCGTCGCCGGTATTCGGCTGAGGTTTGAAGGTCAACCCGCCCGTTTCCGGGTCGGAGACGACTTCCAGCCAGGAACCGTCCTGGGATGTCTTGACGACATATTCGAAATTGGCTTTGTACGGAAGGACCTTCGGCTCTTCGCCACTGCCGAGCCGGACCGGGACGAAGGAGGCCGCCGGGGTGATTTCCCGCGGGCGGAACGTAATCATTTTCAAGGCGGAATAGCCGCCGCAATTGGCAGAAAGAAGGATGTATCCGTCGGCATACGCGGCGGGCGCCTGGACCTTGACCACGCCGGTGGTGTCATTTTCAGCCTCGACGCAGGAAAGGTAAATGCCATCCGTGCCGGAGGTAACAAGGACCGGCTGGTCCGTCTCGCCTTCCAGGTTGACCTTATACGGTATCGGGAGCATTTCTCCCGCGGCAATCAGCATCGTGTCCCGGACTGCGCCTTCGAAGGACATCCGGAACGGGAACCGGCTCGAGAGTTCGATGGTCTCTCCGTCCCAGAGCGTCAGGATGACCTTTCCGAAAGGGGTTTGCTCGACTTGGCGGAAAACGCCCATGCCGTCCATTTCCTCGCAGCTGGCCAGTTCACTGTACGTGACGCCGCCGTCAACGGAAATCTTCCAGAAGCCGTCCTCGACCTTGAACTGGGGAACGAAACCGTCCTGGGCGCCGGCGCGGATGCGGTTGCCGTCGGCATCCAGCAGCCATTCGCCGTCCACTTTCCAGTAATACAAGCCGTCTTCGTCGTCCTGGACGCCGACAGGGATGAACTGGCGGCCGTCCACACCGTCCTTTCCGAAGGGGATGACGATGGTTTTGCCGTCGCGGAACGAGACTTCGTAACCGTCTTCTGTGAGCCGGTAGGTTTCCGGCAGGATCGTGTGGCCATCATCCAGTTCCTTCACAATGAGGTCCAGGATGTGCAGGTCCCAGTTCACGGCGCCGGCCAGTTCCTGGAGCGCCTGCAACTTAGCATGGGTCTCGTCCAATTCCGGCCGGACCTGTTCCGTGCAGCCGGAGAAAACGGACAGGAAAACCGGCAGGACCAGCGCCAGTAACCCGCTTCTGAATCTTTTTCGCATACGCTACTTATAAACTATTTGAACAAAGATAATAAAAAGCGGAATATTTTTTGCAGGAAAAGCGGCTTAGAACAACCATTTTTGCATTTATCATGAAGAAAATCGTCTTCCTGGCCCTCGCCGCCCTCCTGATGACGGCCTGCGCCTTTTCCCTCCCCGGAAAGTTCACCCAGCTCGCTGACAAGGTTGCTGCCAAGGGCGCAGACTTCACCCCCGCCCAGTGGGAAAAAGCCAATGCCCAGTTCGAGAAACTGGTCAACCAGTATGTGGACAAGTATGACAAACTCTCGGGCGAAGACAAGAAAGAAATCAACGCCGCCATCGGCAAGTACACAGCTACCGCCCTCAAGTGCGGCGTCGCCGACGGCCTGAAGCAGATCAACGCCCTCCTGAAGAAGGTCCCCAGCGCCATCGACACAGCCGCTGAAGGAGCAAAAGGCTTCTTCGAAGAGCTGGGACTCTAGTTCCCGGTCATTTCACGAAGAACCGCCCCTCTGCCGGGCGGTTTTTTGTTGTCCCAGCGGGAAATTATCCTTATCTTTGACGGACCATCACTTCCCCGACCACCATGGTTATTGCCATCATACTGATCCTCTTCGCCGTGGCCCTCTTCCTGATCTTCCACGACGACCACGACCGTTCCTACACCCGGAACGAGCCCAAGTCCGGACGCGAGAACGGACGGAAATCCGTTTACCAGAAATCGACAGCGCCCCGGCGGAACGCCCCCGCACCTCAAAGAACCGCCCAGACGAATGCCCCGAAGCCGGCTCCCAACCCGGTCATGGGCTCCCGGACCATCGTCCCGGAAGAGAAGCAATACCCGCCCCGGAAGCTGGACGAACGGTTCAAGCCCGGCGAGCCACAGCCGAAATACGCATCGGCTCCATCCCGCATGACGAAGAACGACGTCCACCCCTCCGCATTCGCCTATGGAACGGAAAAGGCCCTGGATTTCAGTTATTTGGAGGAATTCGACTTTGACCCGAACCTGCCGGAAAAGACGATGAGCTCCTTCATCGCGGGCCTGCAGGGCTACTGCACGCGGGAGAACCTGGGCGGCGTGATCGGCTATATCATGGTGGATCCGGTAACCGGCGCGATGGAAGTCCACGACACCGGCGACGGCCTGATGGGCTACTTGCCCATGAAGGACCGGGCGGCTTACAACACCTTCAACCCGGACCATGTCCTCTGTCCCTTCGCCGGCCACATCGGCCTCAGCACCACCGGCCGCTACTACGCCGACATTCGTATCGTCCTCCCCTCTTCCCGCACCTTCGTCGAAGACTCCCTCCGCGGCTTCCTGGGATAATTACCAGACAATCTCCCCGGGGATGTCCACGCGGGAGGCGAGGTGGGTGGCGCGGTCGCCCAGGAGGGCGAGGAGGGTGGACCAGTAGGCTTCTTCCACGATGCCGGCAGGCTGCACGCCCGATATGACGGCGAGGCAGAAGGCGTGGATCAGTTCCACGGAGCCGTCGCCGGCCGCACCCACGGAACTGGCGCCGTCATTGACCGTCACATTTTCCGCGAAGCGTACGCCCGCATCCTTGGAAGCCTCTTCCGTAGCCCAGGAAGTGCCGGCGAAAGCGGCATTGGAGAGGACGCCCTGCTCGATCTGGTCCAGGAGCTGGCGGATGCCGGAGCGACGCCGGGGCGTTTCGCTATACATCACGCCGCGCACGAGGTCAATGGTCCCTTCGCTGCCCAGGATCTGTTCGCCCATGCCGAAGTGCTTGTTGGAAATGATGGACTCGAAGGTCATGTGCACCCCGTTCGGATACTGGTAGATGGCGGCGACGTTGTCGAAGACTTCGCGTCCGTCCTTCCAGAACTGGATGCTGCCGGTGCCCGTGACGAAAGCGGGCTGGACGCCGCCCATGGCCCAGGAACCGTTCTGGAGCTGGTGGCAGGCCAGTTCGGTCATCAGGCCGCGGGAGTATTCGTCGTACAGGCGCCAGTTGATGCGGCGCTCGAATTCCGGCGCGGGCACTTCCCGCCGCCAGTCGTTGTTGCGGTACCAGTAGTTGCGGATGCCCACGACCTGGCCGATCGCCCCGTTGTGCACGAGTTCCATCGCCTGCACGTACTTGGGGTCGTACAGCCGCTGCTGCCCGACCATGAGGACGCGGTTCCCTTCCTTCCAGGCGCGGTACATCGCGCTGAGCTGCTCGGGGGTATGGGCCATCGCCTTCTCGCAGAAGGTGTGCTTCCCGGCGGCCAGGGCGTCGATGGTCATCTGCGCGTGCATGGACAACGGCGTGCAGATGATGACCCCGTCCACCTCCTTGTCTTCCAAGAGTTTCCGGTAATCCGTATACCGCTTGGCCGACGGACACAGGGCCGATGCGGCGTCCAGGTGCGGCGGGAAATCGTCGCACAGGGCGACGATCTGCGCCGCCGGGTCCTGCAGCAGGTTCACCAGGTGGAACTGGCCCCGGGAACCGGTGCCGATGATGCCCAGGCGGGCCTTCTCCCCCGCCGTTTCCCGCTGCCGCTCGCCCGAGCAGGCGGACAGCCAGGGGAACAGGGCCAGCGTGGCCCCGCCGAAGGCGAGGCTGGACAGGAAGTCCTTGCGTGTCATTTTCTCACTCATATCGTCACTTCCGTCACCATCGCGGAAGGTCCCGTCACGGCGACCAGGCCTCCCTTCTCCAGCGTGTTGCCCGTTGCCGGGTCGATGATATGTCCCCGTCCGTGGGGATCCTTGCCGGACACGGACAAAGCCTCGCCTTCCAGCTGGAAGGTATGGGCTGTCCGGTTCGGATAATAGCTATGGACCACCGACACCGGCCAGGGCGCGTCCAGCGGATGCCGGCCGATGGCCGCGACGGAACTGCCCCCGAAGGAAAGCAGCGCGCTCTCCGCCCGTTCGGAAACCATCCGCATGGCCTGTTCCAGCACGAAACCCTTCACGAACCCGCCCAGGTCCAGCCCCATCCCCGGCCGGGAAAACCGGACGGTATGGGCCGACGCGTCCAGCAGCACGGCGCGGTCCGGGACCCGCGACCCCGCCGTCACGTCGAAATACCCGGAAGTCGCCTTCCGGAACGTCTCGCACAGCTGCAGGATCATGAACAGTTCTTCGTCCACCGGAACGGCCTCCCCGGCCGCCTTCCGGTTTACCTCCGCCAACGCGCTGCCGGGGAGGAACCGGTTATACCGCCGGTCTGCCGCCCGCACGCGCTCCCATACGGAATCCACCAGCGCCCGCGCCTCGTCCTCCGGCAGGAACGGCAACAGGATCTCGCAGGAGGTATGCATCGCATCCAGCCGCGAATAGGCCGTCGGAACGGACGGATTCCGGGTGCTATAGATGAATTCCACCTATTTCTTCCTTCGAAACAACCAAAGGATCAGGCGGATGGCCGTCCAGATGATGTAGAACCCCAGCGCAATCACCACGGTATAGCCGATCTGCGTGAAAACCTCGTAGAAAGGCGTATGGTAATAGATGATGCAGCCGATATTCACCAGGACGGCCAGCAACAGGCACACGCCCGCCGTCTTGAGCTCGACCAGCTTGCGGTGCGCCGTGATCAGGGTGTCTTTCATAACTCCTTGATCTTGATGTTCCGGTACCACACGAGGTGGCCGTGGTCCTGCAGGAGGATGTAGCCTTCCTCGGCGTTGCCGAAGTCGGGCCAGTTCTTGTATTTGCTATACGCAACAAGAGCGTTCCACATTTGGTTGTTGCGCTCGTACTCCAGGAGCTTGTGCCCATTGAGCCAGTGCTCCACGTGGTTGCCGTCCACGACGATCATGGCGCGCTGCCAGCCGTCGATGGTGTAGGTCTCCCACTCGCCCTTCGGGGCAGGAATCAGGTCGTACAGCGAGCCCATCGTGCGGTTCCCCTTCACGCCCAGCTTGGCATCCGGGTGCCGCTGGTCGTCCAGGACCTGGAACTCGCAGCCGATGGCCGAGCCGCCGCCCTGGTTCATGAACGGGTCCACGAAGTACTTGATGCCGCTGTTCGCGCCTTCCGTGATCTTGAAATCGACCTTCAGGATGAAGTTGCGGTACTTGCGGGTGGTAATGATATCGCCGCCGTTCACGCTCTCGCCACCATCGCCGGCATGGACATACAGCGTGCCGTTCTCGACACTCCATCCCTCATACGGGAAGGCGCCGTTCATCCGGGGACGGGCGCTCTGCCAGCCATTGGCAGTCTTGCCATCGAACAGAAGTTTCCAGCCGTCGGCGACCTCTTCCGGGGTGAGCGTGTTCGCGATGCAGTTCACACATGGGGCGGTCGTAGGCGTCGCATACTTCTCCACGTCCTTGGTGATGATGCGGAGGTCCTTCCAGCAGATCTTGTTGCCCAGCTGGTCAGGGCCCACCACATGGACCTGCAGGGCGATGAAACCCGTGGGATCCACATCGTCAATAAGGTTCGTGCAGGGGATACCGTTCACCCAGGTGCGGATGTGCGGGCCGATGCATTCCACGCGGGCGTGGTTCCAGCCGTCCTTGTAGGCTTTCCGCGCCGGCTCGTTCTCCGTCATCCGGTACAGCCACAGGCGGCGGGCCTCGTCATAGATGCCGCCGCTCCAGGCGCGCGGAGCCGGATCGATCTCGAACTGGTAGCCGTACACCAGGCCGCGGGCATTGTCCTTGTGGCTCCGGAGCTGCACGCCGGAGTTGATCCCTTCGGTCATGAAGTCGAACTCCAGGATGAAATCGCCGTACTCCTTCGTGGTGGCGAGGAAAGAATTGACCTTGCTGTCGGTGGCCGTGCCCACGATCATGCCATCCTTTGCGGCATACTTCGCCGTACCGGTCACCTGCTTCCAGCCCTTGAGGTTCTTTCCGTTGAACAACGGCTCCCACTCCTGCGCGGAAGCCAGGGTCGCCAGGCAGGCGAACCCGAGTATCAGTGCAAACTTTTTCATATCCTACATGGTGTAATACTCTTCCCAACCCTTGCGCGGCGGCATGCCCACGAGGAGGGCGTTCGCGAAGGGATCGTTCACGATGGTCTTGCTGGCCGCGTCGAAGGTGAGCTTGCGGCCCGTGCGGATGGCGACGACGCCGAGGGCGAAGGTCTGGCACATCGGGCCGAACAGCTCGAACGGGGAACGCGTCTTCTCCAGGCCCTGGCAGGCGAGGAGGAAGTTCGCGAAGTGGTTGGACGGGCTCTTGGGCACTTCCGGCAGGCGGGAGGCCATCTCGGCCGCCTTCTCCTTCGGGATAATCTCCAGGGTCGCGCCGTGGCTGCCGCCCTTGAAGGTCAGCTCCTTGGAATAGATGATCTTGCCCGGGCTCAGGGCCGACGGGGTGAAGGTGCCGTCCATATTCGTCGCGGGGACGTCGGCGGCGTTGTTGGTGGTCGGTCCATACCCGGCCGGGAGCGGCGGGAAGTTCTTCTGGCCGTCGTACCACATCATCTCCACCGGCGGCATGTCACCGCGCGGGCCGAACTTGAAGCGGAGGGTTGTCTCCTGCGGGAAGAAGAAGTCGTTCGCGCCTGTGAGCTTCAGCGGGTCGATCTCATACGGCAGACCCAGCTCCAGGAACTGGTGGCATGTGTCGATCAGGTGCGCCGCCCAGTCGCCGATGGCGCCCATGCCGAAGTCGAACCAGCCGCGCCAGTTGCCGGGATGGTATTTGCCGTTGTAGTCATGCCACTGGGCCGTGGTGAGCCAGGTGTCCCAGTCCATGCCCGGAGGGAGGGGCTCCGCCTCCGGGAACTTCTTGATATTCACGTCGTACGGATGCCAGCGGCGCCAGTCGTTATGATGCGCGACGATCTTGTAGACATCCTTGATGATGCCGGCGTCCTTCCAGGCCTTGAACTGGAAGTAGTTCGCCTCGGAATGGCCCTGGTTGCCCACCTGCGTGGCGAGTTCGGGGTGCTTTCGCGCAGCCGCCATCAGCAGCTCGCACTCGTGGAAGGTCCGCGCCATGGGTTTTTCCACATACACATGTTTGCCGCAGTGGAGGGCGAGCATCGCGACGGGGAAATGGGCGAAATCCGGGATGGCAATGCACACGGCGTCGAAATGGTCCGCGTACTCGTCGAAGAGTTTCCGGAAATCCTTGAACAGTTTCGCCTTGGGGAACTTGGCGATGGTCTTGCGGCTTTCAGCGCTCTCCGGATCCACGTCGCACAGGGCGACGATGTCGCAGAGTCCGGTCCGGGTGAAATCGCCGATAATCTGGGCGCCGCGGTTCGCGATGCCGATGGCCGCGAGGCGCACCTTGGCCCCCTGGGCGGGTGCCGGGGAGGAGCCGTCAAGGCTCTTGGCGGAAAGGTGCTGGACACCGAGGATGGCGCCGGCCGTTCCGAGTCCGGCCGTCTTCAGGAAGTTGCGTCGGGATAGAGGTTCCATAAGTTTCAGTGTTATGTATTGCACAAAAATAAACAAAACTTGCGGATTTCTTCATACATTTGTGTATCCAATCTTGTCATTATTTGTATCATCCGGGTTTGATTATGAAGAAAATCATCCTCTCCGTCTTGATGGCCGCAGCCTGCCTGGCCGCCGGCGCCCAGACCGCCCGTCAGTTCACCCTTCCCCTGAGTGATGACGGCGTGGCGCAGCTCGTTGTCTATCTGCCCGAACAGCCCACCGGGCGGGCCGTCGTCTGCTGTCCGGGCGGCGGCTATGCCGTCCTGTCCAATACGCACGAAGGGGCCGCCTGGTCCGAATTCTTCAACGCAAAGGGCATCGCCTTCGCGCTCGTGAACTACCGAATCCCCCACGGGGACCGCACTTTGCCCATCGGCGATGCCGAACAGGCCATGCGGACGATGCGCGACAGCGCTGCCGTCTGGCACCTCAACCCGCGCGACATCGGTATCATGGGCTCCTCGGCCGGCGGACACCTGGCATCGACCATCGCCACCCACACCCCGTACGAACTCCGGCCGGACTTCCAGATCCTGGTCTATCCGGTCATCACCATGGGCCCGGGCACGCACCAGGGTTCCCTGGACGGCCTCCTGGGCGACGAGCAGAAGAATTCCGACCTGGTCCGCCTGTACAGCAACCAGTTCCAGGTGAAGACGCACCAGACCCCGCCCGCCATCATCATCCTGTCGGATGACGACGGCCTCGTCCCGCCCGTCCCCAATGCCATCGCCTACTACTCCGCCATGCACAACGAGGGCATCAGCTGCTCGCTGCACGTGTATCCTTCCGGCGGCCACGGCTACGGCTACATGCCCTTCTTCGCCTACCGGGAGCAGATGCTCTCCGACCTCTCCGCCTGGCTGGACAAGCTGCCCGCCCCGGCCCCGGACGCCATCAAGGTGGCCTGTATCGGCGACAGCATCACCGACGGTCACGGAATCGACCTCCGCGACGTGAACGGCTATCCCGCCCAGATGCAGAAGATGCTCGGCGATCGCTACAACGTCCGGAACTTCGGCATCAGCGCCCGCACGCTGATGAATTCCGGAGACCTCCCGTACATGAACGAAGGCATCTGGCAGGACGCCCTCGCCTTCCAGCCGGACATCGTCGTCATCATGCTGGGCACGAACGATTCCAAGGAGTACAACTGGGTCCACAAGAAAGACTTCGCCGGAGACCTCAAGACCATGCTGGACGCCCTGCAGGCGCTCCCCTCCAAGCCCAGGATCTACCTCTGCAAGCCCATTCCCGCCCTCAAGGACAGCTGGACCATCTCTGAATCCGTCATCACCGGGGAGATCGTCCCCCTGCTGGAGAAGGCCGTGAAGAAAGAGAAACTGGAAGGGATCATCGACCTCCACGCCGCCCTCGAGGGGCATCCGGAAATGATGCAGGACGACGGGATCCATCCCAACGCCGCCGGGGTCCGGAAAATGGCCGAGACCGTGGCGAAGGTCATCGACCCGGAAGTCAAGATCGAACAGCGGCCTTTCTGGATGACGCGGTAGCAGGTTTTCAGCCCGGAACAGAAACTTTGTTCCGGGTTTTTATTATATTTGTCATTCAATCCTATTTGGAATGAGAAGAGTACTGCCCATCCTTGTTTCCATTCTCTTGCTCGCTTCGGCCTGCCAGCGCGTCCACTATACGGTGATCGTCTCGCTGGACGGCAACCGCTGGGACTACCCTGCGTTGTATGAGATGCCGTTCTTCGACAGTCTCGCCACCGTCGGTGTGGCCGCGGCGATGGAGCCCTCCTTCCCCGCCTCCACCTTCCCGAACCATTACACGATGGCGACGGGCTGCGTCCCGGACCACAACGGTATTGTGAACAACAGTTTCCGGGACCCGGACGACGGCTCGCACTATGCGATGAACGACTCTTCCAAGCGGTTCAACCCCAAGTACTACCTGAAGGAGCCCATCTGGATCACGGCCCAGAAGCAGGGTCTGAAGACCGGCAACATCTACTGGCTGGGCGGCGACGTCGCCATCCAGGGTCAGTTCCCGACCTACTGGCGCAACTGGAACGAACAGCCCCACTGGACGTTCGAAGAGCGGGTGGACGAGGCCGTCAGGCTGATGAGCCTCCCGAAGAAGGAGCGTCCGCGCATGCTGATGGTCTATTTCGACGAACCGGACCATACCGGCCACGTCTCCGGTCCCGTTTCCGCCGAAACGGCGGAGATGACCCACCGGATGGACAGCCTGATGCACGCCTTCTACCTCCGGCTGCAGCGGCTTCCCTATGCGAAGAAGATCAACTTCATCCTGGCCGGGGACCACGGCATGACGGAGATCAGCCCGGACCGTTTCGTCTCCTGGGCAGAAGCCCTGGACGACAGCTGGATCGAGGATATCGCCGGTTCCATCCCCACCAACATCCACTGCAAGGAGGGTTGCATCGACACGGTGTACAAGGCCCTTTCGCAGATTCCGCACCTGAACGTGTACCGCCACGGCGAGTTGCCGGACTCCCTGAACTACGGAACGTCCGACCGCACCGGTGACATCATCGTCAGCCCGGACCTGGGCTGGCAGTTCAACTTCGCCCCGTCCCGCAACCAGGGCGCCCACGGCTTCGCGCCGCAGGAGACCGACATGCTCGTAGCCTTCCGCGCCGTCGGACCGGATTTCAAGAAAGGGTATGCGGCCGCCCCCTACGAGGAAGGGCGCATCGCCGCCTTCAAGAACATCGACCTGTATCCGATGCTCTGCAAACTGCTGGGCATCAAACCCGCCCCGGTGGACGGGGAACTCGAACGCATCGAACAAATCTTAAAATAATCACATTCAAATAATCACACTATGAGACTTGATGGAAGACGGGAAAGTTCCAATGTGGAAGACCGCAGAGGAATGAGCGGCGGCACCGCCGCCGGACTGGGCCTGGGCGGCGTCGCCCTGATCGCCCTGATCGTGCTGCTGCAGGGCGGCTCCCTCGGAGACGTGGTCAAGAGCGTCATCAACTCCGGCGGAATGCAGACCACCCAGCAGACCAACTACGAACCCACGCCCGAGAACGAGGCCCTCGCCAAGTTCTCCCGCCAGATCCTCGCCTCCACCGAGGACGTGTGGAGCGCCTATTTCCGGCAGAACGGCATCGGCACGTACCGCGCGCCGACCCTGGTCCTGTATTCCGGCGCCACCGCCACCGCCTGCGGCACGGGACAGGCCGCGATGGGTCCGTTCTACTGCTCCGGCGACGAGAAACTGTACATCGACCTGAGCTTCTTCGCGACCATGCGGCAGCAGCTCGGGGCCGACGGCGACTTCGCCTACGCGTATGTCATCGCCCATGAGGTGGGCCACCACGTGCAGAACCTGCTCGGCACCCTGGGCCAGGCCCATCAGCAGATGGCGCGGATGAACAAGGCCGACGCGAACCGCGTGAGCGTGCGCATCGAACTCCAGGCGGACTTCTACGCCGGCGTCTGGGGCCACTATGAGAGCCAGATGTTCGGCTCCCTGGAGGACGGCGACCTGATGGAAGCCATCAACTGCGCCTCCAAGATCGGCGACGACTACCTCCAGAAGAAATCCCAGGGCTACGCCGTCGAGGAATCCTTTACCCACGGCACCGCCGCCCAGCGCATGAAATGGCTCAAGAAGGGCCTGCAGACGGGCGACATCCGCCAGGGAAACACCTTCGAACTCAGTGACAGCCAATTATGAGCAAAAAACACTTCACCCTACCTTACGAAGGAGGCCTGATCGAGAAGAATCTTCCGAAGGGCATCCTGCACAACTATGAAAAAATCTGGACCGAGATCTATGCCGAATCCCGGCCCGCTTCCTACGCAGTGGCCGACCTTGTGGTCGATGCCATCAAGGCCACGCCGGAAGGGCGGCTGTTCCGCCTGGGCCTGACCACCGGCACCACCCCCACCTCCCTGTACAACGAACTCGCCCGCCGCTACCAGGCCGGGCTGGTTTCCTTCCGGAACGTGGAGGTCGTCTCCATCGACGAATACTATCCGTCCTCCAAGGATGCGATCCAGAGCCGCAATCACCGCCTCCACGAAATGCTGCTGGACAAGGTGGACATCCGCAAGGAGAACGTCTACATCCCCGACGGCACCGTCCCCCAGGAGTTCGTGTCCCAGTACTGTGCCGAATTCGACAAGAAGGCCCGGAACCTGGACCTGCTGGTCATCGGCATCGGCGAGGACGGCCAGGTGGGCTTCAACGAAGCCGGCAGCAACGAAAAGACGCGCACCCGCACCGTGCGCCTTTCCTACAAGTCCCGCAAGCGCCAGGCCAAGAACTTCAACCACGACATCACCGCCACCCCGCAGAGCGCCATTACGATGGGCATCGGCACGATGCTCACCGCCGGCCGCATCGTCCTGATGGCCTGGGGTGAGGACAAGGCCCGGGCGGTCAAGGCCGTCGCCGAAGGCGAAATGACCTCCTCCTGCCCGGCCTCCCTGCTGCAGCGCCACGACCACATCCACTTCTTCGTGGACGAGACCGCCGCGAGCCTCCTGACCCGCGTGGTCGCCCCCTGGCTCGTGGGCCCTTGCGACTGGACGCCCAAGTTCGTCCGCAAGGCGGTCGTATGGCTGTGCCAGACCGTCGGCAAGCCCATCCTGAAGCTCACGGAAAAGGACTACCTGGAGAACAACCTCGGCGAGCTGCTCGAGCAGTTCGGCCCTTATGACAAGATCAACATCGACGTCTTCAACGACCTCCAGCACACCATCACGGGCTGGCCGGGCGGCAAGCCGGGCGCCGAGACCGAGGATGCCACGCGTCCCGTGTCGGCCAAGCCGTTCCCGAAGACCGTCCTGATCTTCTCCCCGCATCCGGACGACGACGTGATCTCGATGGGCGGCACGTTCATCCGCCTGGCTTCCCAGGGCCACGACGTGCACGTCGCCTACGAGACCTCCGGCAACGTGGCGGTACACGACGACGTCGTGCTCCAGCACATGGACGCCGCCTTCCAGCTGGGCTTCGCCGACAAGTTCGACGAGGCCAAGGCCCTGGTCGAGAGCAAGCGTCCCGGCGAGCCCGAACCCCGGGCCCTGCTGGAGATGAAAGGCGCCATCCGCCGTAGCGAAGCCCGCGGTGCGGTCCGCTCGTTCGGCCTCAACGACAATACCAACGCGCACTTCCTGAACCTCCCGTTCTACGAGTCCGGCGGCATCAAGAAGAACCCGCGCACGCAGGCCGACGTGGACATCATCAAGGACCTCATCGCCCGGCTGAAGCCCCACATGATCTTCATGGCGGGCGACCTGGCAGATCCGCACGGCACGCACCGCGTGTGTACCGAGGCCGCCCTTGACGCCGTGGAACAGCTCAAGGCCGAAGGCAACGACTGGCTCGCCGACACCCACATCTGGCTCTATCGCGGCGCCTGGATGGAGTGGGAGCTCGGCCGCGTGGACATGGCCGTCCCGCTGAGCCCGGATGAGGTCGTCAAGAAGCGCCATGCCATTTTCCGCCACCTTTCGCAGAAGGACATCGTCCCGTTCCCGGGCGAGGACCCGCGCGAGTTCTGGCAGCGCGCCGAAGAGCGCACCCAGAACACCGCCCGGCTCTACGACCAGCTGGGCATGGCGGAATACCAGGCCATCGAAGTATTCTTGAAACTCTGTTAGTTTTTAGTGTATATTTAACTTACTTGACATCATGAAAGTCATTATCCGTGACAATGCGAAGCAGGGCTCCCTCTGGGCAGCGCACTACATCGCCGCCAAGATCAACGAGAAGGCCAAAGTCTCCGACAAGCCTTTCGTCCTGGGCCTCTGCACCGGCTCCACCCCGATTGACACTTACGCGGAACTTATCCGCATGGTCAAGGCCGGCGAAGTTTCCTTCAAGAACGTGATCTCGTTCAACATGGACGAGTACGTGGGGCTGCCCGTGGAGCATCCCGAGAGCTACCATTCGTTCATGCATCACTACCTGTTCGACCACATTGACGAGCCGGCGGAGAATATCCATATCCTGGACGGCAATGCGGCCGATACGGAGGCCGAGTGCTCCGCCTATGAGCAGGCCATCGTCGAAGCCGGCGGTTTCGACTTGTTCCTCGGCGGCGTGGGTGAAGACGGACACATCGCCTTCAACGAACCCTTCTCCTCGCTCAGTTCCCGCACCCGCGTCGTGACGCTCACCCAGGACACCCGCGAGGTCAACGCCCGCTTCTTCGGCGGCGACCCCGAGGCGGTTCCCGCCCAGGCGCTCACCGTGGGCGTCGCCACGGTCCTTTCCTCCAAGGAGGTCGTCATCCTCGCCTTCGGCTCCAAGAAAGCCCGCGCCCTGAAGGATGCCATCGAGGGGCCGATGTCCCACTATTGCACCCTCAGCGGCCTGCAGAACCACCCCGCCGGCACCATTGTCTGCGACGAGGCGTCCATCGGCGAAGTAAAGGTGAACAGCTACCGCTACTTCAAGGCCGTCGAGGCCGCGGAGAACCGGTAAAGGACCAACCTGAAACAACTGTTCGGAGATTATGAAGAAGAAAACGATCCTGCGCATCGTTCTGGCGGTGCTCGCGGCCGCTGTCCTCGGCGGCTGCCTCTACCTGAATTCCCTGCTGCCCATCATCACGGGCTATGCGGCCAAGAACCTTGCGTCGGACGTTTTCGTCTCCGGGCGGGAACCCTTCTCCTTCATCAAGTTCACCAGCAACAAGGTGGACTTCGGGAACAAAACGGTGACGAGCCGCTTCCTCTGGGGCAAGTCCGTCGCCGCCTATCGGGACGGTTACGGCGTCACGCTGCTCCGCGGCAAGAAGGCCGCGGAATTCCAGGCGGAGAAGTATCCCCTCGCCCCTGAGGCCGAAGGACCGGACTTCCTGGAACCCGGAGACTCCGCCCTCACGGAGCGGCTGGCGCCCATCGCCAAGGCCCTGGTCGATGACCACGCCTACAACGGAACGCCCTTCGCCTTCGTCGTCCTGCATGAAGGCAAAATAGTGGCTGAGCGGTATCGCGAAGGCCTGTCGGCCCGTACACGGCTCCTCAGCTGGAGCATGGCCAAGAGCTTCACGAACGCCCTCGCGGGCATCATGTACGGTGACGGCCTGGTGGATGTCTTCGCCCCCACAGGCATACCCGAGTGGCAGGGGGATGAACGCGCGACCATCACGCTCAATGACCTGATGCAGATGCAGAGCGGCCTCGAATGGAACGAGGACTACGGCAACCGGTCCGATGTGAACCTGATGCTGCACCGGGAAAAAGACATGGGCCTGTTCGCCCTGAAGAAACCCCTGGAGCACAAGCCCGGCACCTTCTGGTACTACTCCAGCGGCAGTACAAACATCGTCATGCGCTACCTGCGCGGCAAGTTCGCTTCCGACAAGGAGTTCCTGACCTATTACCGCGAGCGGCTCTTCGCCCCGCTGGGCATCCGCAATGCGGTTTTCGAGCCGGATATTAGCGGCACCCCGGTAGGATCGTCCTACCTGTACATCACCGCCCGTGAATACGCCAGCCTCGGGCAGCTATACCTGGATGACGGCGTCTTCCAGGGCCGGCGGATCCTCCCCGAAGGCTGGGTGGACTACTGTGTCACCCCCGCCGCCGACAGCAAGGACGGCTACGGCTCTTTCTTCTGGCTGAACAAGGACAAGTTCTGGCCGGACATTCCCGAGGACATGTTCAACTGCCAGGGTCACGACGGCCAGGAAGTCTTCATTATCCCCTCCAAGGACCTGGTCGTAGTTGTCCTGGGCTATTCCCCGAAACCCGACCGGGTTATCGACTGGAACGCCCTTGTCCGGGATATCATCGCCCAACTATAACCGCTCCGGCCTGGCCAGGAAGCGCACGATGGTGTCGCACGGGCTGAGCGAATGCGGATGGTGTCCGATACCGGTCTTGCCGATGATGGACAGGTCCCGGCAGCCGGACAGGTCGAACGTCCCGAACTGCTGTTCGAAAGGGACGGTCGGATCGGCGGCGCCGTATACGACGATGATGGGCACGCCCTTGACCCGGGCGAAATGGTCCTTGGCATAGGTCCGGAACTTCTCTTCCGGGATACCTGCCGCTTCCCACTGCTCAGCGGCTTTCCGGATATGCTCATTGCGGATATTCGTCAGGACGCAAAGGGGCGCGTCCAAATAGAGCTTATCCACGCGGTCCGGATGGTTCTCCGCATAGACGAGGGAGAACCAGCCACCCCGGCTCAGGCCTTCCAGGACCACTTTCCTAGACAAACCATACCGCTTTCGCCCATAATCGCAAAACGCCGTAAAGGCCTCCTGTGCGTCGGGCGCAGCATACTCGTCCATCAGGTCCAACAGGCCGAACGACCAGCCCAATTCCAGCAGCGCATCGTCCACCTGCGCGAACGCGCCGATGAACGCCGGTCGGGCGATCCAGCGCCCGTTCGCCTCCTTCGGCACGACGAACACGGCCCTGCGGCCGCAGATCACGGTATCCTGGACGGTGAAGCCCCGGTCGGCATACGGCTGCTCCCAGGACTGGGCGGAGACGGTGCTGCTCACCAGCAGCAACGAAAAAAGGAGGCGGAACGCTTTCATGGTGAACTTGTTTCCCACAAAGATACGCCGCCTCCGTTTCCGGGACGCTTAATTCCCGCTATCGCGGGATTAAAAAAGCCTTAAAAAGCTACTTGAGGAGCTTCTTGATCAGGCGCCAGACCAGGATGAGGACCACGGCGCCGATGACGGCGCTGACGATCTGGCCATACCACTGGGCCCAGAAGGAACCGGTCGCGCCGAGCTTGCCCAGCAGCCAGCCGCCGACGACACCGCCGAGCAGACCGATGATGATGTTCCAGATGAGTCCGCCTTTCTCCTTGATCACGAAGAACCCGGCCAGCCAGCCGGTTATTAGTTCGTTCCGCAAGATAAGAAACTTTTTCCCAAAAACAAACGGTCACCCCGGAAAACTGGATGATGCAAACAATTCCCGGAATGGTTTCTTGATGATCTTTTTCTTCAGGCATTCGAGCTGACACTCCAGCCGGACAGGTAAGGGAACGTATTTCAGATAGTCCAGGTCCTTCAGAATCCGGCGCAGTTTCCGGTATGGATAGTATTCATGGATGCCCTTCTTGACCGCATGGATCAGCTTCGTGTTCAAAGGGTTCTCCTGGCCCAGATACGGTTTGGCAATGCCGAAGCAAAAGACATCCGTCATGAAAATGTCGGTCAGCATCTTCTCGTTGAATTCCCGGTGAGAAACAGAAACGGAATACACGAAATAGTCTTGCACCACCTCCGGAATCAGGACCGCGACGGAAGCCCTTTCTGCAAATTGGTAGAAGAGACAGGCATCCTCCCCATTGGACTGTCCTTTGATGATCTGCAACTCTTCGGAAAGAAGGGCCCTCCTGAACAGCGTTCCTGCCAGATTATGGGAGAGCGCCCCCTCCCACATGGCCCGGATGGTTCCTTTCCGGTCATGGCCATAGGGCATCTCATGGGCAAAAAACAAACCGGTCTCAGAGCCGTCTTCACGCAGCATCCGCACTTTCCCTTTCACGATATCCGCATGTTGCGTCTCCGCCGCCGAATACAGATTCAACAACGCGTCCGGCCGCATCCGGTCATCGGCATCACAGAAAATGAAATAATCGCCGGATACATGCTCAAGCCCCGTCATTCTCGCGGCCAGGGTCCCTCCGTTTTCCTGAGAAACGATTCTGATACGAGGGTCCTGATATCCTTCGACCATCTCCTGTGTATTGTCGGTAGAACCATCATTGACGACGATGACCTCGATGTCGGACAGGCTCTGCCCAAGGATGGCATCCAAGGCCTTGTTTATGTGCTTGCCGGCGTTATAGGCCGGGATGATAACTGAGATCTTCATTTCAACAGGCTTAAGACTTCCTGTTTCTGGGTTTTATTGAAACAGACCTGATAGGCCAGGGCGGCGACCGCCATCCCGACCACCGCACCATACGCCAGCAGTTTCCCGAGAGAATCGACTTCGACCAGCGAACAGAATGCCAGGCAGACCATCTCGACCACGGCCATGGTGGCGAAGATCTTCACAAAGGACAGGGCCAGAGACTTGGCCGCCTCCGGATAAATCTTGGAGACACAATAGGAGCCGAGGAAATAGCTCTGAACAATCCCCAGGGCCACCGAGACCACCAGCAGGAGCCAGATGGGGGCCGCGGCCAGCCTGACCAGCAAGGTCAGGGCGATGATATTCATGACACCGATAACCAATGTCGCCAACGCAGGGAAACGGACCCTGTTCCATGCCCGATAGGTAAACGACAGCACCCCTCCTGCGGCATAGAAAGGCGTTAGGGAGAGCTTGATGACCATCCATAACCGGTATTGGTCTTCTATCGGATACTTGGGACCCAGCCAATACTCCAGCACAGGCGCGGAGAAACCGGCGAGAAATCCGGCCAGGACGGCCGTGATGATCCCGACAATGTAGGATTGGGAGGTCGACAAATGGACCACGTCATCATGTCGGTTCTTCGAATAGGCTATGATGATCAGCGGCCCGAACAGACTGCCGATCACCCCGGTCACCTGATTGATGAAATTACCCATCTCGGTAATGGCACCCAGGGCTCCCGAATCGACAATCCCCCAGTTCCTGTTGACGACGATGTTGTCTATCCTGTATAGGGCCGTATCGCCGACATACTGGACGAGATTCCATACGGCCATGGCGAAAAGTGCCGCGAAAACGGTCCTGGACGCTCTCGAAAGTTTGATCGTCACGCCCTCAGGCCGGTGGCTTCTGAAAAGATGGATGCTGTAGAAAAGGATGAATGCCTCGATGATGAAGCTCGTGACGCCGATGTACTTCACATTCACTTCTACCAGCACAAAGAACAGGATGATGAGCGGAAGTTTGAAGAACCGCCTGACGATCTTGATCACATTCATGAGATCGAGCCTGTTCGTGGCATAGAGCGTGACATTGATCAGGCTCGTGACCATCGAGAGAAAGAAGGATAGGACCGTATACAGGAACAGCAGTTTTGCATCGGACACATGCGCCGCCGGTATGCTGAAGACCTTGTCCACCCGCAGGACAATGAAGGCAAGGACCGGGAGCAGGGAGGCGATCAAAACCAGGATGACAACCATCGATGTGGAGATGGTCTTCGTTGCCTCCTCGACATCTCCTTTCTGGATAGCCACCGAATAGAACCGGGTAAAAGAACTCGTCAATGCACTCGCGACGACCGAAATATACTGGTTGATAATCAGGGCAAGCGGAACGATACCATAGGCCGAAGGGCCCAAGGTGCGGGTCAGATAGGGCGTGTAGAAAAAGCCTACGACGATGTTAACGACCAGTGTCAGGATATTCGTATAGAAATTCCTGCGCGTCTGAACTGTCTGAACCTGGTCTGCCATCTTTTACAAATATAACAAAAAAACCGCCGCTTGCAAGGCGCCGGAGGGATATCTGGGATTCCGGGTCGAGCCCGGAATGACGGGTGGGTTGCAGTGGACTTCGTACTCGTCCACTTGCTTATGTATTTGTCTTCGTAGCGGGAGTGGGTCACGATCCCACGACCTCCGGATTATGAATCCGACGCTCTAACCAGCTGAGCTACCCCGCCGTCGTTGTTTCAAAATAAAAATCAGCTTGACGAAGGCTGATTTTCAGTTGAGATAGAAGGACTCGAACCCTCACTGACAGAGCCAGAATCTGTAGTGCTACCATTACTCAATATCCCGAATTCGGGACTGCAAAGGTACTACTTTTTTCCGAATGTGCAAGCCTATTTCGAAAAAAAAGCGGATAGAAACAGAAAAAGGCGTGTCAGTCGAACTCGGGGTCGAAGGGCTCGATGGGAATCGGTTCGGTGGAGCCGGTCAACAGCGCCGCCTCCAGGGCCAGGTCGCGGACCCGGCACGCGGGGGCTTCGTAAGACTTCATGATTATTCCCATTCAATGGTGCCCGTAGGCTTCGGGGTAAGGTCATAGAGGACGCGGTTCACGCCCGGGACCTCCGTGACGATACGCTTCGTAATGTGATGCAGCAACTCGTAGGGGATTTCCTCGATGGTGGCGGTCATCGCATCGCGGGTGTTGACGGCCCTGATGATCACCGGCCAGTCCCAGCTGCGCTTGTTGTCCTTGACGCCCGTGGACTTGTAGTCGGGGACGATGGTGAAATACTGCCAGACCTTGCCTTCCAGGCCGTTCTTTGCGAATTCCTCGCGCAAGATGGCGTCGCTCTCGCGCAGGGCCTCCAGGCGGTCGCGCGTGATGGCGCCGGTGCAGCGGACGCCCAGGCCGGGACCAGGGAACGGCTGACGGAAGACCATGTTGTCCGGGAGACCCAGCTCCTTGCCGACAACACGGACCTCGTCCTTGAAGAGCAGCTTGATGGGCTCCACAAGTTCGAACTGGAGGTCTTCGGGCAGGCCGCCCACATTGTGGTGGGACTTGACGGGGCCGGATTCCACGATGTCCGGGTAGATGGTACCCTGGGCCAGGAAGCTGATGCCGTCCAGCTTGCGGGCCTCCTCCTCGAACACGCGGATGAATTCCGCACCGATGATCTTGCGCTTCTGCTCGGGATCGGCCACACCGGCGAGCTTGTCGAGGAAGCGGTCGACGGCATCGACATACACGAGGTTGGCGTCCAGCTCATCGCGGAAGACGCGAACCACCTGCTCGGGCTCGCCCTTGCGGAGGAGTCCATGGTTCACGTGGACGGAAACCAGCTGCTTGCCCACAGCCTTGATCAGGAGCGCCGCGACGACGGAGGAGTCCACACCGCCGGAGAGGGCGAGCAGGACCTTCTTGTCGCCGATCTGCGCACGCAGTTCCTTGACTTGTTCATCGATGAATTTCTGGGCCAGTGCAGGGGTTGTGATCCGCTCCATGTCGGCGGGACGAACGTTTCCGGTAGTCATGTCTTAAAAAGCTAAATTGTTAATATTCGTTTTATTCCCATTCAATGGTTGCCGGCGGCTTGGAACTCACGTCGTACACGACGCGGTTCACGCCCCGGACTTTGTTGATGATATCGTTGGAGACCTCGGCGAGGAAGTCGTACGGGAGCGGGAACCAGTCGGCGGTCATCGCGTCCGTGGAGACCACGGCGCGGAGCGCGACCGGATGTTCATAGGTGCGTTCGTCTCCCATGACACCTACGCTGCGGATGGGCAGCAAGACCACGCCCGCCTGCCAAATGGCATCGTACAGGTTCGTGGCCATGTAACGCGGGTCGGAGGCGCTGCGGAAGCCCTTGCCCGTGCAGTCGTAAGCGCGGAGGGCCTTAATGTAGATGTCATCGGCCTCGCGCAGGATGCGGAGCTTCTCCTCCGTGACGTCGCCCAGGATGCGGACGCCGAGGGACGGGCCCGGGAACGGATGCCGGTTCACGAGCTCCTCCTTGATGCCGAGGGCGCGTCCGACGCGGCGGACTTCGTCCTTGAACAGCATCCGGAGCGGTTCCACGACCTGCAGGTTCATTTCCTGGGGGAGGCCGCCCACATTGTGGTGGCTCTTGATCTTGGAGGCGATGCCGGGAATGCCGGCGGATTCAATGACGTCGGGGTAGATGGTGCCCTGGGCGAGCCAGCGGGCGCCCTCGATCTGCCGGGCGTACTTGTCGAAGGTCTCCACGAACAGGCGGCCGATGATTTTCCGCTTGGCCTCGGGTTCGGTGACGCCGGCGAGAGCGTCGAGGAAATCCTTGGAGGCGTCGACCCCGATGACGTTCAGGCCCATGTCCTGGTACGAAGCGAGGACGTCCTCGAACTCGTTCTTCCGGAGGAGCCCGTTATTGACGAAAATGCTGGTGAGGTTGCGGCCGACGGCCTTGTGCAGCAGCACGCCGGCAACCGTGGAATCCACGCCGCCGCTGAGGCCCAGGATGACCTTGTCGTCCCCGAGCTTCGCGCGGAGGTCCGCCACCGTGGTCTCGATGAAAGAGTCCGGCGTCCAGTCGCCCGCACAGCCGCAGATGCCGAGCGCGAAATTCGAGAGGATCTTCGTCCCCTCTTCCGTATGGAACACTTCGGGATGGAACTGGACCGCGAAGGTGGGCTCGCCTACGATCTGGTAGGCGGCGTACGGGATATCGGCGGTCTGGGCGATAGCAACGCCCCCTTCCGGGAGGCGGGAGATGGTGTCGCCATGGGACATCCATACCTGGGAATGGACCTTGACGCCGTCCATGAGCGGGGAATCCGGCCGGATGACGTCCAGCATCGCCCGACCGTATTCCCGGGCGAGGGAGCCTTCAACCTTTCCGCCGCAATGGTGCGCAATGTACTGCGCGCCGTAGCAGATGCCGAGGACCGGCAACTTGCCTTTCACGCTTTCCAGCGCGAACTGCGGGGCGTTCGCGTCCCGGACGGAGCAAGGACTGCCGGACAGGATGACCCCCTTCACGGAGTCATCCAGGGCCGGCATTTTATCATAGGGAAAAATCTCGCAATAGACATTCAGCTCCCGGAGGCGGCGGCCGATCAGCTGCGTCACCTGGGAGCCGAAGTCGAGGATCAGGATCTTATTCACCGCGGGAATAGTTGGGCGTTTCCTTGGTGATGGTGATGTCGTGCGGATGGCTCTCCGTCATGCCGCTCGCGGTGACGCGGGTGAACTTCGCGCCCTTGAGCGCCTCCAGGTCCTTCGCGCCGCAGTAGCCCATGCCGGAGCGGAGGCCGCCCACCAGCTGGTACACCGTCTCGGCGAGGGTGCCCTTGTACGGAACCCGGCCCACGATGCCTTCCGGGACCAGTTTCTTGAGTTCCACCTTGTCAGACTGGAAGTAGCGGTCCTTCGAGCCGGCCGCCATGGCGTCGATGGAGCCCATGCCACGGTAGGCCTTGAACTTACGGCCGCTGTAGATAATCGTCTCGCCCGGGGATTCCTCGGTGCCGGCGAACATCGAGCCGCACATGACGCAGTCGCCGCCGGCCGCAAGGGCCTTGACGACGTCACCGGAGTAGCGGAGGCCGCCGTCGGCAATAAGCGTCGCACCGGTGCCCTTGATGGCCTGGTAAGCATTGTAGATAGCGCTCAGCTGGGGCACGCCCACGCCCGCCACGATACGGGTGGTGCAGATGGAGCCCGGGCCGATGCCCACTTTCACGCCGTCAGCGCCGGCGTTCACAAGGTCGCGGGCGCCTTCCTCGGTGGCGACATTGCCCACCACCACGTCCAGCGACGGGAAGGAGACCTTCACGCGCTTCAGGAGGTCGATTACGCCCTTGCTGTGGCCATGGGCGGAATCCAGCACGACCGCGTCCACGCCTTCGGCATAGAGGGCGGCCACACGGTCCAGGGCGTCCGGCGTGATGCCGATGCCCGCCGCCACGCGGAGACGGCCGTTGGCGTCCTTGCAGGCCTCCGGGTGCAGGCGCTCCTTGATGAGGTCCTTGTAGGTGATCAGGCCCACGATGCAACCCTTCGCATCCACCACAGGAAGCTTCTCCACTTTGTATTTCTGGAGGACCGACTTTACATACTCGCGGTCCGTCCGGCTGTCAGGAATGGTGACCAGGTTGTCGGCCGTCATGACGGCACGGACCGGGACATCCAGGTCGTCGAAGAAGCGGACGTCGCGGTTCGTGACGATGCCCACGAGGTGCCGCTCGCCGTCGGTGACGGGAATTCCGCCGATGTGGTTCTCCTTCATCAGGCGGAGCGCGTCGCCCACGGTCTGGTCCTGGTTGATGGTGACCGGGTCGCTGATCATCCCGTTCTCGGAACGCTTGACCTTGCGCACCTCGGCCGCCTGGGCGGCGATGCTCATATTCTTATGAATCACGCCGATGCCTCCTTCCCTTGCCAGGGCGATGGCCATCGGCGCCTCGGTAACCGTATCCATCGCGGCGGACACGACCGGTATGTTCAGGCTGATGTTCCGGGAGAAACGGGTATGCAGGCTGACCTCCCGCGGAAGGACTTCGGAGTACGCCGGGACAAGGAGTACATCGTCAAAAGTAAGGCCTTCCTGGGCAATTCTTTCATCGATAAAGGACATGGTTGCGCGGAATTTTTGCAAAGGTAGCGAAAAAATCCCAAAGTACGGAAGGAAGATTTTCGTATCTTTGCATTTACCCCAACGAACTGTCGCATGGCCATCCATACCGAAAATCCCCAGGAGAACCTTCCGGCCGGCAAGAAAATGAACGGCTGGCTCGCCTTGAGCCCGCTGCTGGTGTTCCTGCTGGTGTATCTCGTGTCTTCGATCGTGGCGCGGGACTTCTACAAGGTCCCGGTTGCGGCGGCGTTCATCATCGCATCGGCGTATGCGATGGTGATTACGCGGAGCGTGGACAAGACGGACGACAAGATATCCATCTTCTCCGCCGGAGCGGGGAACCGGAACGTGCTCCTGATGATCTGGATCTTCGTGCTGGCGGGGGCTTTCGCGGCGACGGCAAAGGATATCGGCGCCATCGACGCGACGGTGAATGCCACGCTCCGGATCCTGCCGGGAAAGCTTGTGTTTGCGGGGATTTTCCTCGCGGCCTGCTTCATTTCGATGGCCATCGGAACCAGCGTGGGTACGATTGTGGCCCTGGTGCCCATCGCGGCGGGAATTGCCGCGGAAACGGGCGTGGGCGTGCCCCTGATGACGGCGGTCGTCATCGGCGGCGCCTTCTTCGGGGACAACCTGTCCTTCATTTCCGATACGACGGTGGCGGCCACCAAGACCCAGGGCTGCTCCATGCGTGACAAGTTCCGGGCAAACCTGTGGATCGCCGCGCCGGCCGCACTCTTCGTGACCGTGCTGTATGTGGTGATGGGCCTGAAAGTGGTGGCGGCGCCCGCCGTTCAGAACGTGCAGTGGTTGGGCCTGGTGCCGTATCTGCTCGTGATCGGCCTTGCCCTTACGGGCGTGAACGTGGTGACGGTCCTCACCATCGGCATCATCGTGAACGGAATCCTCGGCTGGAGCACGGGGGCCTATGACTGGATCGGCTGGATGACCTCTATCGGCACCGGGATCGGGTCGATGGGCGAACTGATCATCGTCTCCCTGCTCGCAGGCGGCATGCTGGAACTCATCCGCTACAATGGCGGACTGGACTTCATCATCGGCGGCCTCACCCGGCGCATCCGGGGGCCGCGCGGGGCCTATTTCTCCATCGCCGGCCTGGTGTCCCTCGTGAACTTCTGTACGGCGAACAACACCATAGCCATCATTACCGTGGGTCCGCTCGCGAAGGACATTTCCGACCGGTACAAGCTGGACCCGCGTAAGACGGCTTCCATTCTGGACACTTTCTCCTGCCTCGTGCAGGGAATCATCCCCTACGGCGCGCAGATGCTGATGGCCTCCGGCCTCGCCGGCGTCTCCGCCGCCTCCATTACGGGATACCTCTATTATCCTTTCGCTTTGGGCCTCGTGGCCGCCCTGTCCATCGTTTTCCGCTTCCCAAGAAAGTACGCATGAAACCGAATGTCCGCCTGGAAGTGCCCCTCGGGGCGAAGCGCGTGCTTTTGCACGCGTGCTGCGCGCCGTGCTCGAGCGCGGTCGTAGAGTGCCTGATGGACAACGGAATCGAGCCCGTCATCTTCTATTCCAACTCGAACATCTTTCCCAAGGAGGAGTATGACCATCGGCTGAACGAGTGCATCCGATACGCGCTGAAGTGGGGCATCCCCATCGTGGACGACGTGTACGACCACGAAGACTGGGGCGGCTGCGCGGAAGGGCTCGAGCACGAGCCCGAGCGCGGCGGGCGCTGCCTGCAATGCTTCAAGTACCGCCTGCTCCGCGCCGCCCGCTACGCCGCAGAAAACGGCTTCCCCGTCCTCACGACCACTCTCGCCTCCTCCCGTTGGAAGAGTCTGGAACAGGTCAATGAAGCCGGGGAATGGGCCTGCCGCCAGGTGGAAGGGGTTGTCTGGTGGCCCCAGAACTGGCGCAAGGGCGGGCTGCAGGAGCGCCGGAACGAAATCATCCGCAGCGAGCGGTTTTACAACCAGCTCTACTGCGGATGCGAATTCTCGAAAAGGGACTAGCCTAGAACACGAAGCCGACGCCCAGCTTGAGGTTGGAACGGTGAGCCTGCCGATTGTCGTCCTTATACTGATCCATCATACCATAGTCATAGCCTACGGTGACCTGGAGCGCACCAGCCTGGAAACCGAGACCGCCACCGAGATAAACATTCATGCGATTGTAATCCGGATCTTTGTAATTGTCTCCGCTCAAGCTTTTGTCCGTATAACCAGAACTAAGTTTTGAACTGGAAGCCAGGCCATACTGAACAGTGGGTCCACCAAAGATGACGAATTTGGTGTCACGGGAAAGGCCGAAGCCATAGTTCACATAGACAGGAACGTTGATCGCATGCTCGGTAAGTGTACCAGTGGCAATGGAGCCTAGGTCAAGAGTCTTTCCGGTAATCATGGAATAATAAACCCCAGGAGCAATTGCAAGACCGCCGGCTACAGGAAGGTTGTAGGAGATACCAGCATAAGCGCCGTTTGCATTCGCTGAAGAATTCTTAGAAGCCAGGGTAGAGTTCAGGTAACCCGCGTTAACGGACATCTGGGCGAAAGCCTGGGTGCCGAGCAGCATCAGGGATGCGGCCAGAAGGGTGGAAAGAATTTTTTTCATACGCTTTTTTATTAAGGTTTAAAATGTTTCCGAGGGTATTCTCTTACAAAAATCAAGCCAGCGCCAAAACCTGACATCCGGTTGCTATTCCCGGCCAAAATGACTATCTTTGTATATTGCTAAACACTTAAAAAATGAAAAAGATCCTGATTATCAGCGGCATCATCGCCGCCTTCCTCTGCCTCGCACAGAACGCCAATGCCCAGTACGCCGGTCCTATCCACCGTCAGGGCGCCAACCTCGCCGACATGCGCGGCAACGTCCTCAGCGACCACGAGGTGCTCAGCCTCATCGGCGAGCAGATCTACGACGAAACCTATGTCGGCGCCTGCAAGCAGCGCAAGGCCGGTAAGACCCTCATCTGGAGCGGTCTCGGCGGCATGGTCGGCGGTGCCGTCCTCTATGGGGTCGGCCTTTCCAAGATCGCCGGTCAGGTCAATCAGAACAGCAGCAACGAAGAAATCCAGAGAGCCCTCGAGGGCAATCCCGGCTCGGCCGGAATGGTCCTGGGAGGAACTTTGCTGATGGCCGCCGGCGCCGTCGCCCTGGATGCCGGTATTCCGCTCGCCATCATCGGCAAGAAGCGCCTCAACTGGGTTGCCGACGACTACAACGCCAAGCACGGCCTCACCTATCAGATCGGCGCCACCCCCAACGGCGTAGGCCTCGCTTTCCGCTTCTAAGCTTTCCCGCATGGTCCGTCCCGCCGAACGGCTTCTCCCGACTCCGTCGATGAAAATGGCGGAACTGATCGCCGTCAGCCCCAGCCTGCCGGGGGTGCTCACCCGCATGGGCATCCCCTTCGGGTTCGGCGACGAGACGGTGGAAGAAGTGTGCCGCCGGAACGGGACGGACCCTGAAACGTTCCTGCTGATCTGCAGCGTCTATTCCGGCGATGGCAGCCTGCCGGCGAAGGAGCGGATCCGGAAGGCGGACCTGAAAGATGTCCTGAAGTACCTGCGGCGGTCGCACGCCTATTATATGGAGGTGGCGATGAAAGAAATCACCGCCGCCCTGGTGGCGTTGACCGAACCCTGCGACGAAAGGCACCGGAACATCATCCGGAAGTTCTTCAACGAGTACAAGGAGGAACTCTTCAAGCATCTGGAATATGAGGAGACCACGGTCTTCCCGCAGGCGGAGGCCGCCCTCCACAACGGGCGTCCCACCCCGGACGACTATGAGGAGAACCACTCCCACGTGGAAGAGAAACTGGAGGACCTGAAGAACCTCGTGATGAAATACATGCCGCCCGTGTGCGGGCAGCAGGACATCTACCGGGCCCTGACCTGTATCTTTTCCCTGCAGGATGACCTTTCGCGGCACATCCTCGTGGAGGACGGGATCCTCGTCCCCATCGTCAACCGCCGGATGCATACCGACCTGGAGAGCCGGTTCGAAACCCCCGGTGAAAAAGGGGAAGAACTCTCCGCCCGCGAGAAGGAAATCCTCGTGTGCGTGGCCAAGGGCATGCTGAACAAGGAGATCGCCGACGCGGAGAACATCTCCATCCACACGGTTATCACGCACCGCAAGAACATCACCCGCAAGACGGGCATCAAGACGGTCGCGGGCCTGACGGTCTACGCCCTGCTGAACAACCTGATCGACATCAACACCATCGAATAATGGAGTACAAGGAAGTCCTGAAGTTCTATCCGAACTTCCCCATCCACGGGGTCAATTTCGTGGACATCATCCCTTTCCTGCAGGACAAGGGCGTCTTCAAGGAGCTGATCGACGACATCGGCAAGGCCTGCGCCTCCCCGAACATCGTCGCGCCGGAAGCCCGCGGCTTCCTGTTCACGGCGCCGCTGCTGTACAACGGCATGGCGGAAAACGTCATTCCCATCCGCAAGAAGGGCAAGCTTCCCTTCAAGGAGGGCGACCTCGTCGCCGTGGACATCATCAAGGAGTACGGCAAGGACCAGGTGTTCTACCGCGTCTCCGACCTCACTGCCGGCAAGCCTGTGGACGGGGTGATTCCGATCACTTTCTTTGATGACATCCTCGCGACGGGGGGCACCGCCCGCGGCATCGTTGAAAGCCTCAACGCGCAGAAGGTCACCATCGACGGGAAGGAGTATCCTGTGAAGGTCACCGACTTCGTGTTCCTGGTGGAAATCGACGACCTGCCCGGCCGCAAGGTCATTGAAGGCCTCGCACCCGTGAAGTCGCTGATCCATGTGACGGAGGGTTAGATTCTCACGTCGGGCTGCGCCCTCCTCAGAATGACAGGAAGAGACGGCTCAGAATGACAGGAAGAGCCGGTAGGCGGCGAAACCGAAGAGCCAGGCTACGAGCATCGTATACAGGCAGCAGAGGAGCGCCCAGCGCCATTTGCCCGTCTCGTTCTTGATCGCTACGAAGGTGGCGATGCAGGGGAAGTACAACAGCACGAACACCATATAGGCCACCGCGGCCGCCAGCGGGACATCGCCCTTCAGCGCGCTCTGGAGGGCGGTGCTGTTTTCATCGGCCTCTGCGCCCTCGTCCCCGGCGTACATCACGCCCAGGGTGCTGACCACCAGTTCCTTGGCGCCCACGCCGGCGAGCAGGCCCACATCCATCTTCCAGTTGAAGCCGAGGGGCTCCAGCGCCCTGCTCCGCATTCCGCGGGAAGTAGCTGAGGAACCAAAGGACGATCGAGAACAAGAGGATGGTCGTGGCCATCTTTTCCAGATACTGCTTGCCTTTCTCCCAGGTGTGACGCCAGATAGCCTTGCCCGTCGGGACCCGGTAAGGCGGGAGTTCCATCACGAACGGAAGGTCGTCGTCCTTCACGAAATGCTGCAGCGCCTTCGCGCTCAGGATGGCGAGGACCACGCCCAGCAGGTAGATACCCAAGAGTGCCGTCGCCGCGTTATGCGGGAAGAACGCCCCTGCGAAGAGGACGAAGATCGGCAGACGTCCCGCACAGGACATGAACGGGATGATGGCAATGGTGATCAGGCGGGACTTGCGACTCTCGATGGAACGGGTGGCCATGATGGCCGGGACATTGCAGCCGAAGCCCATCACCATGGGAATGAAGGACTTCCCGTGCAGGCCGATCCGGTGCATGAGCTTGTCCACGATGAAGGCCGCGCGGGCCATGTAGCCGCTGTCCTCCATCAGGGAGATGAACAGGTACAGGATCATGATGTTCGGCAGGAACACCAGGACGCTGCCCACGCCGGCGATGATACCGTCCACGATGAGGTCCTTGAGCCAACCCTCCTTCATGAAGGCGCCCACGAAGGCGCCGAACTTCCCGACGAGCCAGTCGATCCAATCCATCGGATACTGGCCGATGGTGAAGGTGGCCCAGAACGTGAACCACAGCAGCAGGAGGAAGATCGGGAAGGCCAGCCACTTGTTGGTGACGATGGCGTCGATGCGGTCGGTAATGGTCCGCCGCGGCTTCTCCTCCTGGTATTTCTCATAGGTCTCCGCCAGGGCGCCCTGGATGAAGGCGTACTTGGCATCGACGATCGCCGCTTCCGGAGAGGTGTGCAGGAGGGCCTCGATGCGCTCCGTTTCCTCCTTCCGGGCGGCTTCCAGCGCTTCCCGGTTCGGGAACTTCGCGATGACCTTTTCGATGTCGCGGTCTCCCTCCAGGTACTTGATCGCCAGGTAGCGGGTAGAGTATTTCGAGCGGACCTCCTCGTTCTCGAAAATAAGGTCGCGGAGGCGGACGATACTCTTCTCGATCTCGACCCCGTGATTGATATGGATGTGGCGGGCGAGCGTCGGGTCGGAATGCTCGTAGACCTTGATGACGGTGTCGAACAGTTCCGGGATACCCCGGCCGTCGCGGCTCACCGTCGGGCAGACGGGCATGCCCAGCAAGCGTCCCAGCTGCTCCGTGTCCAGCTTGTCGCCTTTGTGCTGCAGCTCGTCGTACATGTTCAGGGCCACCACGGTCCGGAGGTTCATGTCGATGACCTGCGTCGTCAGGTACAGGTTCCGTTCAATGTTGGAGGCGTCCACGACATTGACCACGACGTCCGGCATCGCATCGACGAGGTTCTTCCGCACATACAGCTCTTCCGGAGAGTACGCCGAGAGCGAGTAGGTGCCGGGCAGGTCCACCAGGGTGATCTCATAGCCCTGGTGGTGGAAATGTCCCTCTTTCGCATCGACCGTGACGCCGGAGTAGTTGCCTACGTGCTCGTGCGCACCTGACGCGATATTGAAAAGGGAGGTCTTGCCGCAGTTGGGGTTGCCCACCAGGGCGACGCGGATCACGTGGTTCCGTTCCTCGGCCAGGTGCGCGAGGGCGCGGTCCAGGCGTTCGCGCTCGCCGAGGTCCTCGGGAAGCCCCTGCAGGTGCTCGTCGCTGACGAGCGCCTCGCGGGCTTCCGCCTCGTTGACCACGTCGATCTGCTCCGCCTCTTCCCGGCGGAGGGATATCTTGTAACCGATGATCTCATATTCGATCGGGTCCTTGAGCGGCGCGTTCAGGACCACCGTCACCTCCTTCCCCTGGATGAAGCCCATTTCGATGAGCCGCTTCCGGAAGGATCCGTGACCATGGACCCGCACGATGACCGCTTTTTCCCCGGTCTGGAGTTCGGAAAGCTTCATAGTTCTGTCTTTTGCGCTTTGACGGCGCAAAGATAAGGGGATTGAACCAAAGATTCAATCCCCATAAGTTGGTATTCTGCAGGAATGGACTACTCGCCGACGACCCATACGAGGACGTGGCGGTCGAAGGTGATGTATTCGAGGTCGAATTCCTCTTCCTCGTCTTTCTTGCCGGTGAAGGTGGCTTCGAGCTCGCCCTCGCCGCGGGGGCGGAAGCGCTCGATTTCGATCTGCTCGGCGAAGTCCACGTTGTAGCGGCTCAGGAGCTTGAAGACGGCTTCCTTGGCGCACCAGTAGATAGCGAGCTGCTCGTTGCGCTTCTCGTCCTCCAGGTCGTCGATCTCGTCCTCGGAGAGGGCCTTCTTCTCCACGGCGGAGAAATCGCGGTCCAGGGACTCGATGTCGATGCCCACATTCTCCTCCTCGTGCAGGATCACGGCCACGTATTTCTCGGTATGGGTGATGGAGATGTTCACCGGGTTGTTCTCCAGGTAGGGCTTGCCGTTGTCGTGGTGGCTCAGGTACACCTTGTCGTCGAACAGCGTGTTGAGGAGGGCGCGCACGGCCAGGCGCTGCTTCCGCAGGGATTCGCTGCGGATGAACGAGATCTCCTCCATCTCGTCGCTGGGGGTGGAGCTGAGTTCCTTGAGCTCCTCTTCGGTTTCCGTGATCTGCCAGACGCCGATCACCGCTTCATTTTCAAGTTCCTTCTTAAGATATAGTCCCATTATGAGTTGATTTGAACAAGATACGGAAACCGCGCCCGGGGCCTCGAGAGGTCCGGGTGCTCCAGTATGTAAGTGCGTCGCAACGGAGGTTCGTCAGAATTGACGACCCCTAGAATTGTCGAGACGGGACTGGGAGGCTCCATATAGCTTGTTACCAATTAACTCCGCAAAGATAATCTTTTTTTATAAAAACTAATAAATTTATTCGTATCTTTGCACACTATTTCTAAAACGAACGAAGTCATATGGCTACTGGTAATTTTCTTACGGATGAAAAACTTCTCATCGTCGGTGCCGGCGGTATGATCGGCTCCAACATGGCCCAGATCGCGGCCATGCTGCGCCTGACACCGAATATCTGCCTTTACGATGTCTACGAGCCCGGTAACAACGGCGTCCTCCTCGAGATGCAGCACAGCGCTTTCCCGCGCATGCGTTTCATCGCCACGACGGACCCGAAGGAAGCCTTCACCGGCGCGAAGTACATCGTTTCCTCCGGCGGTGCACCCCGTAAGGAAGGTATGACCCGTGAAGACCTGCTGAAGGGCAACTGCGAAATCGCCGCCGGCCTCGGCGACAATATCCGCAAGTACTGCCCGGAAGTCAAGCACGTGATGATCATCTTCAACCCTGCTGACGTCACCGCGCTCACCGTCCTCATCCACTCCGGTCTCCGCCCGTGCCGGGTGTCCTCCCTGGCCGCCCTCGACAGCACGCGCCTGCAGACCAACCTGGCGAAAGAGTTCGGTGTCCGCCAGTCGGACGTGGAGAACGCCTTCACCTACGGCGGTCACGGCGAGTCCATGGCGGTGTTCATGTCCAAGGCCACCATCTGCGGCACCCCGATCGCGCGCATGGGCCTGACCAAGGAGCGCATCGATACTATCAAGCACGACACCATCCAGGGCGGTGCTGAGATCATCAAGCTCCGTGGCCGCAGCTCCATCCAGAGCCCGGCCCTCCTGTCCATCAAGGCCATTGAGGCCGCGATGCCGGGCGGTGACCAGTTCCCCTGGCCTTCCGGAACCTATGTGGACACGCACGAGTTCAGCCACGTGTTCATGGCCATGCCTACCTTCATGGACGCCACCGGCATCCACTACACGATGCCCGAAGGCAACAAGGAGGAAATGGCGGACCTCAAGGCTTCTTACGAGCACCTGGTGGACCTGCGCGACCAGATCATCGAGCTGGGCATCATCCCGCCGGTGGACGAGTGGCACAAGATGAACCCGTACCTCTGGAACCGGAGACTGCCGCGCCTGAAATAAGGCCGCATCCCTTACAAAGAACCCTGGTCACAGCGACCAGGGTTTTTTGATTACCGCAGCTTTTCCAGCGGCACCGTACCGGGGATTACATCCTCCGGCGGCTCACCGTGGAGATAGATGATGCGCTGGTTGGGGCTGCCGCGGAAGAGGAGTTCCGTGTCACGCTGTTCCAAAAGGAAGGGGCCGTCCACGAGGACGTCCAGCCAGGGAAGCATCTGCGCGAGGGTGGGATCGGCCTGGATCTCCTCCAGGGTGAAGCCGGTCCAGCACCAGATGGTCTTCGTGGTTTCCTGCTTGATACGGCGGGCGAGCTCCGTGAAGGCTTCCACCTGATAGAAAGGGTCGCCTCCGGAGAAACTCACGTTGGACATGGAATCGGCCTTGATCTTCGCGAGGATATCATCGACCTCCATCCACTCCCCCGCGTTGAAGTCCCAGGACTGCGGGTTGTGACACCCCTTGCAGGCATGCTTGCAGCCAGCACAATAGACGGACGTCCGGAAACCCGGGCCGTCCGCCATCGTCTGTTCAAGAATCTTGAGGACCCTGATCCGCATTATTCGTGAATCACGCGGTCGTGGAGCTCGGCCAGCTTGCCGGAGTTCCAGCGGTTGGTGGTGCCCACCAGGTAGCCGGTGATGCGCTGCAGCGTGTCAATGTGGTGGCCGTGGCAGTGCGGGCACTCGTGGAGGTCCTTCTCGGCATTCTCGTAGCCGCAGTCCAGGCAGCGGTTGCGGTTGTGGTTCACGGAGCCGTAGCCGATGTCGTACTTGTCCATCAGGTCCACGATCTGCATGATGGCCTCCGGGTTGTGGGTGGCGTCGCCGTCGATCTCTACGTAGAAGATATGGCCGGCATTCTCGTACTTGTGGTACGGTCCTTCGATCTTCGCCTTATGCTCCGGGGTGCACTTGTAGTACACGGGAATGTGGCTGGAGTTCGTGTAGTAGTCCTTGTCTGTGATGCCCGGGAGGATGCCGAAGGTCTTCTTGTCCCGCTTGGTGAACTTGCCGGAAAGGCCTTCCGCCGGCGTGGCGAGGAAGGTGAAGTTGTGCTGGTAGGTCTCGGCGAAGCCGTTGATCTTCTCCGCCATGTGGGAGATGATCCGCAGACCGAGCTCCTGCGCCTCGTCGCTCTCGCCATGGTGCTTGCCACAGAGGGCGATCAGGCACTCGGCAAGGCCGATAAAGCCGATGGAGAGGGTGCCCTGGTTGATGACGGACTCGATGGAGTCGTTGTCATCCAGCTTCTCGGAACCCAGCCAGAGGCCGTTCATCAGGAGCGGGAACTGCTTCTTGAGGGCGGTCTTCTGGAAGTCGAAGCGCTCGTTCAGCTGGCGGGCGGCGATTTCCAGGGCCCAGTCGAGCTTCTGGAAGAACTTCTGGATGCGGAGGTTCTTGTCCTGCTCTTCCTGCATGGCCTCGATGCCCAGCTTCACGATGTTGATCGTGGTGAAGGACAGGTTGCCGCGGCCGATGGAGGTCTTGGGACCGAACTTGTTGCCGTACACGCGGGTGCGGCAGCCCATCGTGGCCACCTCGTG
>CACZXH010000010.1 GCA_902785065.1 uncultured Bacteroidia bacterium
CCGCTTATACTCTTCAACGATGCTTGAAAATCTTTGCTCTTTTGTTTCCATATCTTTTTCGTTCTCACCCGTTAGACAACGAACCGTGTGAAAAACTACTAAAAATATCGATTTATAAAACCAAATATACGCTTTTTTTGCTTTTTATGAGGCCCCCGAACGACTCTTTCCTCCCCCAGTTTTCGTGGTTGAAAAAGGCTCTTTCTCACTTGTACCGTTAAGCCTGTTTTGAACGGAATCAGAGCCCTCTGTTTGTCTTTAACTTACTGATAATTAATAGAATTATTCTCCAGAAAACCGAGTTTAAAGCTCGTTCCACATGAATGATGTCCCGATACAATGACAGGCAAAGAAAACAAAGTGGCGGCAAATCCCCAGGAAGGATCGGCCGCCACACTCCGAGATTGAGTGACTCAAGCGCCAAACTGTTCTCGATTTGATACCAGGTAGTCGTTTTAACTCTTGTGCGGTTTGTACCGCGCCGAAATTATAGTACTATTCTTCCTTCAGATAAGGTTTGGCGCCGGGTGAAAACACGGGAACCATCTTCCATTTCATATCGTTCAGCTCAGTGTTGAGCTGCCGGATACGGGCAAGGATTTCGTCAAAGGACGGTTTATCCTTGCTGTAGATCATCCCGCGCATCATTTCATCGTAATCTTTGCGCCATTCTTCTACAACACTGTCCGGAGGGAGAATGTTGAAATGCCCAGGCGTTTCCGTGTTGTAGTCAACTCCGTCAATCCGGTTGTAGATAAAACGGTGCATGACGATTCCTCGGAAAAGCTCCTCGTTGGCGAGAGCCTTTTCGTTGATGTGCTTCTCGTTATTACACATCATATAAAGGTCGTACAAGTGCCGAGACATACGATAACTCCGGATATCGCCGTGCGATTTATTGAACTCCTCGTGCAGAAGACACACTTTCTCAATAAAAGTCCTTTCGGGCTCGACAGTGACTACCATGAACGGGGAAGAGGAAAAGGCATTGCCAGGGAGTCTGTCGTCCATAAGTGAACGGACAGATGTCTCCGACACGGCTTCCTCATACGATCGGCCGGACACTTCCAGCATTACCCGAGGCAGAATGTATCCGTCAGGGGGAAACGCGGAATCGTAATCAATGTATATCTGTACCGGATCCTGCGTAGACATCCCGTTATCGTTGTTTGACAAGCGATACGCCTCACGTGGAATACCGACAGACTCGAGTGCTGATGGCAGTTCATCATAGAACTGCCCGAGGGTGAATTCCTTAGCCCTTCTGCGGAGCTTGTCACTGACCTGGCTCTTTGACAATTCTCCCGGGAACCCGAGAAACACCCTGTCGATCGAAAGATCGACGTCCTCTGAAAACCGACTGATGAGGCCCCAACCTTTGCTGAGGCTGGTCCCGCCCTTGAACTGGACGGAATCACGATAATCGAGCGAGCGGATGGCTTGGAGTACCTTGGTCACCCACCAATCTTTCTCGATGGCCTGAGGTGGGAGAGTCGTCCCCTCGGCCGCTTTGACGAAGAATGATGTCCGCACCGCAGGAGCGAGGTTCAAGAAAGGGTCTTTCTGCATGACTGTACGATTGAGCGGGTTTTCTGGGACATGAGTCTGATGTCATGGACGAAGCGGTCTTCTGGGACGGAAGAAAGCCGAGCGGCGAGCACATCCAGCCTATTCTGGTCGACAAGGTCCATCTTCTCGCCGTGAAGCGCGATGGCCACGAGACGCATCGTCCCGTCCTTGAAGAGAGAAAGGCGGGAGTCTTCAGTATGGAGAAGCGTGATGCCGTTCCCAATGCCGGTGTCGATGAACCTTGCCCGCCCGTCGGTGAGGTAGACAGCGTTCATCTGATTCTGAGTCGAGAGCCCTAGAAGGTTCTGGGCTGCGGCCTTGGAATGGTATATGGCAATGCCCATTTTCTGCGAGTAAGCGTTGACGATCGCATCATTTGTGGCCGGGATGACTCCGAGGCCCCATTTGCGGTCTATGACCGGATAGAAGTAGATGCCGCGCCCATACCGAAGAATCTCTCCTTCGGTACATAATCTGGAAAGCTGCTTCCGGACGGCGGTCTGATTGTCAAGGTCAGCGAAGTCTGAGAGGAAAAAGACTTTCCCTCTCTTCCATGACCGGATGCGGCTAGATATGGATTTAGCAGTTTTCATCTTGTCTCAATTCAGTCACAAAAATAGTACATTTATGTGACATTTCAAAAGAATCTTTCATTTATTCGTTATTTTCATATTCCGGTCGAAGCGGAGTACTCTCCTCATCAAGACACCAGAAGAATCTAAGGTCTTCTGAACAACCCGCTCATCAGGTAATCATTCAAGTCATTGAAATCCGGAAACCGCCCAGACATCCTGATCGTCCTGTCATGCATGGCAGCTTCAATCGTATCCGTAGCCTGTTGCCCTGCAGCATCGTTATCGAGATAAGTGAAAGCAACGTCATAGACTTGAATGAAGGGGACGGTCTTCTGGACCATGCTGGTCGAATTGAGGATGATGCAATCCCTGGGAACCGGATTGATCACAAGTCTGGTAGGACAGGAAATCCATGAATCCCTCGAAGACGCAGCAGGATGGCGTACGCTCCGACTTGCTCAGCGTGATGACGCTGGGGGCCTTGACTCCGAAAGAGCCCTTGAAGAATGGATTCCGGATCTCCATCCCACCGAGGATGTTCATGAAGCAAAGGGCAAAGAAATGACGGTCGCGGACGTCGTACTGGACCTCCTTGCAGTACCGCCTGCCAATCTCGGCAGGTATGCCACGGGACCATAGATAGCCGATGAGGGCCTTGTTAGTCAAGGGAAGGACCTGGATATTCTCCATCTCCGTGTCCGGACGCAAAGGACCGTTGCTGACCAAGGATGCCGCAAGGGGAGGGCCTTGCTTGAACCCCCGACGTTGCTCCTCCAGCCAAGACGCCGCGACTTTGAACGAACAGTCGCCGTTCAGCGCCCTGGCGAGGTCGATGACGTTCCCGCCTCTCGACGTGCCGAAGTCATACCATAGATTCTTGTCCGAGGACACACAGAAGGAAGCGTTGTTGTCCTCCCGGAGAGGGGAGTGATAGAACCATTGCCTTCCGCCTTTCGCCCTAGAGACCGGCCGGTGCCCCAGGTGGGTGAGGAGGTCCGTAATCGGAATCTCCTTCAATTCATAGAAACTCATAACTGGCTGGTTTTATATGCTGTTTTGCGTTTGAGAAACAGGCTTGGATTGGACATCAATGAAGCCCAAAGGTGCCAACGTTTCCCACATGTTTGGTTGTTTGATTCCTATATGCCCACCAAACCAAACAAACATCCTTACTTCTCATCTGGTTCGTCAAGGTGAAAATTCCGATTGTACACGAATCCCAGTTCGGTTTGTTCAATGACCTTTCTGTTAAGAAGGAACTGCCGGAGGTTATAATGACAGTTCTTTTTCCTATCGTAGCCAACTGTCTTATAGGCCTTCATAAGCCGTTCTATCAATTCGGTGGCTTTTATTATCGGTATCGGAGTCTTGTTCTTATCTGTGATTCCGAATACAATGTCCAGTGCTTCCCGGTGCTTTTCCTCGGACAGTGTCCTATAATTGAATCCCTTTTTTGGCCTGTGCCTGAGATCCAACCCTTCGACCTTCTCTGGCAAGCCCTTATTGTTGATCATGAAAGCGAAGGGCGTAAACTCCTTGTCGCGGATGAGAGCCGCATGTACCTCGCTGATCCTGTCGTCATTCTCGTTCCTGCATATCTGGAGGATGGTCTCGGCTTTGTGGTTTAGCTCGGTCCCGATATGGCCGCGGACGTTGTCATCGCCCTTGTTCAAATGCAGAACCGTATGAATATGGAGATTGTATTGACTGGTCCATTTCATCAGCAAACCGATTACTTCCGCAGACTCAGTTGATGAATTGATATCAAAGAGGAGATCCCTTAGTCCGTCAATGATGACAAGGCCGACATCGGGTCGCTCAGACAAGGCAAGCTCGATGATCTGCCGTCGGTCGAGAGGAGAGTACTCTCGCAGCATCACGAACTCCAGGCGTTCGTTCTCCTCGTCCGGAGGGAACCCTGACAGCTCATTGATCCTCTTCAGGACCTTGTGACAATGATAGGCGCTCTGCTCAGTGTCGAAATACAGGACCTTCCTCTTCCCTTCAGGAAAAGAGGGTTCATAATTCAAGATCTTCAGATTCGTCAAGGCAGCGGCGACGATAGCGCAGACATTGAAGGTCTTCTTCGACTTGCCCTTTCCTGTCGATGCGCTGAAGTTGCCAAGCGTGCTGATGACGGATCCGTTTATCTTGATGACCACGGGGGGAGTGACGAACTGGTCGCCTACGTGAATGAGTATCTGTTCCCAAATCTTGTGGAAGTTTTCGCGGGTGATTCTTGATTCCATGATATGATATACCTTATGTGTTGAACTCAGATCTGCTTTTGGGAGAGGCTGTCATGCATCGTGACATGAACGTTTACGGGAGGGAAAGCGGCCTCGGAGTCCCCTTCAAGTTCCTCGCGTGAAGGATTCCTGAACCGTCTCAGCCAGGTCTCCAGATCCTCCCTGAAGAACAGATATCCTTTCCCGGGCGGAGTATAGACTGGAAGCTGCATCTTTTTGACCGCCTCCCTTAAGGTGAATATACTCACCCCAACGAACTTGCTTGCCTCCTCCGTAGTGAGGAAGGTCTTCAACATGAACATCTTCTCCTCGAAACGCTTGAAGAAGGTGACGAGCTCGTCCAGTGAGCCGAACCTGGCGAGGTATTCCTCAACGGACTGGAACTTACCAAGTAGGAGTTCGATGTCCGTCTTCTTGCTGAGGAAGTCCGGGATTCCGCTGGCCCTCTCGATCAGTTTGAGAATCTCATTAGAACTGAATTCCATACGCGATACATTTTAGTAGTTACGAAATTGCCCTCCGCAGGCGCAGGGCTTACGGAGGGCAAAGGTATATCGTACTATCTTAAAGTGCCACTTCAAATAGTAGTATCAAACGTACTGTTACTCAAATACTAACCTTTTATAGTATTTCTAGCAGTTCTGATTAAGTCAACCCATCTGTCAATCCTCATCTTGGCCGGACGGTCCTTCATTCCGTACCGGACAAGAGCGACCGACAGGTCGTGCTGATTCAAGTATTCGCGCCCCCTCGACCCCATGATGAGACGGTTGGTCGCGATCACAAGCTGGTAGTTGGCAGTGATCAGACCGTAACTGTTCATCTGGGAGAAGAAATACGCCAGGACCGTATTCTTGTTGGCGATGAGAGGGTCCTCGTCGTTAGCTGAACACTCGTTGAAAAGCCGCGCCATATCCTCTGCCGAGACGGGCCGGCGGAAAAGAGGGATGTCATTGGCCGCCTGGGTCAGGAGGGTGAGCACCTTGTCACTGAAGAAGCACTCGAAGTTGAGAGACCTCGCCTTGGGCCTGTCGCCGCCCTCCAGCATAAGCTCACGCATACAGGAGAGGAAAGTCTCGCGGTCGGACTCTCCAGAGTAGTACTTCCGGACAAGATCCTCACGGTCCATCAGGAGAGCACCGATCCTCCCGAGGTTGACCTGGTGGTCGTTCCTGACAGCGGAACTTCTTACGGCGTGGAAGGTGTGGGAGTTGATGAAATCGTCACGGAAACGGTCGTAGGAAACGCCGCCTTCCATGACGACCTTCTTGAACATGGAAAGGGCTTCCTGCCAGAGGCAGAAAAGCCCTTCGTCGCCAGCATAGGCACCTCTTTTAGAATGAGATTGCTTACTGCATAAAAAGAGAGATGAAATAGGATTCGTTTTCCATTTCTTGTTTGTGTTTTATATTCAACATGGTGTTTTGAAATTTGCTTGAAGCAACACCATAGTACGATATATCACTGTTCATTCCTTGCAAGCGCTATGATTCCGTCGATTACGACGACAAAGTCGAACTTTTCCCGGCGTTTCATCACGTAACTGCCCTGGGTCTTGAGGGTGCTATAATTCAGAGGGTGGCCGTTGTAGGTGAAACAGTCGCAGACCTTCTTGTGGATGTCCGGATTAAGCGGCTTGAAGAGCACCATGGCCAGATAGACAAGGGAGTTCTTACCGTCAGAGGTCCAGCTGATGGGGGAATAGGGATAATCCGACAAGTCCAGGATGGATAGGAAGTTCTCAACCCGTGTATGTTTCTCGATGTACCCCATGCGGCGAAGAAGCTGGAAGAGCTTGGTCGCCTGCTTCTCGGTCAGATCGGTCTTCAGTTTGGATTGTTTGGTCTTCGGTATCACGAGAGTCCACAGGTTCGCCTCCGGATACAACTGGGCAATTTCATAGATCGCCTTCCCCTTGGTCAGCGGGATGATGCAGCGGTGGAAATCACATCCCCATAGCTCCTGGAAGTGGCACCACTTGTCCCGCACTCCGTATCCCATAATCGCGTTGAAGGCCGTAGCAATCAACTTGAGCTGGAATCGCTCCGTACCCTTGGCTGGCATGAAGTCTTCCGTAAGGAGCCCGGCATCCACGGACCGCTGCAGCAGCGCCTCCGACTTCTCATTGCAAAAGAACGGTGTGAGCTGGCCACTTATGCCCCGGTAAAGTTTGTTCCCATATTCCCTTAATCTGTCCAGCGTTTCGGCTAGATTACGGAGGACGTCGTCATATCGTCGGCATTCATGGTCGGATTCAACGTACTCCCTGATCGTTTTCGAATCCGTCAACTGCATGAGCGGTTCAAAGAGAAGACGGTCCTTGTCCGTATCGACATACGAAATAATTTCGGCTGCGAGCAGATCATAGTCGAGACAATCCGCCAGAGCCAGATTGAGAAGGTCGTCATTCCCGACCATTATGGCATAGCAGACATTCCAGGAATGTTTGCGCAGCAGGGCCGTATTGATGACCGTTTTCTGTCTTGTGATCTCCATGTAGCCTCCTTTCCTTTATTGTTTTACTACATGGAGTCAAAGATAGTGGAAATCTTGTTCACCGCCTCCTGCTTCCGCGAATCAATCAAGTGGGCGTATATCTGAGTCGTGGAGATCTCACGGTGTCCCAGTAGCTTAGAAACGGTATAGATGTCGGTGCCGGAGCTGAGCAGGATGACCGCGAAGGTATGCCGGCTGCAGTGGAAGGTGAAATCCTTCGTGATGCCAGCGGAGAGGGCCCAGCGTCGCAGTTCGACGGATGTGTAGGCGTCATACCTGAAATGCGGGAAGACCTTGTCCGTCTGAGCGGCGTCGCCCTGGACGCCCAGATACCTCTCGGCCGCCTTGGGGATGTCAAGATACTCCTGCCCGCCGGTCTTCTTCTGCTTGAAGACCAGCCGCGTGTATTTGTCGAACTTACGGACCTCGCCCCAGGTCAATTTCTGGATGTCACTCTTGCGGAGTCCCGTGAAACAGGCAAACATAAAGGCTCGTTTCAAGTAGGGGTCACGGCACTCCGTCTCGGAGAGCATCTTCACCTCTTCCATGGTAAGATACTGGCGCTCCGCCTCCGAAGCCTTGAACCCTTGAACCGCATCGGCTGGATTGGAATTGATAATCCCGTCCTTGAATGCCTGGTTCAAGCACGCCTTCAGCTTGTTGAAGTACGATACCTTAGAGTTCTGAGACAGCCCGTTGAATTCCCCGTTCCTCGGAGTGTTGGATACCTTGAACGTATCCTTCTCCACCGTATCGAGGAAGCTTTTGAATCCCTGCACCCAGCGTGGAGTGATATCGCCGAAAGTGGTGGACTCCTTGCAGTAGATCTCCAAATACTTGAGGCAGCTGCGCCAGTTGCCCCAATTGCCTATACTGGCCTTGCGGTCCTCCAGGAGGAGCCTGTAGTAGGGGAGAAAGAGAGTCTTGCTGCCTTGATTCGTACGGTCACGGTTCCCGTGGAGCAACTGCTTCTCCTTTTCAAGCCTGATGGCCTGCGCCTTGGACATGGTGAGGCGGTTCTTTTCCTTGATGGCAAGGGTGCTTCCGGGAAGAAGGGTCAAACCAATGCTTTCCCGTACCCTCTCGCCGAACTGGACATAGTCCAGGAACAGAATGGTGTTCCCGCTGGAGCTCGTCCTCTTACGTAACTTCACCAGCTGTTCGGCATTCACTGTGGTTCCATTAGCCATAGTCATTACTGTGATATGAATTAAACCCCGAAGACCGTGCATAGACCTTTCCTGCACGCATCCAATCCCACCGCAAATATACGCACTTTGGGTCAATTACACAAATTTGAAAAGGAATTTTGAATGGAACTTTAATATTTTCTTAAACCATTGTTTTACAATTATTTATAAAGTTTTCAAAATCAACAATTTTTGGTTTTGATTAAACATATTTACCCAAACAAAAATGTATTCTAAAATCCTCCGGAAACATCTTAACATTTGCGAAATCCAAATTCGCCAAATACGTTATTTTTGGCACACGAAAGCGGTAAATGGCACACGAAGGCACACAAAGTTGATTACACCCCTGGAAGAGTTGTAAATCAATATCTTGATGGTAAAAAGAAAGAGATCTAGGGTGCCTGTCCAGCGTCACCAAGAACTATGACATAGCAGTGTTTATCGAAGACAGAACACTTTATCTGCGCCCCCGAATCGGTTAATTTTAGTGCCAAACGGCCTTTTTCTTGGCACACGCTGGCACACACGCGCCACCTCGTGTGCCAAAGTGCCCTCTAGCTCAAACTAGCTCAAACTTAACCGACCTCAAGCCAAACTAGCAATGACCCCTTTTCGGAACATGAGTTTCAGCTAGTTTCAGTTGAAATCAGTTAAAGTTGAACTTTAGACAGAAAGACGTAACTAATTGATTTACTTGCCGATGCAATGATTCCTGAAAATATTCTGCAGGAGGGATTCGGGGTCGATCAGGTCGGTGCCGAGGATTTGGTTGAGGGAGGCGATGGCGCGGCGGAGGTCTTCGGCGACGAGGTCGGCCGGGATGCCGGAGGTCAATGCCTGACGGGCATCGGCGAGGGAAGTGGCCGTATTCCGGAGGGATTCGTAGTGGCGGATATTGGTAACAAATGTTGAATCCGCATTGGGGATCAGGTGCGATTCAAGACGCGATAGGGTAGCGCGCAGCTCAGAAAGGCCCAAACCGGCCTTGGCGGCGAGTTTTACAACAACCACTTCTTTATCAATACGCGAAACAACATTGTTAATTGTATTAACATTTTTGTTAACCACCGAATCCGGAACCTTATCAACCTTATTCAGACAGACAACCAGCTTCTGCGTTCCGAAATCGACCTTGGAAACCATTAACTCCAAATTGGACTTAATGGTAGAATCCTGCTCCGTCACATCCAGCATTCCGATCATGATTTCGGCCTCGGAAATCTTCCGGAAGGTGCGCTCGATGCCCATCTTTTCGACCGTCTCCGCGGTCTCACGGATGCCAGCGGTGTCGATGAAACGGAAGGGGATTCCGTCCAGGTTGATAACTTCCTCTACCGTGTCGCGGGTGGTGCCGGCGATGTCAGAAACGAGCGCACGGTCTTCGCCAAGGAGTGCGTTCAGTAAAGTGCTCTTGCCGACATTGGTCGCACCAACGATAGCGACCGGAACACCGTTACGGATCGCGTTGCCATACTTAAAAGTATCAGCCAAAGAACTTACATGCGCACGCGTCTTGTCGATAAGCGCGACCAGCCGTTTCCGGTCCGCGAACTCGACCTCCTCCTCGCTGAAGTCCAGTTCGAGCTCCAGCAGGGAAGTCATCTCCACGAGTTCACTCCGGAGCAAGGCAAGCTCCTTCGAGAAGCCGCCGCGGAGCTGGTTGTAGGCAACCCGGTGCGAAGCGGTAGTCGTCGAAGCGATCAGGTCCGCCACGGCCTCGGCCTGGGCCAGGTCCATCTTGCCGTTCATAAAGGCCCGGCGGGTGAACTCGCCCGGTCCGGCCAGGCGGCAGCCGGCCGCCAGGAGCCGGCGGACCAGCTCGTCAGCGATATATCTCGAAGCGTGGAAAGAGATCTCTACCGAGTCCTCACCGGTGTAGCTGTGCGGAGCCCGGAAGACCGAAACCAGCACGTCATCCAACCCGGACACCTCTCCGTAATGAATGGTATAACCTGCACATTCCGAAATGCTTCCGCGCTTCAATTGAATGACTGCATCAGCAAAGCGGAAACAGTCCGGACCGCTGACCCGGATAATAGAAATTGCTCCGGTCCCAGGGACGGTGGCCGGAGCAACGATGGTATCTTCGCAGAGATTCTTCACTTCGTTCAGAATGACAGACTATTCATACCGGCTGAACTTGGACATGTTGTCGATCAGGTCCTTGTTCGTCTTGAATTCGTCCATGTGCTGCTGCATCCAGGTCATGGCCTCGACGGGGTTCATGTCCGCGAGAAGCTTGCGGAGGATCCAGATGCGGTTGATCGTGTACGGGTCATACAGCAGGTCGTCGCGGCGGGTGGAGGAAAGCACGAGGTTCACGGACGGGAAGATGCGCTTGTTGGACAGGTTGCGGTCCAGCTGCAGTTCCATGTTGCCGGTGCCCTTGAACTCCTCGAAGATGACGTCGTCCATCTTGGAGCCTGTCTCGGTCAGGGCCGTAGCCAGGATGGTGAGGGAGCCGCCGTTCTCGATGTTACGGGCCGCACCGAAGAAACGCTTGGGCTTCTGCAGGGCGTTCGCATCGACACCGCCGGTCAGGACCTTGCCGGAAGCCGGCTGGACGGTATTGTAGGCGCGGGCGAGACGGGTGATGGAGTCCAGGAGGATCACGACGTCGTGGCCGCATTCGACCAGGCGGCGGGCCTTGTCCAGGACCATGTTCGCGACCTTGACGTGGCGCTCCGCGGGCTCGTCGAAGGTGGAGGCGACGACCTCGGCCTTGACGCTGCGCTGCATGTCGGTGACTTCTTCCGGACGCTCGTCGATCAGGAGGACGATCTCATACACCTCGGGATGGTTCTCGGCGATGGCGTTGGCGATGGACTTGAGGAGCATCGTCTTACCGGTCTTCGGCTGGGCGACGATCAGGCCGCGCTGGCCCTTGCCGATGGGGGTGAACATGTCCACGATGCGGCAGGAAGGATCCTTTTCGAAACCGTGGCCGAGGAGGTTGAATTTCTCCGTCGGGAAGAGGGGAGTGAGGAAATCGAACGGGACGCGGTCGCGGACGAACTCCGGCGAGCGGCCGTTGATGTACTTGATCTTCACGAGCGGGAAGTACTTGTCGCCCTCACGCGGAGGACGGATCTCGCCGGTGACGGTGTCGCCGTTCTTCAGGGCGTTCTGCTTGATCTGCTGCTGGGAGACGTAAATGTCGTCGGGGGAGTTCAGATAGTTGTAATCAGAGGAACGGAGGAAGCCGTAACCGTCCGGCATCACTTCGAGGACGCCCGTGGCCTCCACAGAGCCTTCAAATTCGATACGCTGGGGCTTCTGCGGCTGCTGCTGTTGCTGTTGCTGCTGTTTCTGCTGGTCTTTATGGCCCTTCCGCTGCTGGCGTTCCTGGGCCTTTTCCTCCTGCTGGGCGGTATCCTCGTTCAGTTCGCTGAAGAGATTGTGGATGAACTGTTTTCCGTCCACGGAAGGGGCCTCGGCGGCTGCAGGGGTGGCAGCCTCTGCGACCGTCGCTTCTTCCACGTTCACCGGCTCGGCGGCCTTCTTCACGCGGGCGCGCTTCTGTTTGGGTTGCTTCTGTCCATCCTGCTTCGGGGCATCCTCGGCCGGTTTTTCCTCGGCCTTGGGGGCTTCCGGCTTCTCAGCCTTCTGGGCCGCCTCTTCCGCGGGCTTGGCAGTCTCGGCCTTATCGGCCTTCGGCTTGCGGCCGCGGGTGGATTTCTTGGGGGCAGGGGTATCGGTGGCAGCAGCCTCGGCGGGTGCGGCGGCCGCTTCCTTCACGGGCTCGGCCGGAGCTTCCTGCTTGGGCTTCTCTTCCTTCTTCTTGGCGGGACGGCCGCGCTTGGTGCGGGTCTTCTCCTCGACCGGTTTCTGGGACTCGATCCGGGCTTCCTCGTCCAGGATGGCGAAGCCCAGTTCCTCCATGCTCAGTTTCTTCGCATTCTTGATGCTCAACTTCTCTCCGAGTGCTCTGAGCTGCTCTTCGCTCATCGCGTTCAATTCCAATAAACTATGGGGCATAGAAATATAAATGTAGATTCACATGCAAGCCTCTCCGACCGGAAAGGCAGTGCAAAGGTACGAAAAAAAACAAACAATCCAAATACCGCCCTTACCGCCCCAGCAGATTGTCCATGTAGCTGGAGCTCTTCTTGAAGCGGAGGAGGTCCGCCAGGGCCGATGCATTGGCCGCGATGCGGAAGCTGTAGGACTTCCACTGGCCGGTCGGGACCCAGGAAACGGCGATGTTGAAGCAGTGCAGGTCGTAGGTGGCGCTGATCTGTGTGGTGGTGATCCTCATGGCCATGATATCGAAGCCGGAGGAGGCGTTGATACTCATCCGCGGGGTCAGTTTGACGTTGCCGGATGCGTTGATGGTCTGCGTGAAACGCTTGTTCTCGAGGAGCTGGTTGTTCGAATACTGGTAGGTCTTCGCGTAGCTGAAGCTGTAGCTGAGATTGACCGACCAGGGCGAATTCGGATTCATGTAATACACGAATCCGCCGGGAATATATTCTCCGGTGATCGGATGATAGTAGATCCGCTGGTAGGAGGTACCTTCACCGCCACCCGAAGAGCCGCTCCCACCGGAGCCGGAGCCAGAGCCAGAACCGGACCGCCGTCCGTCGTTACCGTCAATGGTACCCTTGCCGTTGAAGGAGATGGACGCCGACAGGCTGGCGTTCGTCAGCCGCAGGGGAACGCCCTTGGCCACCAGGTTGTACTTGTTGATCCGCTGGCCGCGCTCGTTGATGGCGTACGGGTCAAAGTTCAGGTTACCGCTGAGGTTCAACTTGTTGAACAGGTTCGTCGACGCGCTAACGCCGATGTTGGACATCTTCAGGGAGTCTGCCAGGAAGTTGTAACTGCCGTTCAAGGTGAGTTGGTCCAGAATCTTGACCTTCTTGGAACCGGTGCCGGTCGTATCCCGCAGGTCACGGACCTTCGCCTCCAGGTTGTTGCCGATGGAGACGTTCATGCTGCCGGTCTTGCCGCGCCCGGGTGCGGACACGGAATTGTGGTGGCCGGAGACCGAGTAGATATTGTAGAACGCCTCCTGATGGTAGTTGCCCCGCTTGTCATAGTAGGCGTCCAACGTGCGCCAACCATTGAAGGCCTTGCCCTTTTCCGGGCTGAAAGACATGGACACGGAAGGCGTGATCACGTGCCGGATCGCCTGGACCGTCCGGTGCTTCCCGAAGTTGAACATACCGTAGATACGGGTGCTCATGGACATCGACCCGGAATAGGTCTGGGTGACGCCAAACGTGTTGAAAGCCCGGCCTGGATCGCTGACGACCCGCTGCGCGTGGACCAGGTTTCCATCCCGGTCCGTGACCATGACGGGATTGCCGTCCGCATCCAATTCGTCCTCCAGGTACTGCCGGCCGGCGTTGAACATCCAGTTCATGCCATAGGACACGCTGGGGGTGAAATTGAGGTACTTCAGCACGGTGAAATTCGGCAGGCCGATCTGGAAGTTGTGACCCATACCGTTCGTGAGGCGGTCCAGCGCCTTCACGCCCAGGGAATCACCGAACTGCTTGACCCGGACGCCGGTAACCGGATCCACCTGATAGGAGCCGTCAGCATTGTACACGAAGTCCTGCATGTCCCGCATCTTGAAATTGAGGCGGTTCTGGAAGGAGGTCGAATAACCGAAGGAAATCTTCTCGTAGGCTTTCTCCTTGCCCACGCGGTTCTTCTGCTTGAAAGGATAGAAACGCGTCACGGAGAGGGTAATGTTCGGCAGGGTGAAGGAGTAGCTGGAGTCACGGGAATTCTGGTTGTGCAGGGCGTTCAAAGACAGGCTTACCTTGCCGTTCCAGTTGCGTGAGTAGGAAACGGAGGAAGATACCTGGTTCTGAAGGGCCTCGTCCACGGACCGCGAATTATACCTGCTGTTGGACGGGCTCGAGAAGTTCACGGAAGCGCTGAACGTCGTGCCCGGATGCGCCTTGGCATCCTGCGTATGGGACCACCGGAGGCCGAAGTTCTTGGTCTGGCGGAAATCCGCACTGCCCTTTTCACCCGTCTGGTCGTTGGAGTAGGTGAGGGAGAAGCTGCCGTTGAACTTGTAGTTCACCTTGTACCGGGAGTTGATATCCACGCCATAGGAACCCAGGGTGAAATAGCTGCCGGTCAGGGAGAGGTCGAAATAGTCGCCCAGGACGAAGTACATACCGGCGTCCTTGACGAAGAATCCGCGGGCGACCTCCTCGCCGAAGGTCGGCATCAGCAGACCCGTGGCCCGGGTGGGCTTGGACGGGACGAAACCGAAGGGGAGTCCGATGGGGATCGGGACATCGGCGATCACCGGATAAGCCGGTCCGAAGACCGTCTTCTGGGAGGGTTGCGTCACGACCTTCGCCATGGACAGTTTCATGTAATAGTGCGGGTGCTCCAGGTCGCAGACCGTGTACATGCCTTTCTGCATGTTCACCGACTGGTCCGGCATCATCTTGATCTTCTCGCCCTGCAGGAGGCCTTCTGACTCCTGGGTGATCATGTTCGTAATGAACGATTTCCGGGAATCGAAATTGTACCGGAGCTCCTCCATCTTGTAGGTGGACTTGCCCTGGGTCATCTCGGGCTGGCCGACCCATTCCCCGGAAGCTTCATCATACCGGCCGCGGGCGAAGACCGTATTCGTCTTCATGTCATATTCAATGTAGTCCGCGGTCAGTTTCATGTCCTGGTAGGTGACGGTGGCGCCGCCGTAATAGTACACTTTCCGCTCGCCGCCCGTGAACTCCGTGATAATGGAGTCCTTGGCGGTGGAGAAGGCGGGAAGGTCCAGGGAACTCTTCTCGAGCATGTCCAGGGAGTCGCGGCGGGCAATGGAATCGGCCCGCTGCCGGGCAATGACGGAATCCGGAAGGACGACGGCTGCCGCCGTATCCATCACCGCTTCGACGCGGTCACGGTTGCGGTTACGACGCTGGCGCTGGGCGGAGGAGACGCCCTGTCCCACCAGGACGGCCAGCAAGATCGCTGCCAGATATTTCCAGATTCTGTCCAAATTTACTATATTTGTAACCGACAAAATTACGACAATTTTCAGTCAATTCAAAACGACACGCCCATGAAGCGCACCATACGCCCCGTCCTGGCCGTTATGGCCGTCCTGCTTGCAGCAAGCATTGTGCCTGAGCAGGCGGCCGCGCAGGACCGGCTGAAACTTTCCACCATCGTCATCGACCCCGGCCACGGCGGCCACGACCCGGGCTGTATCAGCGCGGACAAGAAAACCCGGGAGAAGAACGTGGCCCTGGACATTGCCCAGCGCCTTTCCCGGAAAATCGGGGAGTCCCTGCCGGACGTAAAAACCGTCCTTACGCGTTCCGACGACAGGTTCGTCACCCTGAGCGGCCGTGCGGACATCGCCAACGACCTGGGTGCAGACCTGTTCATTTCTATCCATGTCAACGCGCAGGCGAAGGGAACCTCGGCGAACGGCTACTCCATCCACTGCCTGGGCCAGTCGAGCCGGGAGGGGAACGACCTGTTCAGCAAGAACCTGGACCTGATCAAGCGCGAGAACTCGGTGATTCTCCTGGAAGACGACTACAAGACCCGCTACCAGGGCTTCGACCCGTCAGACCCCCAGTCCTACATTCTTTTCAGCCTGGTGCAGAACGCGCACCTGGAGCACAGCCTCGTCTTCGCCGAAGATGTCGCCAACGCCATGAAAGGCGGGCCTATCCCGCACAACCGGGGCGTCTCCCAGGATCCGTTCTGGGTGCTTTGGCGGACTACGATGCCCGCGGTCCTCGTCGAAGTGGGCTTCATGACCAACCCGAACGACCTCAAGGCCCTGCGGTCCCCGGAGGACCGCGACAGGATCGCTGAGAATCTCCTGAAGGCGATCAAAACCTTCAAGAAGCGGTACGACAGCTCCACATCGACGGCCACCGCGCAAGAGCGTCCCTCAAAGCCCGAATCCGCTCAGGAGACCAAAACCGAGTCAAAACCCGAACCGAAACCCGAGACCGGGAAGGTCGCGGAGCCTTCCGGCGTCATCTATGGCGTCCAGGTCCTGGCCACCTCCAGGAAGATGAAAGCGAGCGACGCTTTCTTCAAGGGATACACCCCGCTCGAGGTCCGCTCCGGCAAGCTTTACAAGTACATCCTCGTCACCGGGAATGACCTCTCCGCAGTCCGCAAAAAAAAGAAGGAGCTGGACAAGAAATTTCCGGGGTGCTTCGTGGTCTCCAAGGATGGTGAAACGGTCACCCGCATTCCTTGATTTTCCTGCCTTGCAGAGGCGTCTGAAAGGGCTTTTTCCGCAATTCAGTAATTTTGAATTCTTCTAAACAAGAAACGCGGAGAGATGCATTCTGTAAAAGTTTTATAAAATTAAACGCTTGATTCACAACGCATTAATTAAATGCCCTTCGGAGGACTTCGCAACAATAATAAAAACAAAAAATTCTGAAAATGCAATAGGATTTTTAATTTGTTATCAAGAATTTTTCCTCCATCTTTGCAATCCAAAACCAATCGAATAATCCCTCGTGACCGGACAAGAAAGACATATTGCCGTGTGGAATAACTGTCTGCAGATCATTGCCAACAACATTGATCCGCAGAAGTTTGACACGTGGTTCAAGCCCATCCGTCCGGTCTCCCTCGTGGAGAGCACCCTGACCGTGGAAGTCCCCACGGATTTCTTCCGCGACTACATCGAGGGCACCTATCTGGATCTCCTCAAGATGACGCTCAAGCGCGCCATCGGCGCCGGCGCCCAGCTCCATTACATGGTCCGCCCGGTGCAGTTGGAGAAGCCCATGGTGTTCCCGGCCTCCCATGGCCTGGCTCCGACCAACAAAACGGTCGCCATCAACACGGCGCAGCCGTCCGGCAGCCCCAGCCCGTTTGTCTTCCCCGGTGTCCAGCGCCTGAAGATCGACCCGCGGCTGAACCCGGTCTACTGCTTCGCGAACCTCGTGGAAGGGGAGTGCAACAAGCTCGGCATCAACGCCGGCGGCAACATTTCCAACGCCCCGGGCCGGACTCCGTTCAACCCGTTGTTCATTTTCGGCGGACCGGGTCTCGGCAAGACGCACCTGATCCAGGCCACCGGCATCGCCATCAAGGAGAAGTATCCGGACCTCGTGGTCCTCTACGTGACCGGCAACGAGTTCAAGACCCAGTACATGGACGCCATCAAGGGCAACCGCCTCGTGGACTTCATGGCCTTCTACATGAAGATCGACGTCCTGCTGGTGGACGACATCCAGGACCTGCTCGGACAGGGCTCCCAGAATGCGTTCTTCAACGTTTTCAACCATCTGCACCAGAGCGGAAAGCAGTTGATTTTCACCTCGGACCGCGCTCCGGTGGACCTGCAGAATTTCGAGGAGCGCCTCCTTTCCCGCTTCAAGTGGGGTCTCTCCGTGGAGCTTTTCAAGCCGGATTACGAAACGCGCCTGTCCATGCTCAAGGCCCGTGCTTTCCGTGAGGGCGTCGCCATCGACGAGGATGTCCTGGCCTTCCTGGCCTCCCGGATCAAGTCCAATTTCCGCGAGCTTGAGGGCACGCTCATCTCCCTGATCGCGAATGCCACCCTGTGCCACAAGGAAATCACCGTTTCCATGGCGGAAAGCATCACCGGCAAGATCGTCGGCGAGGAACAGACGGACGTCTCCATCGACCTGATCGTGGACACCGTGTGCGAGTATTTCAACATCACCCGCGACATCCTGCTCTCCAAGTCCCGCAAGCGCCAGATCGTCCAGGCCCGCCAGATCGCGATGTACGAGTGCCGGAACCTCATCCCCAACTGCTCGCTCTCGACCATCGGCTCCGAGCTCGGCGGCAAGGACCACGCCACCGTCCTGCACGCCTGTACGACCGTCCAGGACCTGATGTCCACCGACAAGACCTTCCGTCAGTACGTCACGGACATCGAGAACATGGTCGCCGTTCCGGTGGAACGGTAGGAATTCCTTCCATATACGTGGGAAACGGGACTTGAAGTTCCGTTTTTTTGTGTATCTTTACGCAACAAAACACGCATGATATGACCGCTGATACCGTATTGGACATTTTCAAGGACATTACCCGGATTCCCCGTGAGTCCGGACACGAAGGTCCGATGACCGCTTTCCTGCAGGAATTCGCCGCGAAACGCCACCTCGAATGCCGGACCGACCGGACCGGCAACGTCGTGATCGTCAAGGAAGCCGCCCCTGGCAAGGAAAACGTTCCCATCCTCGTTCTCCAGGCCCATCAGGACATGGTGTGCGAGAAGAACGCGCATTTCGATTTCGACTTCCTCACGCAGGCGATTCCCTATGAGGTGGAAGACGGCTGGATGGTCGCGAAGAATACCACCCTCGGCGCGGACGACGGCATCGGCATCGCCGCCTGTCTCGCCCTCCTTGACAGCGACCTTCCGACCGGGAAGCTCGAATGCCTGTTCACGATTTCCGAGGAAACCGGCATGGACGGCGCTTTCGCGCTGGAGCCCGGCTTCTTCGAGGGGAAAACCCTGATCAACCTGGATTCCGAAGACGAGGGCCAGCTCTTCGTAGGCTGTGCCGGCGGCATGGACACCACCGCCACCTTCGAATTCAAGCGTGAAGCCCTGCGCAAGGGTTACCGGACACTGAAGATCCGTGTCACCGGCGGCCGCGGCGGCCATAGCGGCGACGATATCAACAAGGAGCGGGCGAACGCCCTCCGGCTTCTCATCCGCTTCCTGTATACCGAACTCCAGTACGATTTCCAGCTCCTGTCCATCGGGGGAGGGAACAAGCCCAACGCCATCTGCCGCGAGGCGGAAGCCGTTATCGCCGTCCCGGCGGCGGACATTGAAGACTGGAAGGCCGAAGCCGAAGAGTTCGAAGCCCTCATCCGGTCCGAGTACAAATCCAGCGACCCGGACCTAAAGGTCGTCTTCGCGGAGGAAGCCTCCCTCATCCGCCCGATCGAGGAAGGGGACGCCGCCTGCATCATCATGACGCTCCTGAGCATCCCGCACGGAGTGGAGAAGATGTCCATGGACATTCCCGGCCTGGTCGAAACCTCATCGAACCTGGCTGCGGCGCATATCCATGGCGATGTCCTCAAGGTCATCACAAGCCAGCGCAGTTCAGTCGTCTCCGAGCTGCACGCCATGGCGGAAAGAGTGGAAGCGGCCTTCTTCCTGGGTTCCTTCGAAGCGGAGCACCACGGTGAGTATCCCGGTTGGAAACCCAACCTGGATTCCCGCATCCTGAAAGTCTCCGTGGACTCCTACAACCGGCTGTTCAACAAGGAACCCGAGGTCAAGGCCATCCACGCCGGCCTCGAATGCGGCCTGTTCCTGGAAAAGTTCCCGGACCTGGACATGATTTCCTTCGGTCCCACCCTCCGGAACGTACACGCCCCGGGCGAAAAGCTCGAGCTCGCCTCGCTGGACAAGTTCGTCGAACACCTGAAGGATGTCGTCGTCAATTTCTCGTAAGATGCTGATCGCGCCCTCCCTCCTCGCCGCCGACTTCCTCCATCTCGCGAAAGCGGTGGAAACGGTCAATGCCCATGCGGACATTTTCCACCTGGATATCATGGACGGCACCTTCGTCCCGAATATCTCGTTCGGTTTCCCGGTCGTCGAAGCCGTCGCGCAGGAAGCGCGCAAGCCGATGGACGTACACCTGATGATCGTCCACCCGGAAAAGTACGTGGAACGCTTCGCAAAGGCGGGCGCCGCCATGATCAGCTTCCACTACGAAGCCGCATTGGATCAGACGGATACGGTCATCGACCTTATCCATAGCTTCGGGGTGAAGGCGGGCATCGTCATCAATCCCGACGTCCCGGTGGAAAAGATCTTCCCGTACCTCGGGAAGGTGGATTACGTGCTGCTGATGAGCGTCTTCGCCGGCTTCGGCGGGCAGAAGTTCATCGAAGACACCTACGCCCGAGTCCGGGCCGTCAAGGCGGAACTGAAACGCATCGGCAGCAAGGCCCTCATCGAGGTGGATGGCGGCGTATCGCCGAAGAATGCCGGACGCCTGGCCAAGGCCGGCGTGGACATTCTCGTCGCCGGCAGCGCCGTCTTCCGGGCGGAGGATCCCGCCGCCGCGGTCGCCACCCTGCGGGAAGGTTGACTAAAGGATATAACTGACTTCCTTGAAGCCGAAGGTCCGTTCACGACCTTCGGCTTCTATGCGTAGGAGGCCTTCGGGCGTGATGCCCCGGATCGTTCCCATGAATTCTTCTCCGGTCGCGAGATCCCGGTAGCGGGCGGGCAGGTTCTTCTGGAACAAATCCCGCTCGTAGGCGGCCCGGAGCGCCTTCCGGGTCTCCGGCGTCCCCAAGTCGGGCAGGCGGGATTCCAAACCGCGACAGAGGTTCTCCAGGAAGGAAACCGGGTCGTAAGTCTTTCCGGTGAGCCGTTTGAGGGAGGTGGGATTCAGGACCCCGCCCGGAAAGACCGTCTGGTTCAGGTTGATGCCGATGCCGATGACGGACCAGGCGATGTCCGCCCCTTCCAGGCCGTTCTCCACGAGCATCCCGCAGATCTTCCGCTTGCCCACGTAAATGTCGTTCGGCCACTTGATGACGGCTGCGGCGCCTTCCGCACGGAGCGCATCCCGGACTGCGAGCGTCGCGAAGCAGGTCAGGGCCATCACTTCCCGGGCCGGGAGGGCTTCCGGCCGCAGCAGGAAGGAAAATGTAAGGTTATCGCCGGGGGCAGAAAACCAGCGGTTCCCGCGCTGGCCGCGCCCCGCCGTCTGGTTCACAGCGGCGACCACTGACAAATTGTCATAGTCCCCGACGTGCCGCAGAAGCTCGCTGCTGGTGGAATCCAGCTCCTCGAACCACTTTATCCGCATGACATTTTCCATTGGTTCGGATTTTGTGTATCTTTGTACTGCAAAATTACAAATAATCCCGATATGATTACACACGACCTTCGGCTGATCGCCGATGCAATCCTGGACAAGAAAGGCCAGGACGTGGTCTCGCTCGATATGCGCAAGATGGACGGCGCCATCACGGACTTCTTCGTGGTGTGCGACGGCTCCAACACCACCCAGGTGGGCGCCATCGCCGACAACATCGCCGAAAAGATGCAGGAAGAGGGCCACAAGCTCTGGCGTTCCCAGGGCGAGGGCAACAATTTCTGGATCATCCAGGACTACGGCCACATCGTCGTCCACATCTTCCTCAAGGAATACCGCGAATTCTACCGCCTGGAAGACCTCTGGGCGGACCTTCCCCGCAAGGAATACAAGGAGCGCAAGAAGCCCGCGGCCAAAAAACCCGAAGCATAAATGGCTGACAAAAAGAAAGATCCGAAGGGCGGAAAGACTTTCCGTGTTTCCTTCAATTTCTCCTGGCTGTACATCCTGCTGATCCTCGGCATCGGCTGGCTGCTGTTCTCGAACCAGCAGTCCTCCGAACCTCAGAAGATCGAATGGCAGCAGGTCCAGACGATGGCCCAGTCGGGCGACATCGAGGAGATCGTCTTCGTGCGGAACGATATCCGGGGCGAGATCAAGGTCCGCCCGGAGCGCCTGGCCAAGTATGCCGACCAGTTCCCGGGCGGGGCCGTCCCGCGCCGGGCGCCGCATTTCTACTTCCTGGTCTCCGCCCGGTTCGATCCGGAGGAGAACTTCGCGAAACTGAACGAGAACCTGCCGGTGGGCGAGCAGTTCAAGGTGGTCATCCAGAACGCCGACCATACCTGGGCCGAACTGGCCCAGTGGATTTTCCCCACGCTCCTCCTCATCCTCTTCTGGGTGTGGATGTTCCGGGGCATGAACCGGGGCGCCGGCGGTGCCGGCGGCGGCATGGGCAATCCCTTCAACGTGGGCAAGGCGACCGGCAAGCTCGCCGACAAGGACGAAGTCAAGGTCACTTTCAAGGACGTCGCCGGCCTGTACGGCGCGAAGGAGGAAGTCATGGAAATCGTCGATTTCCTCAAGAATCCGAAGAAATACACGGCCCTTGGCGGCAAGATTCCAAAGGGCGCGCTGCTGGTCGGCCCTCCGGGCACCGGCAAGACGCTCCTGGCGAAGGCCGTGGCAGGGGAGGCGAACGTGCCGTTCTTCTCCATCTCCGGTTCCGACTTCGTGGAAATGTTCGTCGGCGTGGGCGCATCCCGCGTCCGCGATCTCTTCCGACAGGCCAAGGAGAAAGCCCCGTGCATTGTCTTCATCGACGAAATCGACGCTGTGGGCCGCGCCCGCGCGAAAAACGGCGGCTTTACCTCCAATGACGAACGGGAGAACACCCTGAACCAGTTGCTGACGGAAATGGACGGATTCGGCACCAATTCCGGTGTCATCGTCCTCGCCGCCACCAACCGGGCGGACATCCTGGACCAGGCCCTCATGCGCGCCGGCCGCTTCGACCGGCAGATCCACGTCGAACTCCCGGAGCTCAAGGAGCGTGAGGAAATCTTCCAGGTGCACCTGCGCGGCATCAAGGTGGATCCGGACTTCAACGTGGAGTTCATGGCCAAGCATACCCCGGGATTCTCCGGCGCCGACATCGCGAACGTGTGCAACGAGGCCGCCCTGACAGCAGCCCGCCGCAACCACGCGACCGTGAGCCAGCAGGACTTCCTGGACGCCGTGGACCGCATCATCGGCGGTCTCGAGCGCAAGAACAACACCATCATGTCACCTGCGGAGAAGCGGACGACGGCCTACCATGAGGCGGGACACGCCCTCGTGGGCTGGCTCCTCCCGTACGCGGATCCGGTATTCAAGGTGAGTATCATCCCCCGCGGCAACGCCCTCGGCCTGACCTGGTACCTTCCGGAAGAGCGGAAGAACTGGTCCCGCAGCGTGATGATGGACCGCATGTGCTCCCTCATCGGCGGGCGCGTCGCGGAGGAAATCCTCAATGGAGAGCCCTCCACGGGCGCTTTGAACGACCTGGAACGCATGACAGGCATGGCCTACAGCATGGTCCAGTACTACGGCATGAGCGACAAGGTGGGCAACCTTTCCTTCTACGACTCCACCGGCGCCCGGGGCTACAACCTCACAAAGCCCTATTCCGAGAAGACGGCCGAACTGATGGACGAGGAAGTCAAGGCCATCGTCCAGGAAGTCCACGACCGGACGTACCGCCTGATCGAGGAGCACAAGGACGGTTTTATGCAGATGGGCGCGCTTCTTCTCGAAAAAGAAGTTATCTTTGCGGAAGACATCGAGCGGATCCTCGGCCCCAAGGTGAAACCGGCGGAAGAGGAGCAGCCCGCGCCTGAAACCGAGGAGCATGAATAATACCGTCAAAAGGACCCTTTCGGGCATCTGTTTCCTGGCCATCGTCATCGGTGGCCTTCTCGTGAACAAGTACCTGTACGCCGCCCTCATCACCTTCATGATGGTGACGATGCTGTACGAGTTCTACCGCATGACGATGGGGGAGTTGTTCCCACGGACGCGGGCCCTGGCCATCGTATTGGGATGCTGTTCGTTCCTGACCCTGTTCTTCGTTATGGCCTTCCGCCTGGACATCCGGCTCGTGGGCGTCAGCGCCATCCTGCTGCTCGTGCTGATGGTTTCCACCCTGATGGTCAAGGACAAGGCCGATTTCAAGCTCTTCTCCTTCCTGTACACGGGCCTGCTGTACATCGCGGCGCCGCTCACGCTCTCCAGCTTCGTAGTCCTGGACCAGGCCGGACAGTTCGACGGCCGCCCGATGCTCGCCTTCTTCATCATCATCTGGGCCTCCGACGTAGGCGCTTACTGCATCGGGATGCTGCTGGGCAAATACAGCAAGAAGCTCTTCCCGAGCGTCTCCCCGAAGAAGACCTGGGCCGGTTTCTGGGGCGGTCTCGTTTTCGCCGTCCTGGCGGGCCTTATCCTGGTCTGGACGGGCCTCTGGACCTATCCCTGGTACCACGCCGTCATCCTGTCTGTCATCATGCATGTCGCCGGCGTGTTCGGCGACCTGTTCGAATCCCAGTGGAAGCGCGTGTGCGAGATCAAGGACTCCGGTAACATCATACCCGGGCACGGGGGGATGATGGACCGCTTCGACAGCGCCCTCTTCGCCATTCCCGCCGGTGTCATCTATCTGGTAATCATCGGCCTGCTGTAGCCTACCTCCGCCTATGAAAAGACTCATCCACAGCATTCGCATCGACAAGGATTCCTACGAGACCATCCTCATCGCCTGGTGCATTTGCGCCGTCCTGATCTGGCTGAATGCGCGATTCATCCACAACCCGTGGGTCTCGATCCCGATCTCGGTCATCCTCGTCGTCTTCATGTGCTTCATCACCTGGTTCTTCCGGGTGCCGAACCGCACCGTCCCGGACTACGAGAACGACCGCCTCGTCACGTCGGTGGCGGACGGCAAGGTGGTCATCCTCGAGAAGGTTTTTGAGAAGGAGTATCTGCAGCGGGACTGCATCCAGATTTCCGTGTACATGGACTTTTTCGACGTCCACTGCAACTTCTGGCCGGTGAACGGGAAAGTGACCTACTACCAGTACCATCCGGGGAAGTACCTGCTCGCCTTCCATCCCAAGTCTTCCGAGCTGAACGAGCATTCCTCCAGCTGCCTGATGAACAAGTACGGAGAAGTCTTTTTCAAGCAGATCGCGGGCACCTTCGCACGCCGCATCGTCTGCTATTCCGAACCCGGAAACATGGAGAACCGCGGCGACCAGTGCGGCGTCATCAAGTTCGGTTCCCGCATCGACATGTTCCTGCCCCTCGACGCCGAGATCAAAGTGAAGCTCGGCGACAAGGTCAAGGCCGTGGAGACGGTCATGGCCGTTCTCCCCGAAATACGGGGGTGATTATCAATAGATATCGTCCAGGGTGACCGACGCTGACCGCAGGACGGGCATCGTCGGGTCGTCCACCATGCTGTCAATGACAAGCGGCTGCTTGCCCATCACGGACACTTCCAGGAAACGTTTCTCTTCCGGCCAGTTGGCCAGCATGTTCGCGGCCATGTCGTGGCTGTGGTCCTTATAGCGGTAAATCTGGTAGGTATAACCTTTCGGCTCCAGGACCTCTTTCACCAGGTAGCTGCTGCCGAACATGCCCCATCGGCCGAATCCCATCTTGTCATAGGCGACGGCGCCGTCCTGGGTGCCGTGGATGAGCAGCTGCGGGCAGGGTGTCCGCTGATAGGCCGGTTTCCCCGTATCAGACATGATCGCGCCCGCGAAGGACATCACGCCGGCGAAATGGAAGCCCTCGGGGAGGATTTCCGCGCGCACGGTCCGGTTGCAGGCCTCGAGCTCGCAGGAAAGGGAAATCATCGCCCCAGCGGAACTGCCGGAAATGACGATGTTGTCCATGTCAACGCCGATCTCCGGATGGTCCGCCAGGTAACGGACGGAAGCGAACACGTCTTCCACGCCCATGTCCACGGCTTTCTTGGTGTAATTCGCGCTCTGGATCAGGTGGAACAGGTCGAACCGCATCCGGACTCCCTTGAGTCCCAGGCGGTAATCGACGGAAGCCACCCGGTAACCGTTCTCGTTCAGCAGCTTGAACCAGGGCATCACCCACGGGTCGTCCCGCCGGCCCATGACGAAGCCGCCGCCGAAGACGAACAGGATGGTGGGCCTGTCGAGCGTGTCGCCTGGGATGGCAACCGGCTCATATACGTCCATGAACAGGTCGCAGGTATCACGATGGGCGACCAGGTAAGTAGTCTTCTCCTGTGCGAAAGACAAGGCGCACAACAGCGCGGTCAGAAGGGTCAGGATGGTTCGTTTCATTGCTCGGATTCAATCAGTTCAACCAGTTTGTCGACAGCCTCGCTGTCGGGAATGTGCCGCAGGACAGGCTCCTTGCCGCGGTAGATCGTCACCTTGCCGCCGCCTTCACCCACGTAGCCCCAGTCAGCGTCGGCCATTTCGCCCGGGCCGTTCACGATGCAGCCCATCACGGCGATAACGACATCCTTCAGGTGGCCGGTCCGGGCCTTGACGGCCTCGAAGGCTTCCTGCAGGTTGTACATCGTCCGGCCGCAGCCCGGGCAGGCGATGTATTCGGGCCGATAGAACTTCCGCCGGCACGCCTGCAACAGTTCATCGGCCAAGTACGCGCCGAATGCAGGCTCCAGCTCCGGGAAAGACACCGTATCGATGGTACGGTCCAGCAAAGGCTTTCCGTAATCGCACGCGGCCTTCAGGATCGTGAGGTCACGGTCGGAGAGATTTCTCGACTCCGCTTCGCTCCGCTCGAAATGACAGGGGGAGTACCGGTCAGCCAGGTACTGCGCGACGGGGATTTCGTTCTCCGGATCTTCCGTCAGGGAGACACGGACGGTGTTGCCGATGCCTTCGGCGAGAAGGGTGGAGATGGCTACGCAAGACTTTATGCGGCCGGAGTCGCCGTTACCGGCCTCCGTCACGCCCACATGGAGCGGGAACACGACGCCGCGTTCCTGCATCATCCGGGCAAGTTCCCGGTACGCTTCGATCATCACGACGGTGTTGCTGGCCTTGAGCGAGACGACGACCTGGTAGAATTCCGCATCGAGGCACATCTCGACCCACTCCATGGCCGCCAGGGCCATGGCCCGGGGCGTATTCCCGTATTGCTCGACGATATAGGCGCCCAGCGATCCGTGGTTCAGGCCGATCCGGATGGCCGTCCCGTACTTCTTGCATTCTTCGAGGAACAGGGCGAACTGGCGCCGGGCCTCGGCGTGGTCCTTGTGGAAGTTGCCCGGATTGATCCGGACCTTTTCCACGACGGAGGCTACGGCGATGGCCGTTTCCGAGGAGAAATGGATGTCGGCGACCAAAGGAACGTGGCAGCCCGCCTCACGCACCCGGGCTTTGATCTCCCGTACATGCGGGACATCCTGCAGGCCGGGAACCGTGATGCGCACCAGCTGCGCACCGGCCTTCGCCAGCCGCAGCGTCTGCGCCACGGTGGCATCGACATCGTACGTATGGGTATTGCACATCGTCTGGACGACGACCGGGTTGCTTCCTCCGATGAGGACGTTACCTACCTTGACTACGCGTGTTTCCATCGTTATTGCTGTTTCTGTTCCCTTTCCTGCTCCATATAGTCGCGGGCCAGCCGGCGGAGCGCCGTCCGGGAATGGCCCCGACGCTTGGTCAACTGGTAATAGACACCCAGGGTGACGGCACCGTCCAGCGGATAGGCGAAGCGATAATAATACGGACTGTACGTGTCAGGCTTGTAGAACGGGGACCAGCCCCACTTGACCTGCACGCCCAGATGGATCTCGATCGGATCGAACATCAGGCCGAAGCCCAGCCCGCCCTGGATACCGTAGGTCCAGCGGTTGTCCGACGCCTGGAATTCATGGACAATGGCAGGATCGACGTAAGGGCCCTCGCGGGTGATATTCATCCGATATCCGCCGAACATACCCACCTTGACATTCATTTTCACGTACTGGCCCATGTCGATATGTCCGTGCGTAACGATAAACGCCTCCGGAACCTCCAAATAGGCCTGGTAGGCACCGTCGATGTCCTGCCGGTACTTTCTCCCGTCCACCTCGTATTCCTTGAACTGGTAACCCTCGTAATTGTGCTGGAAGCCCACTTCCATCCCGAGGTTCGGGAACGAGTTCATCATGGTCGCAAAACGCGTGATGGAGAAACCGTACACCGGCTTGTTGAGATAGAAACTGACCTGGCGCGGCGGGTTGAAAAAGCCGTGCTGCAAGGAAACGCCACCGTGGACGCCCACGATCCAGTAATCGTTGATCCGGGCTTTCTTGGGCATGGGAGCGTTGTCCAGCCATTCGTTGGTAACGGAATCGGGCAGCTGGAAGAACTCCTGTTCGAGATCGATGGATTTCTTCTTGTTATCCTGCGCGGAAAGGGGCAGGGCGGCCAGAGATAAGGCCAGCAGGATGGGGATTACGGCCTTTCTCATTTGAACAGTTCCTCCATGTCGATCTTTTGGGTATATTCCGTCCGTTCCGGGATGTCCAGCAGGAACTGGTCCTTGATCTTGAAGAACATGACCTTCTCCGGCTGCCGGTGCTCCAGGATGCTGCCCGTATCCACCAGGCCGTTCTTGTTGCGGTCCTCCGTAATGCGGAGGCAGTACTTGCCCGCCTTCACATACGGGAACAGGACGGTCTGGTCCGCATCCACGGTGAAACTGCGGATCACCTTGTCGCGCTTCTCGCTGAGCAGGTCCACGATATACCGGTTCTTGACATGCGACATCTCGAGGGAGATGGAACTCAGCTTCTCATCCTTGGGCAGGGTCACCTTCAACTCCGTGCTGTCATTGTAGTAGCCGTTCACGTCGCGGAACTTCCGGTGGGGGATCTTCAGGAAATAGTCGAAACCGTCCATCAGTTTCTCCCGCGGCATGATCGTATACCGCCGCAGGTTATTCGGGTCCTTCGTCACGGTGTATTTCTCGATCTTTTCCTGCTGGCGCGGGTTCACGGAACGGAAGACCAGTGAATCCCACGCATCCTGGATAAGCGGATACTGGAACTCCACCGAGAAGCCGTATTGCTCCACGGTCGTCGGATCCACCTCACCCTTGAAGACGGCGATGGTATCCTGATGCTTGATATCCCGCTGGGAACTCTTCTGCAATTCCGCCCGCATTTTCTTGTCCAGGGCGAGCTTCACCTCCTCATCTGTCGGGACCAGGTTCCCAAGGGTGTCCGTCTTGTCGTAATTGATCTGCAGGAACAGGGTGTCGGGCATCTTCCGCTGGTCGTTCACCCAGAGTTCCAGGCTGTCCAGCTGCGGGTTGAACTGGGAGATCAGTTTCTCCTTGGGCAATCCTTTGAATTTCAAGGAATTCACCTTGGCGCCGGGTGCCATGAAGGTCAGGTATGCCGTCCGCAGGCCCACCCGTTCTTTCTTGACGATGAACTGCTTGGAAGGCTTCTCGCGGAATACGTTCAGCTCCACGTCCGTCTTTCGCGCCAGGCACAGCGCCGTGTCCTTCATGTTGAATTTCTTGAACTCGTACAGGGAGTCGTTGATGACGGTCTTGGGATGGAACGGCTCGTCCAGGAAGGCGACGCTCTCCTGGTCGGGTTCGTACATATTGTTGTTGTTCGCATCCTTCAGGGCGTACACCCGGTACGTGGTGTCCTGGATGTTCCGGATGCTGAAGAAACCCCAGTCGTCGGTTTTCGCCGCCGCATCCGGACGGTGCAGGAAGATGGCGGAATCGGCCTGGTCCTTGTACAGGAGGACTGTCGCCCCCTTCAGGGGTTTCAAGGTGTTGCAGTCCTGGACGAGGCCCGTCATGCACATCGAGTCAATCTGCGAACCCGTGGAGAAGACGAGGGTGAACCCTTCATACATGTTACCCTCGTTGTTGTCGGCGATGGCGCCCGTGAGGTCCAGGGTATAGGTCCGGTTGGTGTCCAGGTCGGATTCGAAATAGACAACGAGCGTCTTTCCGGACATCCGGTACTTGGGTTTCTTCTCCAACGGGGGAGACAGGAAGATGTTGTTCGCATCCTTGACCACCACGTACTCGTCGAAAGTGAACTTGAGCTGGGTCTTGTGCGTGGGCACGTTGACCGCTCCGGGAAGCGGGAGGGTCTTCAGGAGCACCGGCGGGATGGTGTCCTTCGGACCGCCCGTAGGCGGGGTGGTGGTGTTCGCGCACCCCGACGGGAACATCATCGCCCCGAGGACCAGGGCGGCCGGGATGAGCGGAAGATATTTCTTGAATCGCTTCATATGCATGTCATTACAGGTCGATACGGGACACCGATTCGATGCCCTCGATGGTCGTGAGCTTCTTCAGGATCTTTTCCAGCACGTCCTTGCTGTTTACGTACAGGTCGATATATCCTTCGAAGATGCCGTTGTCCGCGCTGAGGTTCAGCCGCCGCATGTTGGCCCCCATGACCAGGGACAGGAAGCGGGAGATTTCGTTCAGCAGGCCCATCCGGTCCAGTCCCTTCAGCGAAATCCGTACCAGGAACGCCTTCGCCTCGGCGGCCTCCAGCCATTTGGGGACGACCACCCAGTCGCCGTGCGTGGCGGCGATCTCCTCGGCGACCGGACAGGATTTCTTGTGGACCGTAATCCGGCCGTCGGGCGACTTGATACCCACCACGGCATCGCCGGGAATCGGGTTGCAGCAGGTTGCAATGATGAACTGCCGCCCGTCGTCGTCCTTGCCGCCGATAATGTATTCCACCTCCTGCTCCTTGACTTTTTCCTTCTGCGGGGAGAAGATCCGGCGGAGGAGGGAATAGCGCTGCTTGGATTTCAGGACAGCCGCCAGGTTGTCGAGCTTCACGGCGCCAATGCCGATCTTATAGAAGAACTCTTCGCGGTCCGTGGCCCCATAGGCGGCCTCGATACGCTGGACCATCGCTTCGTCGAGCTTGGAACCGTGCAGTTTCACCTGTTCTTCCAGGAGCTGCCGACCGTAATCGACCGTCTGCTTCCGCTCGTTCCGGAAATAGTCCATGACGAGGTTCCGGGCCTTCCGTGTCTTGAGGAACTGGAGCCATTCCCGCTTGGGATGCTCCTCGGAGGCCGTGATGATCTCGACCTGGTCTCCGGTCTTGACGACGTAGTTCAGGGCCACCAGCCGCTGGTTGACCTTGGCGGCGATGGCCTTGTTGCCCACCTCCGTATGGATCAGGTAGGCGAAGTCCAGGACCGTCGCGCCCTTCTCGATGGCGCGCTGTTCGCCCTTCGGGGTGAACACGTATATTTCCGCGCTGGTAAGGTCGTTGTGGATAATGTCCAGCAGTTCCAGGGCATTGACGTCCGGGTTCACCAGCACTTCCTTGATCCGCTCCAGCCACAGGTCCATTTCGCTGTCGTTCTCACTCACGTAGCCGTTCTGCTTGTAGGTCCAGTGGGCCGCGATACCTTTCTCGGCGATATCGTCCATCCGCCGGGTGCGGATCTGGACTTCCACCCAGATACCGGAAGGACTGAGCAAGGTGCAGTGCAGGGCCTCGTAGCCGTTGCTCTTGGGATGCTTCACCCAGTCGCGCAGACGTTCGGGCATATACCGGTAGATGCCGGTGATAATGGAGAAGACATGGTAGCACTGGTCGCGCTCCGATTCGCCGTTGTCGCGGTCGGGATCGAAGATAATCCGGATGGCGTACAGGTCGTACACCTGCTCGAAGGGAATCTGCTTGACCTGCATCTTGTGCCAGGCCGAATACGGCGTCTTCACCCGCTTCTTGATCTCATACCGGAATCCGGCCTTCTTCAGGGCCTCGTCAATGGGCACGATGAAGGCGTTGATCTCCTTCGCCCGCTGCTGGATATTCCGGTTGATCTTCGTACTGATGTCCCGGTAGGCGTCGGGTTCCTTGTAGCGCAGCCAGATGTTCTCGAGCTCGGACTTGACGCTGTACAGGCCCAGCCGGTGGGCGAGCGGGATGAACACGAACATCGTCTCGCTCAGGATCTTGTCCCGCTTGTGCTCGGGCATGAACTCGATGGTGCGGCAGTTGTGCAGGCGGTCGGCCAGCTTGATCAGGACCACGCGCGGGTCGTCGTTCAGCGTGAGGAGGATCCGCTTGAAATTCTCCGCCTGGAGGCTCCGGGCGCTGAGGTCCTTGTTCTCGTTGTCCAGGACGTTCTTGATCTTGGTCAGACCGTCCACGAGGCTGGCGATCTTGTCGCCGAAGCGGTCACGGAGGTCGTCCACCGTATAGTCAGTATCCTCCACCACATCATGCAGGAGAGCGGCAGATATCGACTTGTAGCCCAGGCCGATGTCGTCCACGACGATCTGGGCCACCGCGATGGGGTGGAGCATGTACGGCTCTCCGCTGCGGCGGCGGACATTCTTATGGGCCTCGTTCGCAAACGCGTAGGCCTGACAGACAGTTTCCAGTTCACGGGCGTCCGCGCACCGTTTCGCGGCCGATGCATACAGCACCTGCCAGTCACGGTCGATGAGCTCGTAATCTTTCTCGGTAAACTCGGAATAACTCATAGCACCTCACTCGGGTTCAGATGGTTCGCATGCTGGAAAGCATAGGACAGTTCAGCTCCGTACAGGATGATCGTCCATCCCAGGTTCAGCCAGATCATGAAAAGCGGGAGGGCGGCCAGCACGCCGTAAATGGCGTTCTGCTTGGCCACCAGGACCTGCGTCTCCAGGTAGAGATATTGCACGGCCGTGAAACCGATGCCGGCAATGAGCGCCGCCTTGAAAGCCGGACGCGTCTTGACCACGGCCGCCGGCAGATACTTGTACATGGCCGTCAGGATGAGGACGGATGCGCCGGCGAACAGGGCCCAGGACAGGAAGTTTTTCAAATGGTCCGAGAAGAACAGGCCGCTCGGAACGATATAGTCCAGCACGGTCGAATACACGACCGAGCCGGAGAAGAACAGGACAATCACGAAAGGGGACAGGATGAGGATCGCAATGCCGATGCCGAGCACCCGGAAGAAACTGCGTTTCTCCTTCGCCTGCCACACGTTGTTGAACACGCGCCGGACCGTGAGCATCAGCGAAAGGAGGATCCACAGGAAGGAAGCCATGCTGATGAAGCCGAACAGGCCCGATTCCGCCGTCGTGATAATCTTCTCCGAAGCTGCCAGAAGATAGTTGATCAGCCGCTGATTACTGATGTTCGCATGCAGGAATGCACTGAACTGGTCGGCGATGCCGATTCCGTTCGTCAGGTACAGGCCGATGGCGATAAACGGGACCACCGACATCATGCTCTGGTAGGCGAGGGCCGTGATCTGGTAGCCGATCTTCTGGTCGGAAAAGACCTTGAGCATGACGAAAATAGTCTTGAGGTCCTCCACGCCCCGCTTCTTCCAGCGGGACAGGTCCTCCATGTTCAGGTACCACATATCATGCGTGATGAACCGGACGATCCGCTTGACGACGATGGTCGCCCAGCGGATCCGGACTTGCGTCCAATGCGCGATTCGGTCAAACACTTTCATGGGTTAGAACAGGGTCAATTCGGAATTGTTGTCCTGGGGCGTTTCCGGCAAAGCACCTTCCGGGAGGAGCTTGCGGAACGCTTCCTCATCCAGGATGGGTATGCCCAGGGATTCGGCTTTCCTGATCTTTTCGGGGCCGGGCTTGCTGCCCGCCAGCAGGAAGGCGGTCTTGCCGGAGACGGAACCGCTGTTCTTGCCGCCATTAGCCTCGATGAGGGCCTTCATTTCATCACGGGAGACGGAGAAGTTGCCGCTGATGACGATGGTCTTGCCCGCGAGGGCATCGGAGGCGTTCTCCGCCTTCCGGACCACGGCCATCTGCAGGCCGGCTGCCTTCAGGCGCTCGATTTCTTTCAGATGACGCTCGTCGCGGAAATACTTGTAAACGCTCTCGGCAATCACCTCACCCACCTCCGGTACGGCGGCCAGTTCCTCCTTCGAGGCCTGCGCCAGCGTGTCGATATCCCCGAAATGCCGGGCGATGTCCCGCGCCGTGGTCTCACCCACGTAGCGGATGCCGATGGCGAACAGGACGCGCTCGAAGGGCACGTTCCTGGACTCCCGGAGGCTGTCCAGGAACCGCTGTGCCGCGCGCTCCTTCCAGCCTTCCAGCATCACGAGCTGGCTTTCGCGGAGGTCGTAGAAATCGGCCGGGGTCTTCACCAGGTCCAGGTTGTACAACTGGTCCACCGTGGCATCGCCTGCGAGCACGTTCATGGCCTTGCGGCCGAGGAAGTGCACGAGCTTGCCCTTGATCTGGGTGGGGCAGCCGTCGGTGTTGGGGCAGAACCACTTGGCTTCGCCCTCGGGCTTCACGAGCGGCGTGCCACAGTCAGGGCACACCGTCGGGAAGGCCGGACGCTTCGCGCCGGGCTGCCGCCTGGATTCCTCCACGCCGGTGATCTTGGGAATGATCTCTCCGCCTTTCTCCACATACACCCAGTCGCCTTCGTGAATGTCCAGCATGGCCATCTGGTCCTCGTTCACGAGGGTAGCCCGTTTGACCATCGTCCCGGACAGGAACACGGGTTCCATGTTCGCGACGGGCGTCACAGCACCGGTACGGCCCACCTGGTAGTCGATGGACAGGATCGGAGTCAGGGCCCGTTCCGCCTTGAATTTATATGCGACCGCCCAGCGCGGGGACTTGGCCGTATAGCCGAGCGTGCGTTGGGCGTCCAATTCGTTGATCTTGATGACAATGCCGTCGGTGGCATACGGAAGCTGCTTGCGGGCCGTATCCCAATGGGCGATGAAAGCCTCGATCTCGTCGATGCTGCGACAAATGCGGCGCTCGTCGGAGACGGGAAGTCCCCAGGACTGGGCGGCCTTCAGGGCCTCGTCGTGGGTAGGGTAGTCCACCTGCCCGACCGGAATGTGGTACAGCGTGCACATCAGGCCGCGGTTCGCGACCTCACCCGGATCCTGCAGCTTCAGCGAGCCGCTGGCCGCATTGCGGGGATTCGCGAACGGCTGGTCCTCATTGGCCTCCCGCTCCCGGTTCAGCCGGTCGAAAGACTCGTAGGGCATCAGCACCTCGCCGCGGATCTCGAACTCCGCCGGCCAGCCTTCTCCGCGGAGGGTCTCAGGGATGTTTGCGATTTTCCGGGCATTGGCGGTGACATCGTCACCCACCACACCGTCGCCGCGGGTGAGGGCCCGGAACAATTTGCCGTTCCGGTAAGTCAGGCAAATGGCTGTGCCGTCGAACTTGAGTTCGCAGCACCAGGTGAACGGAGTTTCCAGTGTCTTCGTAGCCCTTTCCGCGAATTCCTCCACCTCGGCGATGCTGTACGTATTGCCCAGCGACAGCATCGGATACTTGTGCGGATATTTCGCGAACTCCTTCCCGGCGCCCGCCTCGATGCTCTGGCTCTCAGGCGTTTCCAGGTCGCTGCCCACGCGCTGGGTAGGGGAGTCTGCCGTCCGGTACTCCGGATACTGCTTCTCCAGGTCCTCCAGCTCGTGCATCAGCTGGTCGTACTCGTAGTCCGACATCGTGGGCGCGTTCTCCACATAGTACTTCCGGCTGTTCTCCCAGAGAACCGCCTTCAGCCACTCAATCCGCTGTTTCGCCTGCGTAAAATCCATATCCTGTGCACAAGAATTGTAATTTACAAAGATAACAAAACTTTCTCAAATATTTTATATTTGAAAGCTCCAATTGCGGCCTCCCTCCCAAAAGATCACACCCCTCTTCGCCACCATCGCGCCCAGTGTCCCAAATCCGACACCACCGGCCACATTAATGCCCTCTTTCCGCGCCCGGTGTCCCTTCTTATGCACCACCGGGCGCACCTCGTGCAGATTCCGCCAAATAGCCGCACGGGAGTGCCTGTTCAGCGCGCCGAATCGGTTATTGCGGTGCGCCAGAGCCCGTATTCGGCCCTTGGCGCACATGGTGGGGCGTCCTGCATGCCCATAGGTGGTGCCGATGTGCGGCTGTTTGGCGAAAAGAGGATGTTGGCGGGGGCCGTTGATCGTTTGTCTTTTGGAACGGCCTTTGCAGCATGGCTGGTAGCAACAATCCTGGTTATCAGATGAAAAGAATAATCTGCTTCCTATTTGCTGTCGCGGTCATCGGTCTATCCAGAGAGGGCCTGATGGCCCAGCCGCTTCCGGATGGTTTCGAGTGGGTTTACGGATGTTGGGAGAATCCCCGGACGGGGGACTGCTACATCATCGGCAAGGACGGAATCCGGGAAAACATGACCCGCCGCTGGGTCGGTCGCTGTTTTCTGAAGGAGTATCCGACCTTGGATGTGTGGGGCGAACCGCTCAGGCCGTATGAGTTCGCGTCTTTTGACGGAAGTAGGATTCTCTCCTATTCCGGCCCATTCGAGTGTGACCGATTCTTTGTCATCGGCAATCAGGTCCTTCAGGAGCCCGGGGAAAATGGTGACAGGTTCGTGAAGAGGCAAGCGCCGCCGGCAAAAGGCGAGGCGGGGGTGGCAAATCGTGCCCTCGGGAAATGGAAGCTGGCCGAGACGGATGACTTTACGCTTGAGATATCCGCATCCACCATCAAACGGAAAACACCTCGCGGAATACACGAATCGACCTATTCCGTCAGCGAAGAGGGGTACCTCATCACCGATTTGGATGTCTTTGTCTTCGAGGATGGCGTGCTCCATCATCATTATTCCAATACGGATTCTTACATCATCTCCACTTACATCCGTCCTGCGGGTACGGTAATACCTTTATCGGACCTTCCTTGAGAAAAATGGCTTGGCTCTGGTAATGGCTGCGGGTAACGTCCCTATTTCGGGGACGTTACCTTCGTTTTTGCCCATTTTTTGCGGGTGACGTCCCTGTTTCCGGGACGTTACCCGCACTGCCGCCAAACTGCCACACAGGAAGTGGCCGGGTGGATGGCCTCCGACACGAAAGTTTGCAAGGGTGGCAAAAAGGCCGTAACTTTGGGCTGCGTATGAAAGTGTGTGTCATCGGCGGGGCGAATGTGGACATTACGGCGACATCGGCCCAGGCTTTCCGGGTGGGGGATTCCAACCCGGGGAAGGTCCATGTGTCCTGGGGAGGCGTGGGCAGGAACATTGCCCATAACCTGGTGCTGCTGGGCGACGAAGTGGAACTTCTGACCATCTTCGGGGGCGGGGTTTTCGGCCCCGTCATCGAAAAGGCCTGCCGGGAAATCGGTATCGGCACGGGCCATTGCGATATCGCGGACGAACATACGCACTCGTTCTTCGTCTCGGTCAACAATGCTGATGGCGAACTCGTCGGAGGCATCGCGGACATGGATGCCGTCGAGGGGATGGACACGGCCTGGATGGCCGCCAGGCTGGATGTCATCAACGCCGCCGATGCGGTCGTGGCCGATTCCAACTTGATGCCCGCAACGCTTGCCTTCCTGATCGACCATTGCGAACGGCCGCTGTATCTCGATGCGGTTTCCGTCTCAAAGGCTGGAAGAATCCGGGAGGCAATGACGCTATCCCACCGGAAGTCCGTCTTTGCCTTGAAATCGAATGCACTTGAATATGAATCACTTGCCGGTATCGAAGGCATAACCCGCTTCTATGAAAGCGCTGGTGCCGAAGGGCTTCGTGTCCATGCCGATGGCCAATTGTACGAGTACCCTGCGCTGCCTTGTATCGTACGGAGCGTCACGGGCGGCGGAGACGCGCTGCTGGCCGGCATCGTGCATGCCGGACCGCAGGCGAGCGTAGCCGAAAGCGCCCGCATCGGCCTCCTCTGCGCCCGCTGCGCCGTGGAAAGCCCGGCCGCCGTCAATCCTGAAATGAAAAATCTACAGCTATGAACAAATACCTGGACCTGTCACCGGAGGTGGCGGCTGCGAAAGCGGCCGGGAAGCCTGTGGTGGCGCTGGAATCGACCATTATCTCCCATGGAATGCCGTATCCGCAGAACGTGGAGACTGCGCTGCGGGTGGAACAGACCATCCGCGAAAACGGCGCCGTGCCGGCGACCATCGCCGTCATCGGCGGCCGCCTGAAGGCCGGCCTGACGCCGGAAGAAATCGAATACCTGGGCAAGAAGGGGAGGGGCGTGGCGAAAGCGTCGCGCCGCGACCTGCCCGTGCTCGTCGCCCGGGGCGCGGACGGCGCGACCACCGTCACCACGACGATGATTATCGCCGCGCTTGCCGGCATCCGCGTCTTCGCCACCGGCGGCGTCGGCGGCGTACACCGCGGCGCTGAAACTACCATGGACATTTCCGCGGACCTGGAAGAACTGGCCAAGACGCCGGTGATGGTCATCTGCGCCGGCGCCAAGTCCATCCTGGACCTCGGCCTCACACTGGAGTACCTGGAGACCAAGGGCGTCCCCGTCATCGGCTACGGCACGGAGGAGCTTCCGGCCTTCTACACCCGCAAGAGCGGGTTCAAGGTCGACTACCGCATCGACACCCCCGCGGAACTGGCGGCGGCTTTCCGCGCCAAACTCGAGATGGGACTCGAGGGCGGCATGCTCGTCACGAACCCGATCCCGGAGGAATACTCCATGGACCCGGTCCGGATCAATGCCGCCATCGACGAAGCTGTCGCGGAAGCGAACCGCCTGGGTATCAAGGGAAAAGAGACCACACCCTTCCTCCTCGCCAAAATCAAGGACATCACCGGCGGCGACTCCCTCGCCTCCAACATCCAACTGGTCCTGAACAACGCCCGACTCGCCGCCAAAGTCGCGGCTCTGCTATGAAGAATACCATTACCGAAGACAAGAAGTGGAAGATACTCAGTACCGAGTATCTGGTCAAAAGGCCGTGGCTGACGGCCCGGCGCGATGTCGCCGAGCTGCCGGACGGCCGCATCAACCACGAGTATTACGTCCTGGAATATCCGGACTGGGTCAATATCATCGCCATTACGAAGGACGGAAAAATCGTCATGGAACGGCAGTACCGTCATGCACTCGGGAATACCTGCTATGAGCTTCCGTGCGGCGTCATCGAGAAGGGCGAAACGCCCCTGGAGGCCGCCAAACGCGAGCTTTTGGAAGAAACCGGCTTCGCGGGCGGGGAGTGGCAGGAATGGATGACGCTGTCTCCGAACCCCGCCACAAGCACGAACCTGGCGCACAGTTTCCTCGCCGTCGGCGTGGAAAAAGTCTCCGGCCAGCACCTGGACGCGACGGAAGACATCGATGTTTACATCCTGGAACCCGACTATGTCCGGGAACTTCTCCAAAACAACCAGATCCTTCAGGCCCTGATGGCCGCTCCGCTCTGGAAATACTTTTACGACAAAGACGTATGAACACAATCTGGATCGTCCTCCCCATCCTGACCCTCCTGATGTTCGACCTGGGGCTGGCGCTCCGGTTCGAGGATTTCGGGAAAGTTTTCCGTCATCCCTGGCCCATCGCAGTGGCCCTCGTCGGCCAGCTGGTCTTTCTCCCGGCCATTGCCCTGGGGCTGGCCTATCTATTGAAACTGTCGCCGGTCTTCTTCATCGGCCTCGTGCTCATCGCCTGCTGTCCGGGCGGCAGCTCGTCCAATGTCTTCTCCAAATTGGCCAACGGCGATGTCGCTCTGTCCGTGACGCTTACGGCGCTTAGCAGTATTATTACTTTATTTACGATTCCGGTCATTATGGGCTGGGCCACCCGGCTGGTGGGGGAGAGCGTGGGCATCACGCTGCCTGTGGGAAACCTTATCAAGCAGAACCTCGTCCTCATGCTCCTGCCGGTCCTTCTGGGCATCGGCCTGCACTATGCCTGGCCCAAGACGGCGGAGAAGGTGGACAAGGTCCTCACGAAACTGGCGTTCCCGCTGCTCCTCGTGCTGATCACCGTCTTCTACATCCAGCACCGGCACACGATCATGGACAATATCGGCGTCCTGGGCCTCTGCGTGACGGCCCTGATCCTTCTGGCCATCGGCCTGTCCTCCCTGCTGTCCCGCCTGGTCCGGAACGACGCCCGCCAGCGTCGCACCGTGGTCATCGAAGTGGGTATGCAGAACGCCGCCCAGGCGATTTCCATTGCCTCCAGCCCGTTCATCTTCGCGAACGAGGAAATGGCCATTCCGGCTATCCTCTACTCGCTGATGATGAACATTGTCCTGCTGACCTATGTCGGCATCGTCAAGAAAAAGAAGGAATTGTAATTAAAATTCCTTAAATTTGCATGATTTGGGAAAACAACGAACAAACTCTTATACAATCATGAAAGATTCCATCATTATCCTCTGCGGAGGCGGCCCGGCTCCGGGTATGAACACTGTCGTCATGTCTGTCGCGAAGACGTTCCTTTCCAACGGTTACCGTGTCATCGGCCTGCACCGGCGGTTACAGCGGCCTTTTCAGCCAGAACCCGCGCACCGAGGACATCGACTTCTTCAAGGCCGACGCCTACTTCAACCGGGGCGGCAGCTACCTGCAGATGAGCCGTTTCAAGCCCACCGACAAGGATTTCGAGGAGAACTTCAACCTGGCCCTGTTCCAGGAGAACAACATCAAGCTGCTCGTGACCGTGGGCGGTGACGACACCGCTTCCACCGCGAACCGGATCGCCAAGTTCCTGGCCGCCAAGCAGTATCCGATCGCGAACATCCACGTGCCCAAGACCATCGACAACGACCTTCCGCTGCCGAACAACGCCCCTACCTTCGGCTTCAACTCCGCGAAGGACGAAGGCGCGCACCTGGCCCGCACCGTGTATGAGGATGCCCGCACCAGCGGCAACTGGCTCATTATCAGCGCCATGGGCCGCAGCGCCGGCCACCTGGCCCTGGGTATCGGCGAAGCCACGCACTGCCCGATGACCATTATCCCCGAAATGTTCAACAAGACCGGCATCTCCCTGGACAAGATCGTCAAGCTCGCGCTTTCCACCATCATCAAGCGCAAGATCATGGGCATCGGCTACGGCACCGTCGTCGTCGCCGAGGGCGTCTTCCACGACCTGGATCCGCAGGAGATCAAAAACGCCGGCGTGTCCATGACCTATGACGAGCACGGCCATCCGGAGCTCGGCAAGATCTCCAAGGCCGTTCTCTTCAACGACATCCTCGAGAAGGAGTTCAAGAAACTCGGCCTGAAGGTCAAGACCCGTCCGGTCGAGATCGGCTACGACGTCCGCTGCCAGGACCCGATCGGTTACGACCTCACCTATTGCACCGAACTGGCCATGGGTGCCTACGAGCTCTTCGCCAAGGGCGAGACCGGCTGCATGGTGTATGTCGATGCCGACGGCGAGTCCCATCCGCTATACCTGAAGGACCTGCAGAACGCCGAGGGCAAGATCCCGCCGCGCCGCGTGAACATCGAGGGCGGTACCTCCCAGAACTATTTCAACCATATCTGCCACTTCATCACCCCGGCCGACTACGAGGCCGCGAAGAAGTACGTCGCCGACCCGGAGACCTACGACTTCAAGAAGATTCTGAACTGGTAGTTTGAAAACCCTCGTTTACCAGATGCTGCCCCGTTTGTGGGGGAGCGGAAAGTTTGAAAGTGTCGACGCCGCGTCCTTGGAGTACATCCGGGGACTCGGCGTCGATTATATCTGGTACACGGGCCTCATCCGCCACGCCACGCGGAAGAAGGACGAAGGCTGCCGGCCGTCCCATCCCCAGATTGTGAAAGGGGAGGCCGGTTCTCCTTATGCCATTACGGATTACTACGACGTAAATCCTTATCTGGCAACGGATCCCGATGCCAGGATGGAAGAATTCCTTCAACTGGTGAAACGCACCCATCGGCACGGGATGAAGGTCCTCATGGACTTCGTCCCGAACCATGTGGCGCGGGATTACCGGAGCCACGTTCCGGGCGTCCATTCCCTCGGCGCCGACGACGACACCTCCGTGCACTGGTCGCCCGAGAACGACTTCTTCTATTACCCCGGCGAGCCCCTGCGCCTGCCGGAACCCTACAACGGCCCCGGTTACTTCGAGTACCCGGCCAAGGCCTCCGGCAACTGTTTCTCCCCGGCGCCCGGAATCAACGACTGGTACGAGACCATCAAGATCAACTACTGCGACTTCCATACCCGGACCTGGGACAAGATGTACAACATCGTCCATTACTGGGCCCTCAAGGGCGTGGATGGTTTCCGTTGCGACATGGTGGAGCTGGTGCCCCCGGCGTTCATGCAGTGGCTCATTGCGAAGATCAAACTGGAATTCCCGGATATCGTCTTCATCGCCGAGGTCTATGAGAAAGAAAAGTACCGGATGTATGTCGATGAGGTGGGTTTCGACCTCCTCTATGACAAGTCCGGCCTGTACGACACCGTCCGTGCCGTCACGTGTGACGGGCTCACGGCCAAGGCATTGACCTGGAACTGGCAGTTCCTCGGTGACCTCCAGCCCCGGATGCTCGACTTCCTGGAGAACCACGACGAGCAGCGCGTGGCCTCCGATTTCTTCGCCGGCAGCGCCGAGGCCGGCTACGCCGCCCTGGGCGTGTCGCTGCTCCTGAACACAGCCCCCTTCATGCTCTACTTCGGGCAGGAGGTCGGGGAGCGGGGGATGGACGCTGAGCCCTTCAGCGGCGTCAACGGCCGCACCTCCATCTTCGACTGGTGGACCGTGCAAAGCCTCCAGGCCCTGCGCCAGTACATTGACAACAAGCGCAAAGGATTGAATGCCAAGCAGAAATCGGTATTGAAGCGTTACCGCGAGGCGCTGGCCCTCGCCAAGCGGCCTGCCTTCGTCGAGGGCCGGACCTTCGACCTCTGCTACTGCCAAGCCGAAGGCTTCAACCCCGACCGTCATTTCGCCTTCCTCCGCGCTGATGACACGGAAACCTGGCTCGTTGTCGCCAACTTCGGCCCTTCTGCCGACATCACGGTCCGCATCCCGGCCGAAGCCGGTACGGAGCCGCGCACCGTCACGCTTCACGTGCCGGAAAAGGATTTCGTTACCAGACAGATTTAGCGCCGCCGGAACTCGGCGACGGTGATGGCCGTCGCTATGGCGGCGTTCAGGGATTCGGAGCCCGGATCGTCCGCCGGGTAGGGCGGAATGAAGAGCCGGTCGCTCACGCAGGCGGCCACGGCCGGCGAAATGCCGTTGGACTCATTCCCGATTACAATCACCGAAGGAGCCTCCCGACCGCAGTCCAGCGCCTTGGAATACAGGTTTTCCCCATCCAGGAACGTTCCATACACGTGTCCGCCGCCGGCTATGACCTTCCGGCAGAGTTCCACGATATCCATCCGGAAGAACGGCACGCGGAAAATGGCGCCCATCGTGGCCTGGACCACTTTGGGATTGTACAGTTCCACGGTATCGGGCGATGCAATGACTCCATCGATGCCGAACCAGTCCGCCACCCGGAGGATGGTGCCCAGGTTACCGGGGTCACGGATGCCGTCCAGGGCCAGGAAAAGCCCGCTCAAAGGCCGGAAGGCGGCCGGGGCCGGCTGCCGGACGACCGCGAGTACCGGAGAAGGGGAGGACAGCATCGACAGCCGCGCCATCGCCTCCTCGCCGATCTCGTCCCGGCGGTAGACGGACATGACCTCGAATCCTGACGCCAGCGCCTCGGAAACCATCTTTTCCCCTTCGACCACGAAGAGTCCGGACTCGTCCCGGAACTTCTTCTGCGCGAGGGAGCGGACCTGCCGCAGTTCGTTCTTGGAAATGCTCATACCCTGCAAAGTTATATATTATTCTTGTCGATTAATAGCGGAAAAGTGTTAATTTTGTAGGAATGAACTGCAAAAACCTCATCCTTCCGGTCCTTGCCGGCCTCCTGGCCACGGGCTGCGCCACCCAGCGCCTCGCGGAAGGGGAGTACCGTCTCGCCGGCAACAAGATCAAAGTGGAAGGCAAGCAGATCAGCAGTTCGGAACTCACTTCCTACCTCGCCCAGAAGCCCAGCGCCTCGTTCCTGGGCATCCGCCGGCCCGGCGCCCCGCTGGTGGTTCACGATGACAGCCAGGTGCGGACCAGTGCCGACAACATTGAAAACCACCTCGAATACATCGGCTATTACGGTTCCAAGGTGACCAGCGAGGTGGAATACAAGCGGAATCGGGCCTATGTCACCTATCACGTCTTCCCCGGGAAACGGTATACGATCCGCTCGATCGATTTCGAACTCCCGCAGGATGAAGAGTTCCGGAAGGAGTTCGAGACGGACAAGCCGCGCATCACCATCAAGGAAGGGCAGTATCTGGCCGAGTCCACCCTCGAGGCTGAAACCGTCCGCTCCGCCGAGTTCTTCCGCAACCGCGGCTATTACGGTTTCGACAAGAGCTTCTATTTCTGCGAGGCGGATACCCTGTCGCATGATGGCACGGCGGCCTTGACCATGGCGATCCGGGACTACCCCCGCAACGGATCCCCGGAGGAGGCGAAGCCCCACCGGAAGTTCTCCATCGGCAACGTGACCCTGTCCTACCCGAAGGAAATCCCCATCCGCACCTACGTGTTGGAGGAACTGAACGTCCTGCATCCGGGGATGCCCTACAGTGAAAGGGCGGTCAACGCCACCTATTCCCGTTTGTCGAACCTCTCCGTTTTCAACAGCGTGAACGTCACGATGAACCCGGTGTCGGACAACGTCGTGGACTGTGATATCAACCTCCTGAACGGCGGCGTGCAGGGCTTCAAGGCGAACCTGGAAGCCTCCGTAAACTCCACCGGCCTGTTCGGTATCTCCCCGCAGCTCAATTACTTCCATAAGAATTTCTTCCATGGCGGCGAACTGTTCAACCTGGGTCTGAAAGGCAATTTCCAGTTCAAGACCAAGGACAAGGTCCGCTCCACGGAGTTCAGTGTCTCCAGCACCCTCCGCATTCCCAAGCTCATCGGACTGCCGAACTCCCTCTTCCGGGGCCCGAACCTTCCGCATACGGACCTCACCCTCGGTTTCAGCTACCAGGACCGTCCGGAGTACAAGCGGATGATGATCTCCACGAGCTTCGGCTACACGGGCACCTTCCGCAGGAACTTCACCTACCAGTTCTTCCCCTTCCAGGCCAATATCGTCCGCCTGCTCGGCGACATTTCGGAGAGTTTCGCGGAACGGCTGGTGGAGGACCTCTTCCTCCTGAACGCCTACTCGGACCACTTCGACATGGGCATGGGCGGCATGCTTTATTACACGACGGATCCGACCCCGATTCCCAAGCGCACCTATACCTACGGCCGGCTGACGTTCGACCTGGCGGGCAATGCCCTCAGCCTGTTCAACTCCGCGATGCCCACGAATCAGGTCGGCCAGCATACCATCTGGCAGATTCCCTACGCCCAGTATGTGCGCGGCGAACTGCAGCTGGGCCAGACGCTCCGATTCGGCGACGGAGACGCCCAGGCGGTGGCGTTCCGCTTCCTGGTGGGCGCCGGCTACGGCTATGGCAACTCCACCACCGTCCCGTTCGAGAAACAGTTCTACGCCGGCGGTGCGAACAGCATGCGCGGCTGGCAGGCCCGCGCCCTGGGCCCGGGCCGCGTACAGCCCTGGTCCGAATACTTCCTCATCCCGAGCCAGACAGGTGACTTCAAGATGGAAGCCAATGTCGAATACCGTTTCCCGATCGTCTGGAAACTGGAGGGCGCTCTCTTCGCGGATGCCGGCAACGTCTGGAACCTCCGCTTGGCCGATTACATGGAAGGCTCCAATTTCTCCTTCGACACCATCGCCGCCGACTGGGGCATGGGCATCCGCGTGAACCTGGACTTCATCCTCGTCCGCATCGACCTGGGCCTCAAGGTGTACGAACCCTGCCGGCCCGCCGGCGAACGCCTGATCGGGCCCGAACTCTGGCTGAAAGGCGGGAACTTCGCCCTCCACTTCGGTGTGGGTTACCCTTTCTGATAATACTTCGGCCAGCAGGCCTCGAGATAGGCACGGAGGACGTTCTCGTGCTTGTTGGGCTGCGGCTCATAGAAGACGGTGCCCTTGATGGCATCCGGGAGGAATTCCATGTCCGCGAAATGCCCGGGATAATCGTGGGCGTACTTGTAACCGTCGCTGTAATTGAGGTCTTTCATCAGCTGCGTAGGCGCATTGCGGATGGGGAGGGGGACCGGGAGGTCACCCGTCTCCCGGACGAGCGCCAGGGCGTTTTCCAGGGCCATGTAGGAGCCGTTGCTCTTGGGGGAAGAGGCCAGGTAGACCGTCGTTTCGGCGAGCGGAATCCGGCCTTCGGGCATGCCGATCTTGGAAACCACCTCGAAACAGGCATTGGCCAGCAGGAGCGCGTTCGGATTCGCCAGGCCCACGTCCTCGGAAGCCGACAGGCACAAGCGGCGGGCGATGAAGAGGGGATCCTCGCCCCCTTCGATCATCCGGGCCAGGTAGTAGATGGCCGCATTCGGGTCCGACCCGCGGATGCTCTTGATGAAGGCCGAGATGATATCGTAGTGCATCTCCCCGTCCTTGTCATAGATCGCCATGTTCTCCTGGATGCTCTCGGTGACCGACTTGTTGTCAATGACGATGGGAGAGCGGTCCGCGAAGGAGTCCACCACGATCTCCAGGACGTTCAGCAGCTTGCGGGCGTCGCCGCCGCTGTAGCGCATCAGGGCGTCGGTCTCCACAACCTGGATTGCCTTGTCCTTCAGGAGGACATCCTCCTTCAGCGCACGGTCTAGAAGTACCTGTAAATCATTCTTTTCCAGGGACTTCAGGACAAACACTTGGCAGCGGGAGAGCAGGGGAGTGATCACCTCGAAAGAGGGGTTCTCGGTAGTTGCACCGATCAGCACGATGGTGCCCGTCTCCACAGCCCCGAGGAGCGCGTCCTGCTGCGCCTTGTTGAAGCGGTGGATTTCGTCGATGAAGAGCACCGGCGCGCCGCGCTGGTTGAACAGGCTGTTCGAGCGGGCCTTGTCGAAGACCTCGCGGACGTCCTTGACACCGGAAGTGACTGCGGACAGGGTGTAGAACTCCCGGTCCATCGTCTGTGCGATGATATGGGCCAGCGTCGTCTTGCCTACGCCCGGAGGCCCCCAGAGGATGAAGGACGAAAGGTTGCCGCTCTCGATCATCTTCCGCAGGACGCAGCCTTCGCCCACCAGGTGCTGCTGGCCCACATACTGGTCCAGGGACTGCGGACGCATGCGTTCCGGCAGGGGAGGGAGCATGGAACTCGACGCGGACATGGCCTAGATTTCCTTGCTGTAGACGCGACGGCGGCGCTTGAATTCCTTCTGGTACAGGTTCCAGAGGTTCTGGACGCTGTTGTTGGTCTCCATTTCGGCGTTGGATTCGCCGTACTTGAAACCGCCCTTGATGATCATGGGGATCAAGTCGTTGAAGATCATGGAATGGATGCCCCGGTTCCGGTAGTCCGGATCCACGGCAATCATCAGCAGTTCCAGGCCGTCCTCATGCTTCCAGTACGTGGATTTGAGGAGATGCCACCAGCCGAAGGGGAAGATGTAACCGCCGCATTTCTGGGCGGCGCGGGCAATGGAAGGCATCGTCAGGGAAACACCGACCAGTTTTCCCGCCTTGTCTTCGATAAGGGTGATGTACTTGAGATCGATCAGGCCCAGGTAGGTGTCCACGTAACTGTCGATAACGTCGTCCGGAAGTACCGTAAAATCAAACAGTTGGCTATAGGCCTTGTTGATCAGGTCGAAGATCTTCCGGCCGTAGCCTTCGCGGCGGACCTCGCGCTTGGTGATCCGGCGGATATGGAGGTTGTACCGCTCCTGCACGAGCGCAGCGGCGCGGGAAACCTTCTCGGGCACCTGTTCGGGCACGAAAATGCGGTATTCCAGCCAATCATTGACCTTGCCGAGTCCCAGGGCCTCGAAATGGTCCTTGTAATACGGGAAGTTGTATTTCAAGTTGAAAGAACTGATGTCGTCAAACCCTTCCACGACACAGCCTTCATTGTCGAAATCCGTGAACCCGAGCGGGCCCGAAATCTGTGTCATCCCGTGCTTCTTGCCGAAGGCGATGACAGCATCGACCAGCGCCTTGGAAACCTCCTTGTCGTCGATGAAATCAATCCAGCCGAAGCGGACTTCGCGATGGTTCCAGTCGCGGTTCGCGATGTCGTTAATGATAGCGGCTACGCGGCCGACAATCTCACCCTTCTCGTTATAAGCCAGATACTTCTCGCACTGGGCATATTTTCCCATCGGGTTCTTGTCCATGTCCAGCGAAGACATCTCGTCCATGAACAGGCTGGGCACATAGTGCGGGCAGTCCTTGTACAGCTTCAGGGGGAATTTCACGAACGCGCGCAAATCCTTGCGGCTTTCGACAGTCTTGACAGTTACAGGCATAGGTCTCAGTTTCGCGTATCTTATAGGTTACAAAGATAGTCATTTATTTTTAACTGGGCGTAGTAAACCGCTCGCCTACTATTTGTTACACAATTTATATTATGTTAAGTAACGGAAAAGAAAAAACTCCCCTGCAGCACGGATGTCAAGAATGGACGAAAAATAAGTATATTTGTATGTTTTAAGAAAAAGCCAAATGAGCAGGAAAAAAGTCGACCTGAAACTGGAGAACGTGACGATTGAAGCCGTAGCCGCGGAAGGCAAGGCGCTCACACACGTGGACGGTATGGTCGTCTTCGTCGATTTCGCCGTTCCCGGCGACGTCGTGGACATCCAGGTGTTCAGGAAGAAGAAAAACTATATGGAGGGATTCATCTCCCGGATGATCCAGCCTTCCCCGCACCGCGTCGAGGCGTTCTGCGAGCATTTCGGCGTCTGCGGCGGCTGCCGCTGGCAGCCCTTGCCGTACGAAATGCAACTCGAAGCCAAGCGGCAGCAAGTGTACGACCAGCTGGTCCGGATCGGCCACCTCGAGGTCCCGGAAATCCGTCCGACACTCCCCTCCCAGCGCACGCAGTTTTATCGTAACAAGCTGGAATTCAGCGCTTCCAGCAAGCGTTGGGTACTTCATGGAGAGGATCCGGAAGCCATTCCCGCGGACGACCGCATGGGCTTAGGCTTCCACGTGGGCAAATTCTTCGACAAGGTCCTGGATATCAAGAAATGCTGGCTCCAGCCGGAACCCTCCAACGCTATCCGCTTGTTTATCAAGCAGTTCTGCATCAAGAACGGATACGATTTCTACGATATCCGCAACAACGAGGGCTATTTCCGCAATATGTTTATCCGGACGACGGAAGCCGGCGCGGTCATGCTCATCCTGTGCTTCGCCTACGAGGATTCCGTGAAAAGAATCGCCCTCCTGGATGCCCTGGTGGCCGAATTTCCGCAGATTACCTCTCTCTGGTACGTCATCAACGAGAAACTGAACGATTCCATCGGCGACCAGTCCCCCATCCTGTACAAGGGTGATGACGCCATTTACGAGGAAATGGAGGGTCTCCGGTTCAAAATCGGCCCGAAATCCTTCTACCAGACGAATTCCCTGCAGGCGTACCGCCTGTACAGCGTCGCGCGCGATTTCGCAGCCCTCACTGGCGACGAGGTGGTCTATGACTTGTACACCGGCACGGGCACCATTGCCCAGTTTGTTTCCCGCCAGGCCTCGAAGGTCATCGGCATCGAATACGTCCCCGAGGCTATCGAGGATGCGAAAGTCAATGCGGAAGCGAACGGTATCACGAACTGCCGGTTCTTTGCCGGCGACATGAAGGATGTCCTGAACGCAAAGTTCATTGCCCGGCACGGCCGGCCCGACGTGATCATCCTCGACCCGCCCCGGGCCGGCATCCATCCCGACGTGGCGAAGGTCATCCTGGATGCGGCTCCCGACCGGATGGTCTATGTGAGCTGCAATCCGGCTTCCCAGGCCCGCGACCTGGCTATCCTCTGCGAAGACTATGAAATCACGGCGGTCCAGCCCGTCGATATGTTCCCGCACACCATGCATGTGGAAAATGTGTGCGCGCTTAAACGGAAAGTGAAATGATCTGGTTGCAAGTCCTTCTGCTCATCGGCGGTCTCGCCCTGATCGTGTTCGGGGCGGACTGGCTCGTGGACGGTGCCTCGGGCATCGCCCGACGCTTCGGCCTGAGCGAGTTCGTCATCGGCCTCACCATCGTCGGCATGGGCACATCGGCCCCGGAGATGGTCGTCAGCTTCATCGGTGCCTTCCAGGGCAATGCCGATATCGCCATCGGCAACGTGGTAGGCTCGAATATCATGAACACCCTCCTGATCCTGGGCGTCACGGCCCTCATCCTCCCGATGGCCATTACCCCATCCAACTGGAAGCGGGACATCCCCATGAACATCCTGATCACGGTGCTCCTCATTGTCCTGGGCCTGGAATACACGATCTTCCGCTTCGGCACCAACGGCCTCAGCCGTGTGGACGGCGGTATCCTCATCGCCCTGTTTATCGGCTATATGATCCTGAGTTTCAAGGGGAACAAACCCGATGAGGAGGACTCCCCCGCCAAGCAGCGCAGCATCGGGATGTGTCTCCTGCTCATCGTTGCCGGTATCGCGGGCCTCGCCTTCGGCGGCAAGTTGTTCGTGAACAACGCAACGGAACTTGCCCGCGCCCTCGGGGTCAGCGACAAGTTCATCGCCATCACGATCCTGGCAGGCGGTACGTCCATGCCGGAACTGGCCACCTGCGTGGTGGCCGCCGCCAAGAAGAAGGGGCAGCTGGCCCTGGGCAACATCATCGGCTCGAACGTCTTCAACATCCTGCTGATCCTCGGCGGATCGGCCCTCATCTCTCCCCTGTCCTTCGACCACATCACCTACGTGGACCTCGGTGTCCTGCTGGTCAGCTCCCTCGTGCTCCTGACCGCGGGCTTCGTGGGTCGCAAGAAGGAGATTGACCGGTTGGACGGCGGGCTATTCCTGTTGATTTGGGCCGCCTATATGGCGTATTTAATCGTTAATCTATAAAGTGTATGTTGCATTATCTTCTTCAAACCGCTCCCGTCGATGCAGGTAAATTTTCTGCAGACACGCTCGTCTCCAAGGGAAGCCAGCTCGTGGAAACCATCCGTACCACGCCGGCTGACCAGCTGCTGCAAGGAACGCTTTCATCCGTTGCCAAATTCGGTCTCAAGGTGCTGCTGGCCCTCCTCATCTATATCGTCGGCGCCTGGCTGATCCGGAAGACCAAAAAGATCATCGCGAAGGCATTCGAGAAGAAGAAATCGGATTCCACGCTTTCCTCCTTCATCCAGAGCCTGGTGACCGCCCTCCTATGGATTGTGCTCATCCTCGCCATGGTCGGCACGCTGGGCATCAATACAACCTCCATCGCGGCCCTGCTGGCGGCCGGCGGTATGGCCGTCGGTATGGCGATGAGCGGAACTGTCCAGAATTTCGCCGGCGGTCTGATTTTGCTTGCCTTCAAGCCTTTCAAGGTCGGTGAATTTATCGAAGCACAAGGGTTTTTCGGCCGTGTTTCAGAAATAACGATCGTACACACGAAACTGGTCACTACGGACAACCGGGAAATCACGATTCCCAATGGTGCCATCTCCAATGGAACCATTGACAATTACAGTTGCCGCGAACCGCACCGTCTCAGCCTGAAATTCAATGTCCCCTATGGCACTGATTTCGACCAGGTCAAGTCGATTCTCCTGGAATTGGTCAAGCAGCAACCCTTGATCCTGAACAAGGAAACTCCAGGCGCGAAGAACCCGAAAGTCTATGTGGATGAATTGAACGACAGCTCCGTCAGAATCAAACTCCGGGTGTGGGTGCTCGCTCCCAACTACAAGAAAGTCGAACACTGGCTCAACGAAGCCATATACAAGGAAATCCCTAAGAACGGAATCTCATTCCCGTTCCCGCAGCTGGATGTCCATATGAAACAAGACTGATAAAGGAAAGCGGCCCTTCCGGGTCGCTTTTCTTTATCCTTCCGCTTCGAACTTTTCCTTCATCATCACGGGGTTGCCGTAAATGCGGAGGAAGATGTCGCGGAGTTCTGCGCGGTTCAGCGTCGGTTCCACCTGGTCGAGCTGGTGCTCGGTGAATTCCGTGAAGGCTTCCGCTTCCTCGTGGGTGTAGCGGTCCGCGTACTTGAAAGTATGGTTCGCCAGGTCGTAGGCGATGTAGTTCGTATTCCAGAGCTTGTAGCCGTTGATGACGCGGACGTCCACGGCGTGTCGGATAAGCTGGTAGCGGTCGTTCTTGTCGCAGAGGGATGCCGCGCGGATCTCGTCCTCGGTAAGCGGGTCGCCGAAGTTCAGGTGCACGTTTCCTTTCCACTGCTTGATACCGAGCATGATGCTTTGCAGGTCCTCGTTCTCCGTCTTGACGTACTTCTGCGTGCGGGAAATGAGGATCTCGCGCGCCTTGAGGATGTCGCAGGGCTCGTATTCGTAGGAAATCGAAAGCGGGATGATGTTCAGCTCCAGGAAGTTCTGTACGAAATCCTTGGTACCGCTCATGTCGAACATCTTCAGGAGTCCTTGCTCGGTGATATCGACGCCGTCCTTGGTCCTTCCCTGCCGCTGGGCGATCCAGACAGAGCTCTTGCCGGTGGTGATGCTCTCGCGGATATACTTGGACAGGACCTGGGAAGACAGGTAGAGCTCGCGGGCCGAAATGCCTCGGATGACCTTGATCATCCGGTTGGAGCGGATCAGGCGTTCGATGGTCTTGCTCTTGAGGAGGTTATCGCCCACGCAGATTTCGGTGAGGGGCACCTGGTTCCGGAACAGGATCAACTGCGTAAAGGCCGGGTCCAGGATGATGTCGCGGTGGTTGGACATCGCCAGGAATTTGCCCTCAATGGACTTCAACTTGTTGATGCCGTCGTAGGAGAAGTTATGGACCGATTTCTCAAGGACCCATTCCGTGGCTTTCGACATGACCAGTTTCTGGAAGTCGTCCACGGTGCTGATACTGCGGAGGATATCACGCAGGTAGGTTTCGGGCTGGTTGGAGAAGATGTACTTGGAAATCCAGGGTACGTTGGGATGCTCGGCCAGTTTGGACAGGGCGGCAGCCGCTTCTTCGTCTTTGTACGTCGCAAAGGTACAGAAATAAAGCCAATTTATCAAGCACGGGCCAGCAGGGAGCTGTCCCCGTAGCTGAGGAAACGGAAACCGTGCGACAGCGCATAATCGTAGATCGTGCGCCAATCCCCGCCGACGAAGGCGGAAACCAGCAGGATCAACGTGCTCTCCGGCTGATGGAAGTTCGTGACCATGAGGTCCACCAGGCGGAACCGGAAACCGGGGACAATGATGATCCGCGTGCCGATCTTGAGTTCCGTGAGGTTGTTCGCCTCCAGATAGGAGATAATGGCTTCCAAGGCTTCCTGCGTGCTGTACGGGTATTCCCGCTCATAGGGAGCCCACTGAGCCACATCTTCCGGCGCCCCTTTCTCCAGGCAACTCACGCCGACGTAATAAAGGGATTCCAACGTCCTTACTGAAGTTGTCCCAACAGCAATCAACTTCCTGTCCATCCGGCAGATATCCTTCAGGAGCTGAAGTTTCACTACAAATGGTTCCCGGTGCATCGGATGCTCCGAGACCAGGGAGCTCTTGACCGGCAGGAAGGTGCCGGCGCCGACATGGAGGCAAACGGTTTCCGTGTCGATGCCCTTCGCTTTGATCCGCGTCAGGACATCCTCCGTAAAGTGCAGGCCGGCCGTCGGTGCAGCCACCGAACCGCGGATATGGGCATAGAGGGTCTGGTACCGTTCGATATCGATCTTTTCCGACTCGCGGTTCAGGTACGGCGGGATCGGAACGGTACCGCAGACCTCCAGGACGCGGGAAAACAGGGATCCGTCCGTCCAGCGGAATTCCACGACCCCTGTCTGCCCTTCGCGTCTCAACAGCCTGGCTTCCAGGCCCATATCCGGCGTTTCAGGCGTCCGGAAGAGGGTCAGGACATCTTCCTTCCACTTTTTCGCATTGCCGATGACGCACTTCCAGGTGCAAGTCTCCGTCGCAGCGAAAGCCGTTGCATACTCTACAGGACTGACCGGCTCCAGGCAGAAGATTTCGATGTGGGCGCCTGTCGCGCGCTGGAAATGCATCCGGGCCGGAACGACCTTCGTATCGTTGAAGACCATCACGGCATGATCGGGTAACAGATCCGGCAACTGGCGGAAAATAAACTCGTCCACATGGCCGGCTTCATAACGGAGCAGTTTGGAGGAATCGCGTTCCGGGAGCGGATATTTGGCAATCCGTCCATCGGGCAGCGGATAATTGTAATCCTCGATATGGATTTCAGGTATCATGCGTACTTTTAAAATTCAGCGCGAAGTTACGCAATTCTCTACGAATTCCGAAATCTCGTACAAGTTGTTTCCGCACACCGTAAATAGCACTCTTTCGTGTTTACAAATGTTAACATACGCAAACTCTACCCCAAGTTATCAACGCAAACCACAATATTGATCATAAGTATTTATTATTCCGATTTGAGCATTATACTAACTTGTTAATTATCAGTGTTTTACTTTACTCTATTTAAAATATAGATAAAAGAAAAGTTTTAAACAGGAGCCCTAACTAGGGTGAATTCCAAACAAAAAAGTTATTAATATATAGATATAATACTAATATTCAGCAACTTAATAATATTTAACAAACGAATAACTTTAGGTACTTTCAAGGCCTTTCGCTCCCCTCTTAGTACCTATCCAAGATCATTTTTCCACTTGTATTTTCACTTTAGATTCGTTACTTTTGTAACACATAAGGATTACACCATGGACAAACGTCTACAACAGTTCCTGGACGCGGAGAATATCTCGCAGGCGCAGCTCGCCGACACGCTGGGCGTCGCGCGCGCCGGCATTTCACACATCCTGTCCGGTCGGAACAAGCCGGGATTCGATTTCCTGGAATCCATGGCCGTGCACTATCCGCAGATCAGCATGGACTGGCTCCTCACCGGCAAAGGGCGGATGTACAAGGATACGGCCGGCGAGAATCCCGTATTTGCAGCCGTTCAGGCCCCGCGCCGCGTTTCGAAGATTCTCGTCTTCTACGACGACAACACCTTTGAGGAGTTCCAATAAGATTTATTATCTTTGTAGGACGAAGCGAACGAGAACATGTCCACGCTGATCCAAAGTGCCCGCGGAATGCTCTGGAAGCGCCGCCTTCCGGGATACCTGTTCTGGAACCGCCTGAGATTCAGGCGGGAGCATCCGGCATTGGCCCGGGACCTGTTCGGCATTCATTTCCGGCACCCCATCGGGCTCGCTCCTGTGCTGGAGCGGCAGGACGAACTGCTGGACGTCTGTGACAGCGTCGGCTACAGCTTCACGGGGCTCATTCCCGGCGAAACGCCCCTGCAGGCTGTTGCAGAACGTCTGCAGACCCGTGAAACGTCCATTGTCGCCGCCGTGGAGCTCCGTGCAGACGGAGCCACGGAAGAGGAGGCGAAACAACGGATTATCCGCCAGTTTTCCCTCCTGTATGACTTCGCGGACTATTTCGTTATCGACATCAACCGCGAAAGCGGCCTGTCCTCCCTGGACGACTTTTCCGACTGGACCGAGCTCCTGGACGAAGTGCTCAATCTGAGACTCTGCTACGAGCGGTATAAGCCCATCCTCCTCCGGATTTCGCCCGGCCACGAAGAGGAACAACTGCGGCGGATCCTGGATTTCGGCCTTCTGTCCGGTTTCGACGGCGTCGTTGCGCCCGGTCTCGCCAAAGTCCGTTTCTGTGCGGAATACACCCAGAACCGCTTTCCCATTATCGGTTCCGGTGCGATTACCTCCCCGGAGGAAGCGCTTGCGCTGCTCCAGGCCGGGGCTTCCCTGGTCGAAGTCGCCCAAGGCATCCCGAACCGGCCGCGCCTGACTCCGAAAATCCTGCTCAAGGCCCTCGACCAACCTGTCAAAACCCCATGATCCAAGCTTCCATCTGCACCATCGGCGATGAGATCCTCATCGGCCAGGTCGTGGACACCAATTCTTCCCGCCTCGCTGTCGCACTCGAAGAGGCCGGAATCCGTGTCACCCGTATGCTCTCTATCGGAGACGACCGCGAAGAAATCCTGAACAACCTTCGGAATGAATTGACTGTCAATGATATCGTCATAACGACGGGAGGCCTAGGCCCGACAAAGGACGACATCACGAAAGGCGTCCTGGCCGAGCTTTCGGGCAGCGCCGGTTATGTGGAGCACGACGGTCAGCTGGCCATCATCGAGGAAATCCTGCATAGCCGCGGGCTGGATATGCTGGCGATCAACCGGGCGCAAGCCCTGGTGCCTGACCGCTGCGAAGTGATTGAAAACCACCTGGGAACCGCCCCGATCATGGTTTTCCGTTTCCCGGAGACCTCTTTTGGTGCCACGCTGTACGCCTTGCCCGGCGTTCCGTTCGAGGCTGTCGGCGCCATTCCTTCCGTCATGGACGATATCCGGGCGCACCAGCCACTAAACGCTATCCTGCACCGTAGCGTGATGGTGTTCGGGATGGCGGAATCGGCACTTTCTGCGTTTATTGCACCCTGGGAAGACGCCCTGCCGGCGGATATGCACCTGGCCTATCTACCCAATCCCCTTACGGGTATCCGGTTGCGCCTGTCCATCTATGGCGGCCGGCCCGAAGAGAATCAGGTCCGCGTGGAAGAACAGGTCGTCCGCCTGAAGGAACTGCTGGGCGACAAGGTATATTCCGACGAAGACGACACCTTGGAGGCCACCGTGGGCCGCCTGCTCAAGGCTTCCGGAAAGACGCTGAGCGTCGCTGAATCCTGCACCGGCGGTGAAATCTCCCACTTGATAACCTCCGTACCGGGATCATCGGCCTATTATCTGGGATCCGTCACTTCCTATGCGGTTTCGGTCAAGGAGAAGGTGCTCGGCGTGCCGGCGGAGACCGTCGAAAAGCATGGCGTCGTGAGCGGTGAGGTTGCAGCGGCAATGGCAGAAGGCGTCCGCCGCGTGACCGGCAGCGACTACGCCGTGTCGACGACCGGACTCGCCGGACCGGACGGCGACGCGTTCAATCCGGTGGGCACCGTATGGATCGGCGTGGCCGGTCCGCGGGGTACGAAGACCTTCAAAAAGAACTATCGGAACGACCGGAAGCGCAATATCGAGCGTTTTGCAGCCGCTGCGCTCGATGGCCTGCGTAAAATGATTATCGAAGACGCAACAAACTAAGGCAGAGAGACTAAAACAAAATAGTTAATAGGTATAACTTTTTTGTTTTATCCGTTTGAAGACCTCCAGGAGGTTCTTTCCCGCCACTTTTTCCACCTGTTCGTCGTCATAACCGCGCCGGCGCATCTCATCGAACACGCACCCGATCTTGGATACGTTCTCCAACCCGGACGGAGGGACCAGGATCCCGTCGAAATCGCTGCCGATGCCGACATGGTCGATGCCGACGATGGACACGGCGTGGTCGATATGGTCCACGATCTCGCGGACACCGGGACGCCAGAGCGTCTCGAGCCGCCCTTGCATTTCCTCCCAGGCCTTCACCCGTACCGGGTCGCCCGGATCGGCAATGAAAGCGGCTTCCACCCGCTCGCCCTCGTCGAACAGCGCGGCGTCGGCCGGATCGGACAGGAAGCGCTCCGACAGGAAGGCCGGATAGAAGTTGATCCCCACATAGCCGTCTTTCTCCCCCAGGGCCCGGAGCATCTCGTCGGTCAGGTTGCGCCGGTGGTTGCACAAGGCCCGGCAGCAGGAGTGCGTAGCAATGACCGGAGCCTCAGACAGGCGGATGCAGTCCCAGAAGGTCTCGTCGGAGGCGTGGGACAGGTCAATCATCATCCCGAGGGCGTTCATCTCCGCAATGACCTGCTTCCCGAAAGGGCTCAAGCCATGCCAGCGTTTCCCTTCAGCGGCGCTGTCGGCAATGGCATTGTCACCGTTGTGCGTGAGGGTCACATAGCTGACGCCCAGTCGGTAGAAGGTCCGCAGCAGCGGCAGGGACTGCTGGATGGGCGATCCGTTCTCCATGCCTATGAAGACGGATATCAGTCCGTTCTTCGCATTCTCCTCCGCTTCCTCGGGCGAGAAAGCCAGGGCTGCGTAATCCGGGTTGTCGTCAACGGCGTCATAGACGGCCGAAATCATCTCCAGCGCATAGCGCGTAGCGGCGTCCGGCGCCATTTCCGCCGGGGTGTACAGGGCAAAAAAGGAACCGCCGACTCCCCCGCGCCGGAGTTTGGGGAAGTCGACGTGCCCATGCCGGTTGTCGATGCCGATATTCCGGAGCCGGATCAGCTGCGAAGGGGTATCGACGTGGCTGTCAAAGACTTGCATTACTTCGTTCCGTAAGGAGCCAGGGTGGATTTCACGATCTTCTCGATCTTGAACTCCGGGGAACCACTGTAGTACAGGGAACTGCCGCCGACCAGATTCACGGACACCTTCTTGGAAACGGAGACGGTCACGCTGGAAGAGTTGGACAGGTTGGCCTCGACTTCCTCCAGGGGCATCGCGAATGCGTCCACGACGGAACTGCGGGAGCCCTTGACCTCCATTTCGTATGCCTTGCCGGTGAGCGTCAGCTTGGAACTGCCTTCGGCGGTCACTTCCACCTTTTCCGTGTTGGAGGTGATGCTGACCTGCGAAGAGCCGCCCGTGGACAGATTCAGGCTCCGGGTGGGGCCATCTGCCACGACCACGGAGGAGCCGTCGGACGTCAGGGCCAGTTCGCGGCCGGTGAACGTGAGTTTCAGGTTGGCGTTGTTGTCAGTGTTGACCTCGACGCCCCGGTCGGTCTTGAGATTCAGGTTGGCCACCGCGTTCTTCTTCATGCTGATGCGGGCGGAAGCGGCGGCGACGGAAAGGTTCTTCACCTGGGATTTGCCAGCCGTCGTCAGCTCGAAATCATTGGCAGCGAATTCCTCGGCGGCAGTCAGTGTGGCATTGTCGGACAGGGTGACGGCCTGGAGTTCAGGCGTGTAGGCCACGACCCGGAACACAGGCGTCAGCGAACCCTTTCCCCGGTACAGCTTCCGGAGTTCCTTCGGGACCGCCTTCTCGTCATAGGAGATATAGAGGACCTTCGAACGGACATACACTTCCACATAAGGTTCCAGCTCCTTGTCCACGGTCAGGCGCACGCCATAGGTACCGCGGGAGAGGGTCACCTCAAAGTCGTCAGACACGTTGACCGCATTGAACTCGGAGACGGTGATGTCCTTGTCCGTCAGCTGGGCAGACAGGGACTGGGCCGAGGCGCGCTGGGGTGCCACAAGGAGCACGGCAGCGAAAGCTATCATTCCGATGATTGCCTTCAAAGATTTGTCTTTCAACATTTTCATATGAGTTATAATTAATTATCCAACTTTTCCATCTGTATGCTCCACTCCTCGGTGAAAGCATCCAGACTGCGCTTGTTTTCCAGGTATTCCCGGGTGAGCTCCATCACGTCGTCCTTCGGTCCGGGCGCGGCCAGGACCTGCTCGATGGCGGCCTGCCGCTTCTCCAGTTTGCCGATTTCCTTCTCCAGGTAATCGACCCGGTTCTGGATCTTCCGGATCTCCTTGGAGACCGTCTTCCGGGCCTGGAAGGTTTCCTGGGCCTGGACCTTGCGGTCGTCGGCCACCTTCTCCACGGGTGCGAAGCGTTCCAGTTCCCGGAGGCTTTCGAGTTTCCGCTTCCGAAGGAAGTCGGCGACACCACCCAGGTGCTCCTTCACCTTCCCATCCCGGAACTCATACAGCTTGTCCACCAGCCCATCCAGGAAATCACGGTCATGGGAGACTACAATGAGCGTGCCGTCAAAGGCTTGCAAGGCTTGCTTGAGCCGGTCCTTGGAGCGGATGTCCATGTGGTTGGTTGGCTCATCCAGGGCCAGAACGTTGTACGGCGAGAGCATCAATTTCGCCATGCCGAGGCGAGCGCGCTCGCCGCCGCTGAGGACGGACACCTTTTTGTCGATGTCCTCTCCCTTGAACAGGAAGGCCCCGAGCAGGTCCCGCAGCTTCGTACGGATCTCGCCCACGGCGATGCGGTCCAGGGTGCCGAACACCGTCTCGTTCCGGTCCAGGATATCTTCCTGATTCTGCGCGTAGTAGCCGATGTGGACATTGTGTCCCACCTTCGCCTCGCCGGAGAAAGGTTCCAGTTCACCCATGATCACGCGCATGAGGGTGGTCTTCCCTTCGCCGTTGCGACCGATGAGGGCGACCTTTTCCCCCCGCTTGATCTCGATCTCCGCGTTGCGGAAAACGACTTTCTGCGGATACCCGACGGTCAGGTCCGTTCCCTTGAAGACCACGTCGCCCGACCGGGCGGCCGGGGGGAAGCGGAGGTTCAGCTTCGCATCGTCGGTCTCGTCGATCTCGATGCGGTCCAGCTTCTCCAACGCCTTGATGCGGGACTGGACCTGGTTGGACTTGGTGGGCTTGTAGCGGAAACGGTTGATGAAGTCCTCCGTCTTCTCGATCATCCGCTGCTGGTTCTCGTATGCGGCCGTCTGCTGGGCGAGCCGTTCCGCCCGCAGTGTAACATACTGGCTGTAAGGCACTTTATAATCGTGGACATGTCCGAGGAGGATCTCGACAGTCCGGGTCGTGACATTGTCCAGGAACTTGCGGTCGTGGGAGACCAGCAGCAGCGAGCCCCGGAAGGATTTCAGGTAATCCTCGAACCATTCAATGGACTCGATGTCCAGGTGGTTCGTAGGTTCGTCCAGCAGCAGGACGTCCGGATGCGCAAGCAGGACCTTGGCCAGTTCGATGCGCATGTTCCAGCCCTGGCTGAAGGTTTCCGTGTGGCGGCCCAGTTCCTCTTCCTTGAAGCCCAGTCCATACAGCGTGCGTTCCGCCTGCACCCGGGGCGACTCCCCCGTTTCCAGGGCCAGCCGGTCGTTGATTTCGTTCAGCCGGTCAATGAGGCGGGCGTAATCGGCTGATTCATAATCGGTCCGCTCCCCCAGTTCCACATTGATCCGCTCCAGTTCCCGTTCCATTTCATGCAGGTGGTCGAACACCGTCATCACTTCGTCGATGACGCTCCGGCCCCGGTGGTGCTCCATGATCTGCGGCAGATAGCCGATGCGAAGGTCGGCGGGCATGTCAATGTGGCCCGACGTCGGGCTCTGCTCCCCCGTGATCAACTTCATCAGCGTGGACTTCCCGGCCCCGTTCTTGCCGACGAGGCCGATTTTGTCGCTTTCGCTGATGTGGACGCTGATATCGTCCAACAGCGTGAAGCTGCCGTAGGCTACGGTGACGTTATTCAGCGAGATCATCGTCGGAGGGGGTATCGGGTTTGCACACCAGGATGGAGAATTCGTACAGCCCGTACAGCGGGATGGACAGGACGAACATCGAGAACGGGTCGCTCGGGGTGATGAAAGCCGCCAGGATCAGGATTACGACGAAGGCCGACTTCCGGAATCCCTTCAGCTGTTTCCGCGTCAGGATGCCCATGCTCGAGAGGACCAGCACGACCGTCGGAAACTCGAACAGCAGGCCGATCAGGAACACCATCGACGTGAACAGGGAAATGTAAGACCCCAGGGAAATCGTGTTCTGCACCGCGTCGCTGACCGTATAGTTCATGAAGAACATCAGGCAGACCGGCAGGACAATGAAATAGCCCACCAACACGCCCAGGTAGAACAGGAACGAGGACATGCCGAACGCCTTCCGCACCGCTTTCTTCTCATTGTCATAAAGCGCGGGGGCGACGAACCGCCAGATTTCGTAAATGACGTACGGGAAGGCCACAATGGCGGCCATCAGGATCGAAATCTTCAAGTGCACGAAGAACTGGGCCGACACCTCGATGTTGATCAGGGTCATCGAGAAATCCAGTCCCAGCCACTTGTAGAGGATGAAATCGGGGGTTGTGGGCCAGAGTACGGCCTTGAACAGCCGTTCCGGAATCGCCAGGAAGAAGATGGAAACGAGGACAATGGCGCCGATTGAGCGGAACAGCGTCCCCCTCAATACGTCGAGATGGTCCCAGAAGGACATTTCACCGTCCTGGGCCACTACTTCTTCTCGTCCTTTTTATAACCTTCCTCGTCGAGTTCCTTGATCTCCTTCTCTACCTCGTTCATGCCCTGCTTGAAGCTCTTGACGCCCTTGCCAAGACCCTTCATCAACTCAGGAATCTTCTTGCCGCCGAACAGCAGGAGGACAACCAGGACGATCGCGACGATCTCCCAGGTTCCTAACATCAGGGGGTAAATGATCAGCATATTACTTGTCGTTTAGATGGTTTTCGATAATGTTGGCCAGGATATCCGGGCACCGGACGGGCCGGAATGACTCCGAATCGATGAAGCCCAGGATGACCGCCCCGTCGGCGCAGACTTCCCCGTCCTGGTTGAGGACGGCCTGCCGGACGACGAGTTTCGCCAGGGGCGCCTTGTCGATCTCGGCGACCGCGGTCAGGACATCCCCCATCCGGGCCGGATGCTTGAAACGGCACTCGACGGAGACGATCGGAATCATCACGCCGTACTCGTTCTCGCACCGCTCGATCGGGAATCCCCACTCCACCATCATCGCGTTCCGGGCAATCTCGAAATATCGGATGTAGTTGGAGTGATGGACCACCGCCATCTGGTCGGTTTCGTAGTACCGGACGGGGAAAGATACCTCAAAATGCGTCATAACAAAAATGTTAATACATTAAACAATTTTGTTTTATCAGCTATTTTTCAGTGCTTTCAACTGCGACTCCAAGCTTTCGATCTTGGAGAGCGAATCCGCCTCCTTCTTGCGCTCGTTCTCGATGACGGCGGCCGGCGCGTTGGCCACGAAGCGCTCGTTGGCGAGCTTTCCGCGGACGCCGGCGAGGAATTTCTGCTGGTAAGCGAGGTCTTTTTCGAGCTTCGCGATCTCTTCCGCGACGTTCACCAGACCGCTCAGCGCGACGAACATCTCGTGGGTGCGGACCATGAATCCGACGCCCTGTCCGGAGCCGAAATCGGCCACGGTTTCGACCGTCACATTGCCCATCTTCTCGACGACCGGGAGGACATCGGCCGGGAAGCCGCCCTTGATCTTGAGGTCGAGGGTTTCCTTCGGGGCGATGTTCTTCTGGTTGCGGATGCCGCGGACGCCGTTCACGGCTTCCTCGGCGAGCTCGAAGTTCACGAGCGTCTCGGGATCGTACGGTTTCACGGCGGGAGCGGCCGCGTACATGATGGTCTCCCCTGCCTTCCGGTCTTCCATGTTCTGCCACAGTTCCTCCGTGATGAACGGCATCACCGGATGGATGAGCTTCAGCAGGGCCTCGAAGTAGCCCAGGGTGGCGTCGTATGTGGCGCGGTCCACAGGCTGGCCGAAGGCCGGCTTGATGGCCTCGAGGTACCAGGCGCAGTAATCGTCCCAGAACAGCTTGTAGATGGCCATCAGGGCATCGGAAATGCGGAATTTGCGGTAGTGGTCCTCCACGGTGGCGACCGTCTCGCTGAGTTTCGCGTCGAACCAGCGGATCGCGGCGGCCGCGGCGGGCGTCTGGGCGATGGAACCGTCGACGGAGAAGCCCTTCACCAGGCGGTAGGAGTTCCAGATCTTGTTGCAGAACGCCGCGCCCTGCTTGATCTGCGCCTCGTCATAGAAGATGTCGTTGCCGGCGGAAGAGCACAGGAGCATGCCGATGCGGACGGCGTCTGCGCCGTAGGTTTCGATGAGGTCCAGCGGGTTCGGGGAGTTGCCCAGGGTCTTGGACATCTTCCGGCCGATCTTGTCGCGGACGATACCGGTGAAATACACGTTGGAGAACGGTTCACGGCCCATGAACTCCTCGCCGGCCATGATCATGCGGGCCACCCAGAAGAAGATGATGTCCGGGCCGGTCACGAGGTCGCTCGTGGGATAATAGTACGACAGGTCCGCGTTCGGCTTGTGGTCCGGATGGCCGGGCATCTCCGGGTCGAACACGGAGATGGGCCAGAGCCAGGAGCTGAACCAGGTGTCCAGCACATCCTCGTCTTGACGGAGGTCCTCCATCTTGATATCCGGGCAGATAGCCTTCGCAGCCTCAAGCGCCGCTTCCGGTGTGGCTTCCACCACGAACTGGCCGTTCGGGAGGTAGTAGGCCGGAATCCGCTGGCCCCACCAGAGCTGGCGGGAAATGCACCAGTCGTGGGCGTTCTCCATCCAGTGGCGGTAGGTGTTCACGTAGCGCTCGGGAATGAACTTCGTGCGGCCGCTTTCGACAGTTTCCAGGGCAACCTTCGCCAGGGTGTCCATCTTCAGGAACCACTGGGCGGAGAGCTTGGGCTCGATGACGGCGTTCGTCCGCTCGGAGTAGCCCACCGGCGAGGTGTAATCTTCCACTTTCACCAGGTTGCCGGCTTCTTCCAGCATCTTGACGATCTTCTTGCGGGCGACGAAGCGGTCTTCGCCGACGAGGATCTGCGCGTTCTCGTTCAGCTTGCCATGGTCATCGATGATCTCGAGGACCGGGAGGTTGTGGCGCAGACCGATCTCATAGTCGTGTACGTCGTGCGCCGGAGTCACCTTCAGGCAGCCGGTACCGAAGTCCATCTCCACATAATCGTCCTCGATCACGGGGATTTCACGGTTGATCAGCGGGATCAGGACCTTCTTGCCGCGCAGCCAGTGATGACGCTCGTCATTCGGATTCACGCAGATAGCGGCGTCGGCCATGATGGTCTCGGGACGGGTGGTGGCAATCACGAGGAACTTGTCCGTAGGGTTACCGTTGCCGTCGGAAATGTAATAGCGGAGGTGGTAGAAATGGCTCTGGGTGTCCTTGTGGATGACTTCGTCGTCACTCACGGCCGTGAGGGCCTCGGGGTCCCAGTTCACCATCCGGACACCCTTGTAGATCCAACCTTTGCGGTAGAAATAGACGAAGGTGTTGATAACCGCCTCGGAAAGAGCCGGTTCCATGGTGAAGCGGGTGCGGTCCCAGTCGCAGGAGCAGCCCAGCTTGCGGAGCTGCTGCAGAATGATGCCGCCGTGCTCCTCCTTCCATTCCCAGGCATGCTTCAGGAACTCCTCGCGGCCGATGTCCTCCTTGGAGATGCCCAGGGCCTTGAGTTTCGCGACCACCTTGGACTCGGTGGCGATGGAAGCGTGGTCCGTTCCCGGCACCCAACACGCGTTCTTGCCGTGCATGCGGGCGTTGCGGATGAGGACATCGTTCAGGGTATTGTTCAGGACGTGACCCATGTGCAGGATGCCCGTCACGTTGGGCGGCGGGATCACGATCGTATAAGGTTCCTTCTCATTGGGTTCGGAATGGAAAAACTTGTGGTCCAGCCAGTAGGCGTACCATTTGTCCTCCACTTCCGCGGCATTGTACTTCGCTGCTAATTCCATGGTTTTCTCTCGGGTTGTTCTCTCGTTGTCATTCCGGGCCTGACCCGGAATCTCTATTTATCTTACAAAAGTAACGAATTTTTATTAAATTTGCGAAACAGTAACTTGAAACGAAACCGATTATGGACAATAACAATCCGAAACCCCAGCAGAACCAGCTCGCGATCGAACTCAATCCGCAGACCACGAAGGTCTCGTACTCGAACCTCGCGATCATTTCCCATTCCCGCAGCGAATTCGTGCTGGATTTCGCCGCCACCCTGCCCGGCCTGCCCAAGGCCCAGGTCGGCGACCGCATTATCATGACCCCCGAGCACGCCAAGCGCCTGATGAACGCCCTGTTCGACAATATGTCCAAGTATGAGGCCCAGTTCGGCGTCATTGACCTGAGCGGCGGCAACAAGCCCCAGGGCGGCGCCACCTTCGACCTCAATTCCTTCGGCCCCCTGGGAGGAAACAAATCATAGATCTGTCATTTCGAGCGAAGTCGAGATCTATGAATCTGTTGGAAATCAAGGCCTTTACCCTAGACATCGACGGCGTCTTCACCGACGGCAGCATCCTTTGCACGACCGACGGCGACCTTTTGCGCGTTTACGATGCGAAGGACGGTTTCGCCATCCGCATGGCTGTGATGAACGGCTATCCGGTAGGCATTATCACCGGCGGCAGTTCCGAATCCATCCGGAAGCGGATGCTCGCGAGCGGCATCCTGCCGGAGGACGTGTATCTCCACTGCCGGGACAAGATGGACCAGTTCCGGGCGTTCTGCGAGAAATATGATCTGAAACCCGAAGAAGTGATGTATTTCGGCGACGACGTGCCTGACATCGAGGTTCTCCAGGCCGCCGGCTGCGGCGTCTGCCCGGCTGACGCAGTCGAGGAAGCGAAAGCCGTGGCGGATATCGTCTCCACCAAGCCCGGCGGCAAGGGATGCATCCGGGAAGTCATCGAACAGACGCTGAAGGCCCAGGGAAAATGGGTCTTCGACACCGGTGTGTACAAGAAGAAGTTTTGACGGATGGACCTGAAAGGAAAGCATGTGATCCTCGGCAGCAACTCCCCCAGAAGGCGGGAACTGCTCGCCGGCTTGAACATTGACTTCGAGGTAGATACCCGGAATAACTTCAATGAACGCTTCAGCCCTGACACACCCTATGACGAGGTCCCGCGGCTGATGTCCATCGGCAAGTCGCACGGGTTCCATCGGCCTCTGGCCCCCAACGAAATCCTTATCACCGCTGACACGATGGTCATCCTTCCGCCGTCCGACGGCCGCCCCGGCGAAATCCTGGGGAAACCCAAGGACCGCGAAGACGCGATCCGGATGCTCCGGGACCTTTCCGGCCGCGAGCACCATGTCACGACCGCCGTTACCATCCGCACCACTTCCTCGGAAGAGACCTTCACCGACACCACCGAGGTCTGGTTCAAGGACCTGACCGACGAAGAGATCACCTATTATGTCGACAACTGCCGGCCCTTCGACAAGGCCGGCGCCTATGCCATCCAGGAATGGATCGGCCACGCCGGCATCACCCGCATCGACGGCTCTTACTTCAACGTCGTCGGGTTCCCCATCCAGAAAGTATACGAAGCCTTGATTAAACTGATGTAGAAACGCTTGTCAAGCCAAACCACAACACGAATCCATTATGAAACGTTTCCTCACCAGCATCCTGACCGTCCTTTGCGCCATCGCCGCACTGGCACAGAACGTTCCCGCCCTCGAGCAGCTGAAGGCCGATCCCCGCAAGGCTTACGGCACCGACTACCCTTACGGGTTCAAGATGGAGCCCATCACGCCCTCCCCGCGCGGCTATAATCCGTTCTATATCACCGGTTACGCCCGGCACGGCTCCCGCTACTACTGGAACGACCGCCTCTACAAGCAGCTGGACACCCTGCTGCTGGCCGCCCACGAGAAGCAGCTCCTGACCGACGAGGGCGAGGCCTTCTACGCCCGCTTCCTCGACGCGAAGCAGGAACTGATGACCGGTATCAGCGAACTGTCCGACCTGGGCTGGCAGCAGCACCAGCAGATCGCCCGCACCATGTACGAGCGCTTCCCGGAAGTGTTCTGGAAAGGCGGCAACGTGCTCGCTATCTCCTCACTTTCAGGCCGTTGCGTCATGAGCATGTCGGCTTTCTGCCAAGAGCTGGTGCAGTGCAATCCCAAGATCGAGATCCGCGAGCAGTCCTCCCGCTTCACCCTGGACGGCGTGGTCCCGGGGGACAAAGAGAATCCCGCCTATCGCGAATGGCCCAAGGCAAAGCCGCGTTATGAGGCGAACAGCGACAAGTTCGAGCGGGACAATTCCCTCCACGAGAAGGTGATCTCCCGGGTGTTCAAGTCCACGGAAGGCCTCCCCGGCAACATGCGCTCCATTGCCGGCAACCTGGTGAGCCTGTACACCTCCCTGCCGAATATCGACCACGAAGGAATGATGGGCGACATCCTGACCGATGCGGATATCGTCCAGAACTGGGAAACCGCCAACCTCGGCTCCTATTCCTGGGTGTTCCGCGACCAGAACAACACCATTCCCATCCTGAAGGACTTCCTGAAGAAAGCTGATGCCGTCCTTGATGGCTCCAGCGACCGCATCGCCGACTTCCGCTTCGGCCATGACTCCTACATCGGCCCCCTGACCGTCCTGATGGGCCTGGACGGCGCCGACCTGGACCCGGAGGATCCGTATGAGGTCAAGAATGTCTATCAGAACTGGAAAACCTGCAAGGCCTCGACCATCCACCTCGTCTTCTACCGCGGCCGCCGCGCCACCGACGATATTCTCGTCAAGTGCCTTCTGAACGGCTACGAGGTCACGCTCCCGGTCGCCACGGACAGTTTCCCCTACTACAAGTGGTCCGACCTCCGCGCCTGCTGGCAGGCGAAGATCGACGCCGTCGAATAGCAACCACTCACACAAAAAAGGTCTATGCTCCGGAAGGGACATAGACCTTTTTTCATTGCCTGTGACAGGTCATAAAAAAAGAAGCGTTGGCCTGTCACAGGCGAACGCTCTACTAACCACATAATTAATAACACTAAAACTAATAACCAATAGAATGATTCCGTCAAGAGAACCTTGCTTCCTCATTCCGGATACAAAGGTACGACAATTATTTTGATTTGCAAATTTTTTCAAAAGTTTTTTTTGAAATTTTTTTACAAATTTTATAACTATTTGATTATCAATATGGTTATCAGAAACTTATTTCCAGGGCGACCAAGAGCAAAAGGACAGTTTCGCCCTAAATACGACGGAGGGAGGCCGAATCGGTCTCCCTCCGTGCCCGTACACGACACGATACGGTTACAATTTCAAACTAAAGGAGTTTCTTCCGCAGACACTCGATCATGTCCACGGTCATGGAGTCGAGGTCATAGGTCGGTTTCCAGTCCCATTCGGCGCGGGCGCAGCTGTCGTCCATGGAATCCGGCCACGAGTTCGCAATGGCCTGGCGGACCGGATCCACTTCGTAGCGGACCTTCAGGTCCGGGATGTATTCGCGGATCTTCGCGAAGAGGGTTTCCGGTTCGAAACTCATGGAAGCGATGTTGAAAGAGTTGCGGTGCACCAGGCGGGAAGGATCGGCCTCCATCAGGTGGACGGCGGCGCCCAGGGCGTCGGGCATGTACATCATATCCATATAGGTGCCGGGCGCGATCGGGCAGACGAACTCCTCCCCTTTCACGGCGGAGTAATACACCTCCACGGCGTAATCCGTGGTTCCGCCGCCGGGCAGGGTGACGTTCGAAATCAGGCCCGGGAAGCGGACGGAACGCGTATCGACTCCATACTTATGGAAATAGTAGTCGCTCAGGAGCTCCGTGGCCACCTTCGTGACACCGTACATGGAACGCGGACGCTGGATGGTATCCTGCGGCGTGCCCACATGGGGCGTTTCGGGCCCGAATGAGCCGATGGAACTCGGGGTGAAGACCGCGCACTTCTTCTCGCGGGCTACTTCCAGGATATTCAAAAGACCGTTCATCTGGATGTCCCAGGCCAGCAGGGGCTTTTTCTCAGCCACGGCCGACAGGAGGGCGGCGAGGTTGTAGATCGTGTCGATCGAATACTTCTGGACAATGGCGGCCAGGCCGGCGGCGTCGCGGACATCGGCCAGTTCTGCCGGACCGCTCTCCAGGAGGACGCCTTTCGGTTCAGCGCCGGGAATGTACCCGGCGACGACGGTGCTGCCAGGGATTTCCCGGCGTATTTTCATTGTCAGTTCGGAGCCGATCTGGCCCGTGGAACCTATGACAAGGACATTTTTCATCATCGGTTGGTTTAGTCATACAAATTTATGAGTTTTTCAGATAAAAAGGTACGATTCTCCCGGAAAATCTTTAAATTTGAAAGCAGAAAATACAAAACCACCTTATATCATGTACGGAAAATTCCAAAAGCACCTCCAGGACGAACTGAAAGCCATCGAGGAGGCCGGTCTTTACAAGAAAGAACGCAACATCGCTTCGGCCCAGAGCGCCGAAATCACCCTCCAGGACGGCAGCAAGGCCCTGAACTTCTGTGCCAACAACTACCTCGGCCTCGCCGACAGCCCGCGGCTCGCGGCCGCCGCCAAGAAAGCGATCGACGCCCGCGGCTACGGCATGTCCTCCGTCCGTTTCATCTGCGGCACCCAGGATATCCATAAGGAGCTCGAAAAAGCCATTTCGGACTATTTCCATACCGATGACGCCATCCTCTATGCGGCCTGCTTCGACGCCAACGGCGGCGTGTTCGAGCCGCTTCTCACCGCCGAGGATGCCATTATCTCCGACTCCCTGAACCACGCCTCCATTATCGACGGTGTCCGCTTGTGCAAGGCCCAGCGCTTCCGCTACGCCAACGCCGACATGGCGGACCTCGAGGCCAAGCTCCAGGAGGCCCAGGCCTGCCGCTTCCGCATCATTGTCACCGACGGCGTCTTCTCGATGGACGGCAACGTCGCCCCGATGGACAAGATCTGCGACCTCGCGGAGAAGTATGATGCGCTGGTGATGGTCGACGAGAGCCATTCCGCCGGCGTCGTGGGTCCGACCGGCCACGGTGTCGCCGAGCAGTTCGGCTGCTACGGCCGCATCGATATCTTCACCGGCACCCTCGGAAAGGCCTTCGGCGGCGCGGTAGGCGGCTTCACCACCGGCCGGCAGGAGATCATCGACATGCTCCGCCAGCGCTCCCGCCCGTACCTGTTCTCGAACTCCATCCCGCCGATGATCGCCGGCGCCGGCCTGGAGACCTTCAAGATCCTGAAGGAATCCAACGAACTGCATGACCGCCTCGTGGAGAACGTGAACTATTTCCGCGACAAGATGATGGCCGCCGGCTTCGACATCAAGCCCACGCAGTCCGCCATCTGCGCCGTGATGCTGTACGACGCTCCCCTGTCGCAGAAGTTCGCCGCCAAGATGGCGGAGGAAGGCATCTTCGTCACCGGTTTCTACTATCCGGTGGTACCGAAGGGCCAGGCCCGCATCCGTGTGCAGCTTTCCGCCGCGCACAGGAAGGAGCACCTGGACAAGGCCATTGCGGCCTTCATCAAGGTAGGCAAGGAGTTAGGGGTCCTGAAATAAATCAGTCCTTCTTCACCGGAGGCTTGAAGACGACGAACTCGTTCAGCACGAAGCTGAAACAGCCCGAAACACAGAGGGCCAGCAGGTTGCACAGGACGGGTTCGTATGTTGTACCCTGGAACCATCCCAGCGCGACGAAGAACAGGTGGAAGCCCTGCATGAACAGCAGTTTGATCAGGAAGACACCCGTCGCCGTGGCATTGTAGCCCGCAAAATGACGGAAGAAAGAACGCACGCTCCGCTGGGAAATGCGCTCCCGCCAGACGAAATAGTAGGCGATCAGGAAATTCGTGAGGACGGCCAGTTCGAAGGAGATGACCGGGGCCACCCAGAACGTCCACCAGTACCTTTCCTGCAGGAAGGAAGCGGCCAGCCACCAGTGTACGCCCAGGTCCACCAGCGTGCCGGCGCCGCTGGTGACGGAGAACACGGCGAACCGCTTGAGGAGTTCCCAGATCCGCTTCTTGGTCGATGCTTTCATCAACCCCAAAGATAAGGACTTTTTTCGGGAATAACTTGCGATTTTCCCCCCAAATGGCTACTTTTACAAACGCAAATGGAACCATCTGACAAATACTTGATTGACGTAGGCGCCCTGTTCCGCAGCAAGCTGGGGGAAAAGACGCCCAAATGGCTCATTTGGCTGGGACGGAAACTCCTGCACGAGGATTTCCTCAATACGTGTTTCAAAATGGGTTACACCGGCGTTGAATTCGCCGAGAAAGCCCTGGAATACATGCACGTCACCCTGCAGGTGGAAGGCCTGGAGAAAATCCCGACAGACCGGCTGGTCACGGTGGCTTCCAACCATCCGCTCGGCGGCCATGACGCCCTGGCGCTCGTGTCCATTTTCGGACGCGTCTACGACGGAAACATCCGCATCATGGTCAACGACTTCCTGATGGTCCTCAAGCAGCTCAACGGCATCTTTGTCCCTGTGAACAAGATGGGCGGCCAGTCCCGGAGCCTGTCGGCCCAGACCGACGGCATCTTCCATTCCGACGCCCAGGTCCTCATGTTCCCGGCCGGCAAGTGCGCGCGGCGCGAGCACGGCAAGATCGTGGAGATGCCCTGGAAGAAGACGTTCCTCACCAAGAGCGTGGAAACCCACCGCGACATCGTCCCCATGCACTTCTACGGCCGGAATTCCTGGCGGTTCTACTTCGTGGACTGGATCGGCAAGATTACCGGCGTGAACAAGAAGTTCCCGCTCGCGATGGTCCTGCTGGTGGACGAGATGTACCGCGCGCAGGGAAAGACCTACCGGGTCGTCATCGGCGACCCGATTCCCTGGCAGACCTTCGACGACAGCCGGAAACCTGCGGAATGGGCCGCCTGGATCAAAGAACGCGTAGAAAACCTATAGAACGAACCCCTGTACTAAACCTGCCTGCCTCATGAAGAAAATCATCGATCCCATTGACCGGGAACTCCTGAAAGCCGAACTCAACCAGGAAACGCATCTGCGGGAAACGAACCGTGCCGGCAACCAGCTCTATGTCGTCGGCCCCGAAGCCGTGAACGTCATCCGGGAAATCGGCCGTCTGCGGGAGATCGCCTTCCGCAACGACGGCGGCGGCACGGGTGAAGCCCTGGACATCGACAAGTTCGACACCGATCCCGCCTACGGTTACCGACAGCTGGTCCTCTGGGATCCCGAGGCCGAGGAAATCATCGGCGGCTACCGTTTCTGCCTGTGCGACGAGGCGGTGTACGACCGCTTCGGCCAGCCCATCCTGACCTCCGCCCACATGTTCGAGTTCACGAAGAAGTTCCTCCGGGACTACCTCCCCCACACCCTCGAACTGGGCCGTTCCTTCGTCTCGGTGGAGTACCAGAGCTCCAAGGCCGGCTCCAAGAGCCTGTATGCCCTGGACAACCTGTTCGACGGTATCGCCGCCCTCGGCGTGCTGTACAAGGACCGCGTCAAGTACTTCTTCGGAAAGATGACCATCTACCCCGAATACAACACCGAGGCCCGGGAGATGGTGATGTTCTTCCTCCGGAAATACTTCGGCGAGAAGGCGGACCTCATCAAGATCCGCAAGGAGGTCAAGGTGAACAATCCCCGCCGCTTCAACAAGCTCTTCAACGGCAAGGACTACAAGGAAGACTATAAGATCCTCAAGACCGAGGTGCTGAAGCTCGGCGTAAGCATCCCGCCGCTGGTGAACACCTACATGAACCTGTCCCCGTCCATGATCTATTTCGGCACGGGTATCAACGACGAGTTCGCCGACGTCCTGGACTCCGGCATCCTCATCGCGTTCGAGGAACTGTATCCCGAGAAGATCGACCGCCACACCAACTCCTTCCGGAAGATCGGCTGGCGGGCCATCAAGGCGATCCTAAAGCGCTTCCAGCGCAAGTCTTAGCTTGTCCACCATCACGGTCCCGAGCAGCACCTTGCCGTCCGGGCCCACGAGATACATCGAAGGAATCCATTTGACGCGGAAATCTTCCCCGACCTTGGATTCCTTTTTTGCGACGAAATCGCTCAGCTGCAGCCATCGGCGACGTAGGTATCCAGTTTTTCCGGATCCGTGTCGAAGGAAATGCCCACGAAGGTGACCTTGTCACCGTACTTCGCGTAGAGTTCCTTCATCGCTGGCACATCCGCCCGGCAGTCCGGGCACCAGGTGGCCCAGAAATCATAGACCACATACTTCCCGGCGAAATCGTCCGGGCTGTGGAGCATGTCCGCACGGTCTTTCAGTGCGAAGGCAGGGATGGACTCCCCTTTCTTGATCATGTCGACGGCGTATTCGCTGTCGGCATCCTTCACGGCGTTCTTGCAGGAAACGAGGGCCGCCAGCGCGGCGAACACAAGAAGGAACTTTTTCATTTTCTGACGGTTATGTGGAAACAGGTTTGCTTTTTCTCGTATTTCACGTAACAGGCGCCCTCGTCGTGGAGGTCTTTCAGGACCTGCGAAATCGTGGCGCGGAGGTATTCGGGCGGGACGTCCGCATAGGGTCGTTCCCGAAGATCGGGCACCTTGACATAGTGCCAATAGGAGATGTCGAAGGTGGTTCCGTAGCGGTGCGTGGAGTTCTCGGAGGCGTTGATATTCCCTTGCCGGAGCTTGCGGACATCCTCCTCCGTGCGAAGGACGGAAGTGACGACCAGCTTGTTGGGGTTCAATCCCTTGGCGGCGAGGGAATCCTGGAAGTTCCGGCCGATGCGGTCCAGGAGTTCCGCCGCGGACGGGACCAGGAACGGAATCGAATGCGTGAGTTCGTCGACGCAGTACAGGTCGTTGTCCACGATCTCGACCAGGCGCTTGGTCATGTGCTCAGCGGCGGCACGGTCCTCCACCGGTGGCACGCCGACGGCCTGCGCGACCGCCAGCTGCGCTTCATTCAGGTCGTTGAACTCCTTGGCGAAGTTCACGTCCCAGATACGGACGGGATGGTTCTCGATGGGGCCGGCATGGTGCCAGCGCCAGCGCTGGATGCCTCGGACGCCCCACAGCACCAGCAGCCCCACGATCAGCCCCAGGATGGCCGACACCACGAGACAGAACTTGGTTTTCCGCTTGAGTTTCATAACCCCGAAGATACTAAGAATTGTCCGAACGAACAATAATTCGTACCTTTGCTTTGATATAGAAGACTTCTATGAAAGAACCCAGAAATGCAAAACGGATCCAGACATCGGTCCTCAACGCATACGAAAAGAAACTGCTGGTCTGGCTGGCAGAGCGCCTGCCTGCCCGGATGACCTCCGACCAGCTCACCTTCATCGGCTTCGTGGGCGCCCTCATCGTCGCCACCGGCTATGCGCTCTCCAACCTGAATCTGAACTGGCTGTGGCTCGCCTCCTTCGGTTTCGTGGTGAACTGGTTCGGCGACTCGCTGGACGGCAGTCTCGCCCGCGTGCGGAACACCCAGCGGAAGACCTACGGCTTCTTTATCGACCACAACGTGGACGTTATCAACGAATGCATTATGTTTGCCGGCGTGGGCCTTTCCCCGCTCGTGAACATGACCTTCATGGCGGGTGTCCTGGTGGCGTACCTGGCACTCAGCGTCTACGTGTATATCGACTGCTACCTCAAGGGGGAGCACCGCCTGACCTACGGCGGCCTCGGCCCCACCGAGTTCCGTCTCATCGCCATCCTGGTGAACACGGCATTCATCTATATCCCGGCCCTTACCCGGTGGAAGACACATATCGTCCTGTTTCACAACGAGTTCGATTTCGGCATCCTGGACGGCATCGCCGTAGTGGTCGCCTTCATCCTCTTCTTCTTCTACCTGGTCAGTTTCATCAAGGACATCCGCTATTTCAAGCGAATCGATCCGCCGAAGCCGTTCGACAAGGACTAGCCGATGGTCGTTTTCACCCAGCAGGAGGCCGCCCGGCGTCTTTCCCCCGTCTTCGAAGGTCGGAAGGGAAAGGTGTTGTTTGACATCGCCGCCGGAATCACCGGGATCGCGAAGGTCAATGCCCTGCATGACCGGGTGGACAAGTCCGGCGTCCCCTACGGCCCCCCGTTCGCCAAGGCCATCCTGGACGACGTCGGCATCGATTTCCGCATCGGGAACCCGGAACGGTTGGAGTCCCTGCCGGACGGGCCGTTCATCGTCATCGCGAACCACGTATACGGCCATCTCGACGGCATCTGCCTGCTGGACCTTTTCGGTCATCAGCGGCCGGAAACGAAGGTGATGGTCAATGAAATGCTCACCTGGATTCCAGGCCTCGCGCCGAGTTTCATCGCGGTCAATCCCGCCACAAACGCCAGCAAAGGCGTGTCGGACACCAGCATTAACGGCGTCAAGAATGCCATGTCCCAGCTCCAGGAGGGCGGTCCCCTGTGTCTGTTCCCGTCCGGCGCGGTCGCGGACCTCAAGCCGCGGGAGCATTGGACCCTCCGTGAACGCACGTGGCAGGACGCGGCTATCCGGCTCATCCGGAAAGCCCGCGTCCCCATCGTGCCCGTCCGGTTCTTCGACCGGAACTCCCGATTCTACTACGCGCTCGGCCTCATAGATTACCGAGTGCGTTTCGTCCGCCTGTTCCACGAAGTGTTCAACAAGCGCGGGACCTGCCCGCGGGTGAGCATCGGAGCCCCCATTTCCGTCGTAGAACAGGAGCAATACCCTGATTTACAAGCATTCAAGGTGTACCTGCGAAGCAGTGTCTATGACATGCCGCTTCCAGAACGCTTTGTCAATCGATCCGCATTATGGAAATAAAGAAAGTCAGCGTCGCCCTGATCTCGGGCGGCAGCAGCGGCATCGGCGCCGCCACCGCCCGGCTGCTCGCCGAGGCGGGCATTACCGTCTATGCCGGTTCCCGGCGCGGAACCGTCGAGAAACCCGCCCCCCGCATCATCCCCATCCAGTTGGATGTCAACGACGAGGCCTCCCTGAAAAGCGCCGTGGAGCGTATCGTCAGCGAACAGGGGCACCTGGATGCCGTCGTCTGCAACGCCGGCAACGGAATTTACGGTCCCATTGAGGGTTCGACAGACGCCGAGGCCCGCTACCAGTTCGAGACCTGCTACTTCGGTTCCCTGAAGACCATCCAGGCCTGCCTGCCGGTGTTCCGCCGTCAGGGTTTCGGCCGCATTGTCACGATTACCTCGGTGATGGCCATCCTGCAGCTCCCCTTCCAGGGCTTCTATTCTGCGGCCAAGGCGGCCCTCCTGTCCCTGAGCGAATCCCTGCAGATGGAACTCAAGGGGACGGGTATCGAGTGCTGCAGTGTCCTTCCGGGCGACGTATCCACCGGATTCACGGCGGCTCGCCAATTCACCGCCGCCGCCAAGGATCCCGGCTCCCCCTACCGGGCCCGCATGGACCGGAACCTGGCGAAGATCGAGAAAGACGAACTGGGCGGGATGAGCCCGGAAGTCATCGGCAAGGCCGTCTGCAAGCAGCTGATGCGCAAGCACATGGCCGTCCGGGTGATTCCCCGGATCGATTACGGCGCCGTCGGCGTGCTCGTCCGCATCCTGCCTGAAAAGGCCAAACTCTGGCTCCTGGACCTCCTCTACAGCTAGTTCTTTTGAAGATTTGCCAAAAATGCGTATCTTTGGCAGATTATGTCGAAAAACCGGCTCATAGCGTTTCTTCTCCTCTTCCTGGCCCCGGTCTGGCTCTTCGCCCAGACAACCCGGGTCCGGGGAAAGGTGTCGGATGCCGTCACCGGTGAAGGCATCCCCTACGCCACGGTCTTCTTCGAAGGCACCATGACCGGTGTCTATACCGATTCTACCGGCGCCTATTTCATCCAGTCCCCCGATAAGGAACACGTGTCCCTGATCAGCGCCACGGTCGTGGGATACCGGAAGTCAGCCTTCCCCGTCCAGGAAGGATCCGACACGGAGGTCAATTTCACGCTGGTCCCGGACGGACAGATTCTCGGTGGTGAACGGGAAGAGTTGAAACTCCGTTCCATCCTGTACAACCTGCAGGCCCGCCGCGCAGAGCACGATCCGGAAAGCCGGGACGCCTGGCAGGCCGACGTCTACAGCAAGGTGGAGCTCGCCCTCGCCAACGTGGACAACATCGTCGGCAAGGCCATTTTCCGCAAACGGAGCGAACTGATCGCGGACATGGAGGATTCCACGGCTTTCAACGGCTACATTCCGGTCCTGCTCTCCGAAGCGGTTCTCCACCGGTATCACAGCAAGGAACCCGCTGTGGACAAGGAAGTGTTCGAAGCCAGCCGCATTTCCGGCCTGGACCAGCAGAACATTTTCCGCCAGTTTACCGGAAGTTCCACCCTGCGGATGAACTTCTACCGGGACATCATCCCGGTGCTCAACATCAGCGTCCCCTCCCCGGCCAGTTCCGCCGGCCACCTTTTCTATCATTACAGCCTCGTGGACACCCTGTCCTTCGCCGGCCGGAAAACCTATTCCATCACCTTCTTCCCGAAGAAGCTGATCACGTCCCCGACCTTCGAGGGCCGGATGGAGATCGACGCGGAGGACTTCGCCATCCATTCCGTCCACTGCCGGCTGTCCCCCGCTTCCAATGTCAACTGGGTCCGGAACCTGAGCGTGGACGGCTACTACGCCCGCCGGGAGGACGGAACCTGGTTCTTCGACAACGAGCAGATGTTCCTGGACATCGCGGCCCATTTGAACGACCGGGTGACCATCGTCTCCGTCCAGGTCAACCGCGATATGCGGTACACTTCCTATCAACCGGGTCCTTTCCCGGGCGTGGAGGAAATGACAAGCGGTGACAAGGTGGAAGTGGGCGAAGCGCCCGACAAGGAAGAATCCTGGTGGGCGGATGCCCGTCCCAAGGAACTCACGACCCGGGAAAAGGCTATCTTCACCACTGTGGAGCGCCTCAAGGAACGGAGTTCTTTCAAGTGGCTCGCCGCCCTGGGGAACATGTTCGCCACCGGCTACCTGGAGAACACGGACATCGGCATCGGCTATGGACCGTGGGAACGGACCGTGACCTTCAACGGCACGGAAGGCGTCCGCCTGCAGGTGGGCGGCCATACCACGAAAGAATTCAGCAAGAAAGTGCGATTCTCCGCGTTCGGCGGCTACGGTTTCCAGGACAAGCTCTGGAAATGGGGCGGCGCCACCGAGTTCATGCTGGGAGACAACCAGAAGCGGACGAACAAGATTACCATTTCCGCCAGCAAGGACTACGAGAGCCTGGGACGCGGTTCCGGGGTGTTTACGGAAAAGAATATCGTGAACTCCCTCCTGGCCCCAGGCGGCTTCGATAAGCAGGGCATGGTCCTGAAGGCCCAGGTGATGCATGAGTACGAGTTCAGCCCGAACTTCAACTCCACCCTCACCCTCCAGCACCTGCGGATCTACGGCAATCCGGACATCCCGCTCATCCGCCCGGACGGAACGGAGGCCCGGAGCTTCTCCGCGAACCAGATCCACTGGACGGGCCGTTTCTCCTGGGACGAGCGCATCAACCGCGGCGTCTTCGACAAGGCCTATATCTTCACCCGCTACCCCATCATATCCGTGGACCTGCTGGGCGGCATCAAGGGCATTACGGCGGACGACTGCTCCTTCCTGCGCGGGGAGCTCACCATGGACTGGCGAATTCCTGCTGGCGTCATCGGTTTCGGCCGTTTCCACTTGAACGGCGGCGCCATCCTGGGCTCCGTCCCTTACCCGCTCCTGAAACTCCACGAAGGCAACCAGAGCCAGCTCTTCGGCAGCCCGGTCGTCAAGCTGTCGGACCGGACGGCCTTCTCCATGATGAACTACTATGAATTCGGTTCGGACCGCTGGCTGACGGGCTTCTACGAGCACAATTTCAACGGCCTCCTGTTCGGCATCATCCCGCTTATCAAGAAACTGGACCTCCGGGAAGTGGTCTCCGTACGCGGCGCCTGGGGCACGATTTCAGAAAAGAACCGCAGCGGCGCGCCCTTCCTGCTCATGCCGGGCCTCAATTCACTGGAGACGCCTTACGTCGAGGCGGGTGTCGGCATCGCGAATATCTTCCACCTCTTCCGGGTGGACTGCATGTGGAAACTCACCCACCGCAACGGCCGGGACTTCGCCGTCTGCATCGGGCTGGATATCGACCTGTAAATCAGTAATAAATCGTATCCATCGGTTCGTACTCCCGCTCAAAGCGGGCGTAGCAGAACTCCGTAACGGTCTCGATGCCCACAAAGCCCAGGCCGCCCTCCACATTGCAAGGAATGGTCGTGGGCTCCACGAGGAAACTCATTTCCGTACCGAAGGTCTCCAGGTTGTTCAGCGCCTTCAGATAATGGTACTGGGCGAAGTCCAGGCTCCGGAGCCGGAAGTAACATTCCCGGTGGACACGGGCCGGCAGTTTCGCGAGGATCGACCAGGCATCGGGATTGTCCTGCATCGCTTCCGGAACCAACAGCCCATACCGGAAATCGTTCAGATAGACATTCCACGGATACGTCATCACACGGAGGGTGCACTCCTCCCCGGCAATCGGGCTGTCCGAGAAGCAGTTATACGTGTTTTCGACGGAGAGCAGGGCGGCGAAGTCGCTCCCGGACGTCTTGCCGGACCCTTCACTGATGACCGGGTCGAAACCGGTCTCAATGCTGCCGAAGGTGTTCGAAACGGCCGTATACCCCGGAATGATGCTTCCTTCCTCGTCAAGATACTCCCATAAGTCGGTAATGCGCTGGTCCACACCATACCAGGAATCGCCGGGTCGATCCTGGAAACGGGCCTTCAGCTGAAGGTAATCCGACGTGTCGTCCAGATAGGTCATCCGGACCGAAGACGTGTCCACGGACGCGATGGCGACCGCAGGCGGGACAATGACTGTCGACGAGGCGTTGAACGCGTCTTTCGACGCTTCTATGCGCACTTCGTCCCCAGGCTGGAACGTGGCTTTAAACGCATAGGCGGTCCGGTTCCAGGCATATTCTTCGGCTATTTCCACGGCTTCCGCCACCAGGGAACCGTTGACATAAACCTTCACCTGAGCACCGGGAAGCGGCTCCACCTTGCTCAAAAGGCTGCGGGACAGGTTCACGACATGCGTTTCCTCCAGATTGTCCATCTGGGCGTTCATCACCAGCACCGGGTCCTTGTCTTCGGTAGGAATCCGGATTTCCTTGTAGCAACCGGCCGCGAGGCAAGCGAGCAGCAGGATAGTTATGATCTTTCTCATGACGGCTCAGAATTGATAGGTGTAACTGACGGAAGGGACGATGGGCAGGATGGTGACCTTCTCCATCACGAGGTTGGTCTCGGGCTCAGCTTCAGGCGTAGGCCGCCTGGTCTCGTAGTGGAGGAAGACCAGATTCGGATTCATCTGGTTGTACACATTGTACACGCCCAGGGTCCAGATCCTTTCCCCATGCCGCTTCTTGCGATGGAAGTTCGCGCCCACGTTCAGGTGGTGGCTTGCGGGCAGGCGGTAATTGTTCCGGTGTTCCACGAAATCCGCGGTCTGCACCCAGTCACTGCCAGGCGCCAGGATGGCCGTCTGCCGCACCGGGAGCGTCGTCGTGCCGCCCGTCGCGAAAACGAAGGTGGCGCTCAGGTCGATGCGCGGGGTCACCTGCCAGTTCAGGTTGATGTTGAAGTTGTGCCGGCGGTCATACTTGTAGGGGAACCGCTCCCCCAGGTTGATGGACCCGTCCGGGAACAGGCGGTCGGACTTCGCCAGGGTGTAGGCGATCCAGCCCGTCAGGGGCCCCGCCGTTTTCTGGACGAAGAATTCCAGGCCCATCGCCCGTCCGGTTCCCATCTCCACCTTGGTCTCCCAACCGGTGTTCGTGGCGATCATCAGCGTCCCGTCCTTGTATTCCAGGATGTTGTCCATCGCCTTGTAATAACCCTCGACGGAGAACTCCCAGCCCCGGATACCGTCATAATAGACGCCGGCGGAGAATTGGTCCGAGGTGACCGGCTTGATATCTTTGGTAATGGGCACCCACAGGTCCACGGGAAGGGCGATCTGTGCCGAACTGAGCAGATGGACATACTGCGCCATCCGGGCATAGCCTGCCTTGAGAGACCAGCCTCCGTCCCAGGCATATTTGGCGGAAACACGCGGCTGGAGGCTCCAGTAGCTCTTTCCGTCCGTGTTGAACAGGGACAGATGCAGGCCCGGATTGACCGTCAGGCGGTCCGTGAGGGAGAAATCGTCCTCCGCATACAGGGAAATGTCGTGGCCCTTGTACGGGGTCGTGTTCCCATAGGTATTCTTGGTATCAGCCTGCTCGTTCCCCTCCTGCGAAAAGGTCACGGCCGTGAGGGTCTGCGGCAGGAAAGTATGGTAGATATACTCGGCGCCGAACTTCACGAGGTGGCGGGGAGACGGCACATAGTCGAAGTCCAGTTTCCCGCTCCAGTCCCGGATGCCCGAGAGATAGTCGATGTCGAAGTCGTACCGGTATTTCGTTCCGTCATAATTGGTTCCCTGACTCCACATTCCGCTGTTCACGCCCATCCGATACCGGTTGAAAGCCACGGTCGTATTGGCGAACAACTGGCTGGAAAACACGTGGTTCCAGCGCAGGGAGACCACGTTGTTCCCCCATCCGAGCCCCAGCTTGGAACGGTTGAACCCATCGGTGTCCGAGTAATAGGACTCGTCCTCCGTGTATTTCACGTTCATTTGGTCTCGGCCATTATAGGAAGCCAGGAAAAAGCGGTCCGAGTCGGACAGGCGCCAGGTAAGCTTGCCGTTGAGGTCGTAAAAGAAGTAGTTGGCGTAGATCTCCTCGCCCTCGTCCGAGAGGCGTTTCCCGAAATACCGGATGAGCGGGTCGAAGAACACCGTGTGCAGACCGCGGGCGCTGAGGGAATAGCTGAGCCGGTCCTTGAGGATAGGCCCTTCCAAGTGGAACTTCTCCGTCAGGACGCCCAGGCCGATGCTGCCGTGCGTTTCCTTCATGTTGCCGTCGTTCGTGCGGATGTCCACGATCGAGGACACGCGGCCGCCGTAGCGGGCCGGGAACGAGCCCTTGTACAAGGTAACCTTCTTCACGGCCTCGGTCTGGAAGACGGACAGGATGCCCAACATATGGTCCACGTTGTAGATGGGGACGCCGTCCAGCAGGATCAGGTTCTCGTCCGGGCCGCCGCCGCGGACGTAAAGGCCTGTGAATCCTTCGTTTCCGCCCTGCACGCCCGGCATCAGCTGGATAGCCTTCAGGACATCGGCCTCGCCGAAGATGACCGGCGTGCGCTGGATGTGCTTGAGCGGAATGTCGATGGCGCCGAGGTAGGTGCTCTGGATGCCGGCGTCCTTCTGGGCCACGACTACGGCTTCCCGAATCTCGGCCGCCGGAGTCAGGACGATGTTTACGGTCGTATCCCGCTGCAGGTCCAGTTCCATCCCTACGCTTTCATAGCCCACATAACTGTATTGCAGGACGACCTTCCCGCGGGGGATGGTCAGGGTATAATAGCCATAGGGGTTCGTGACGGCGCCGGTCGGGGTTTTCGGCCCGGATTCCTCCACCAGGACGCCGGCCCCGATCAGGGTCTCGCCAGAGGTCCCGTCCGTAATGTATCCGCTCACGGTGGCGGTGCCGCGGGGCTGTCCCGCAGCGGAAAAGACGGCCAGGACGGCCGCCAACAGGCAAATCCTTCTTCTCATACGCTTACTGAAATCCCGGAAAACGGGAATCTTGCATCAGCCCTGGATGTCCACGCCGCCGCCCATTCCATAGTCGGAGGCGTCGGCGATCAGGTGCTTCTTCATGCCCTGACGGGCCCACTTGACCATCTGGAAGCAGAAAAGCAGGATGGCAATGGTGATGGCCCCGGAGAGCTGGGGCGTCACGGTCGCCATCATGGCGACGGTGTCATAAATCCCGTGAGCCAGGACTGGATAGAGCCACATCTTGAGGCCGGCCATCGGCGCGCGGTACTTGTCGAAATGATTCAGGGAGAAGAAGTAACCCATCAGGACGGCGAAGCCGAAGTGGCCCGGGATAGCCGTCAGGGAACGGCCGATGCCGGTGGTCACCCAGTCGGTGCCGGCGGCAAACAGGTACTCAATGTTCTCGAAGGCCGCGAAGCCCATGCCTACGCACACGGCATACACGATGCCATCCATCCGCTCATCGAAATACGGATTCCTCCGCAGGAACATCCACAGGCAGAAGAGTTTGGCCGTCTCCTCCGGGATAGCCGCCCCGAAAAAGGCCGTGCGGAACGCATCCCAGAAGGAATTGATTCCATCCGGGAAAAGCCCCAGATGCATGGACGGGACGGAGATGAAGAACGAGCAGAACACCGAAAGGCAGCCCCAGAAGAAGCCTTTCACAATCATTTTGACAGGTTCCCGCTGCATCTTGTCCTGCTGGTAGGTATAGAAAAGCAGGATCAGCGCCGGCAGCACGGCGAGGGCGATCACATTAAGCATAGTCGATTACGGTCAATACACGGCCTTCCACCCGGAAATGCACGTCCTTGCCGCCGAACGGCAAGCCGTACACGCGGTCAGGGTCCTCCTGGTAGGCCGGACGGGGGTCCAGGGCCAGCAGGCCGACGAGCGCTTCGCGCTCCGTCGGGCCGAGGGCCAGGCCCTCCGGCAGGCGCACCTCCAGTTTCGCCGCGGGTGCCGCAGCGGCGAAGCCGGAGCGGGCCTCGGGGAAACTGTCGGCATAGGCCACGTAGGGTTTGATGTCATAAATGGGGGTTCCGTCCATCAGGTCCGCTCCCTTCACGAGCAGGTCCATCCCGTCGATTCCTTCGAGTTCCACGCAGGAAAGTCCCAGCGGGTTGGGCCGATACGGGGACCGGGAGGCCCAGACGCCCACGGCCGCGTTCCCGCCCAGGCGGGGCGGCCGTACCGTGGGCTGCCACTCCCCTTTCGCGGGCTTGTTCGCGGAGAATCCCCAGATGAGCCAAATGCGGTCGAAGCCCTCCAGGCCGCGGAGCGCGTCCCTGTTGCGGAAGGTCGGCTCGAACACGATGCGGCCCCGCAAGGACGGAACCAGGCCGCTCTGGCGCGGGATTCCGAACTTGGAGCCGAGGGCTCCGTGGTACAGGGCGACCGGCTGGAGTTCCATAGGCGGGGATTTACTTGACTTTCAGCTTCTTGCGCTCTGCGAAAGAGCCGAATACAAGGAAGGTGTCGTCTCCGGGGACGGTCCGGAGGGTCACCTTGGTGGAACGTTTCTTCAACTTATAGGATACGGGCATGATTTCGCCGGTATCCGGATTCCACTGGAAGGGCTGACGGCCCTGGACGCGGAAGCGGAGCTTCACGTTCCCGGAGGACTCTCCCAGGTTGCAGATCCGGTAAATGTCAATTTCGGGCAGGCGGCGGTGCTGGAAATACAGGCTGTCCGCCTTCGTCTTGACGTCGGGTTTCACGCCGGCGGCCTTGAGGATGGACTTCACCGTCCGGCCGGACATTACGTTCCCCGTCAACCAAACCTTCTCCACCGTGCGCTGGAATACGGTCTCATCGTCCTTTTTAAGGCAGTTGGCTGGCTTCACACCGCCGATGAAAGCCCCTTGGGCCGCGAATTCGGAAATCTTGTTCAACACCGGAAGTGACATCCGGGCATCCTGCAGGTACAGCATCCGGGCGTTGAGGCCGGCGTCGGTATACAAGCGGCCCGCCTTCACGTGGAGGCTGTCCATCAGCACGTCCGTCCCGACTGTTTCACAGGCGTAGCCGAACGGTACGGCGGGATCCTTGAAGAGGACATCCCCCGTTTCTCCGGCGTACACGAGCACATCCGCCACCGGGACGCCCTGCGAGAGCAGGAACACGGTCCGACCGTCGGCCACCGAGTCCGGAACCGCCTCGAAACCGGCCTCAAGGGCGGCCAGGGCCTTCTCGGACGAGGCAATGTCGATATAGTCGAACCGGTTGCGCACGCAACCGGCCACCACGAGCAGCCCCAGGGCACCTATGAGCAGTTTCTTCATGTTCCTTCCGTCATTCCGGGCTCGACCCGGAATCTCTCTACAAATTTAGGAAATCGCACGGATTATCCGTAAATATCTCCAAGATTTTGCGTATTTTTGCATATTCAACTGCATTTAAACTTACGTGTCAATGAAAAGAATCGTTTTAGTACGCCACGGCGAGAGCGCCTGGAACCTCGAAAACCGTTTCACCGGATGGACAGACGTACCCAAGGGCGAGAATGAAGCCAAAGAGGCCGGAAAGCTTCTCAAGGCCGAAGGTTTCGCTTTTACCAAGGCTTACACCTCATACCTCAAGCGGGCGGTCAAGACCCTTAACAATATTCTGGACAAAATGGACCTGGACTGGATCCCCGTGGAGAAGAGCTGGCGCCTCAATGAGAAGCACTACGGCAACCTCCAGGGCCTGAACAAGGCCGAGACCGCCGAGAAGTACGGCGACGCCCAAGTGAAGATCTGGCGCCGCAGCTACGACGTCGCTCCCCTTCCCCTCGCGGAGGACGATCCCCGGAACGCGAAACTCGATCCGCGCTACGCCGGTGTGGCCGACAGCGACATCCCGCGTACCGAGTCCCTGAAGGACGCCATCGCCCGCGCCGTCCCTTACTGGAAGGAAGTGATCTTCCCCGATCGGGCTAACCATGACAACATCATCGTCGTCGCCCACGGCAACTCCCTCCGCGGCATCATCAAGTACCTGAAGAACATCTCCGACGAGGACATCATCAGCCTGAACCTCCCGACCGCCGTTCCCTATGTGTTCGAGTTCGACGACGAAGGAAAGCTGGTGAAAGATTACTTCCTGGGTGACCAGGAGGCCATCGCCGCCAAGATGAACGCCGTCGCGAACCAGGGCAAGGCCCAGAAATAAGCTCCCGGACGTGAACGCGTTCCTGGAAAAGGTAGGCGTCTCCATCGCCTCCCGCCTCGGAATCACGGCCGCAATCGCTGCGATTGCGGCCGCGCTTCTGGGTGGCGGTTACTGGTGGGTCAAGTCCCAGGCGCCCCGCGATACGGTCAAAGCGAAGGAAACCGGCCTCAAGCTGGACGTGGAAGAACTCAGTTTCTACGGCTACAAGGACAGCCTGGTGACCGGCAAGGTGTACCGCCCCTCCGGAATCCTCGAGGAAAAGCTTCCCGTCATCATCTACTGCCAGGACAAGTCCTATGGAGAGAGCTGGTGCCGTTCCCTCGCCGGGACCGGCGCCTTGGCCTACTGCTTCGACTTCAAAGGAGATGGCGAAAAGGCCCGCGCCAAGGATCTGGAAGCCGTCCTGAAGGGCATCCGGAACCTCCGCCATGCGGATCCGGACAAAGTCTATCTCATGGGTGAGGCGAACGGCTGCCTCACGGCCAGCACCGTCGCCTTCGACAACCCCAAGAAGATCAAGGGGCTCATTCTCGTCTCCCCCGGCTTCAACCCGCTGGAAATCAGCCGGAAAGCTAAGCGCTATGACGGCACCATCCTCGTCGTGGACGACGCCCGGGGCCGCAAGGCCAACCTCGCCGAAATCGAGGATTTCATCGACTGATTTCCCTGCTTGTCGCTATCTTCGCACCATGGAACTGTATGAATATGCCCGGCCGGGGCTGTTTGCCGGCAAGAAGATCATGTATGTCCATGGTTTCGCCTCTTCCGGCGCCAGCGGGACGGTGGGGCGGATCCGGCTTCTGCTGCCGCAGGCGACTGTGATTGCGCCCGACCTGCCCGTGGACCCGTTCGCGGCCATCGACCTGCTCAAAGAGTTGTGCGCCAAGGAGCAGCCGGACCTGATCATCGGCACGTCCATGGGCGGGATGTACACGGAGCAGCTGGAGGGATTTGACCGGATCTGTGTCAATCCGGCGCTGCATCTGGCCGATACCATCCTGAAAAACAACGGTTTAGGCAAGCAGGAGTTCCATTCCACGCGCCAGGACGGCCAGACTTCTTTCATGGTTACAAAAGCTCTCGTTGAGGACTATCGGACCGTTTCCGACGGCCGTTTTTCCGTCGTTGAACTTGAGCGGGTTTGGGGCCTTTTCGGCACGAAGGATTCGATGGTGAACTGCTTCGACGAGTTCGCGGAGCATTATCCGCAGGCGATGCATTTCGACGGCGAGCACCAGCTCAACGACCATACGTTCTTATGGGCGTTACTGCCTGTCATCCAATGGATTGACGACAAGCAAGAGGGCCGTTCCAAACGCTCCCTCATGGTGGAAATGGACGGTGTCCTCCGGGATGTACGGAACGACCTCCCCATCGGGGAGGCCTTCAAAGTGTTCCATAAGCTCTCGGAAATGTATGACACCTACATCGTCTGCCGGGAGAATCCGAACAAGCCGGAACTCTGGGGCGAGAACGTGAAATGGGCCGAGGCCCATATCGGCGTCCCCGCCTGGAACCGGGTCATCGTGGGCAATCATCCCGAACTCCTGATGGGCGACTATCTCCTCACGCGCAAAGGCTGCGACGGCTTCATGGGCACAGTCCTCACCTTCGGCGAAGACCCGCTCCGCACTTGGGCGGACGTCGCCACCTTCTTTTCCCGCCTCGGCGGGCAGTGATTATTCCTTCTTCAATTCAATGGCCGGATTGGTCCGGGCGGCCTTGAGGGTTTGCCAGAGGACGGTGCCGAAGGCGATGGCCAGGGAGATGATAACGGCCACCACGAACACCCAGCCGTAGCCTTCCACGCGGTAGGCGAAGCGCTGCAGGTAGAGGTGGGAGGCCCAGATGGCCAGCGGGATACCGATCACGCAGGCGATACCGGTCAGCACCATGTAGCTGCGGACATTCCGCCAGGTCTCATGCGAGACATCCGAGCCGAAAACCTTCCGCACGGCAATCTGCTTGGTGTTTTCATCGGCGAAATAGGTGCTCATGGCAAGCAAGCCTAACAATGCAATCAAGACAGATAGTACCGCAAAGAGTTCCACCAGGCGCAGGGTCCGCTTTACAGGTGCCAGCTGTTTGCGGTTGATGTCTTTGACAAAGCCGTATCGCCACGCGGGCTCCTCCACGCCGGAAGTTTCCAGCCGGAATTCCCGGTAAGCCTGGAGAATCTGATTCTCGTAGGATTTATCTTCCCCGGTGGTGCCGATGAGCAGGCAATTGGCATAATAGAGTTCTTCGACCCGGGTGACAATGACACCGCCGTTGGGGTTCTGAGTGCTTTCCGAGGCCGGCCGTGTGGGATAGTCCGCCACCACTCCCCCGATGAACTCCGGCTGCGCACCGTTCATACGGATACGTCGCGGGAAGACGGTCGATGTGTCCGATACCGCCGCCGCGTTGAAGGCGGAGCGGCTCATCCACATCGAATGTGTAAGCGGATGACCGAAGTCTTCCTCCACCTCCATGCCGAGCAGCTGGAAATAGGTGGAATCGCAGACGATGACGGGCATATCGACATGGTGCTCCTCGTCCACTTTGATGCCCATCGTCATGTTGATGAGTCCGGGGATGCCGCGGCCCACGCCGGCTTTCGTCACAAAAGGCAGCCGTTCCACCTTGTCCTTGAAAAGCCGCATGGCATCATAGTTCTCGGCGGAATACTCGATGTAATAGAGGTTGTCCGTGGCGGCGTGCATCGGCCTTGTCAACATGTGCCGCATCTGCACCTCCATCACCAGGGCCATCGCGATCAGGAAGACCGAAAGGACGTTCTGG
>CACZXH010000011.1 GCA_902785065.1 uncultured Bacteroidia bacterium
GCCCCGCGCACGCCGCCAGCAGCAGGAGCGCGGAGAGCAGGAACAGGCACTTTTTCATATCGGAAAGCGTTAAGTTTCTCAAAGATAGTGATTAATCCCTACAAAGTGCCCGTATAGGTCCAATTAATGGACCGATGCAAGCAATTTCGACCCTTTTTTGCTTGTATGGGTCCACGAAATGGACCGGTACAAGCACCTACCGCGACCCCAGGTACAGGAAGACCATGCTCAGGAGCAGGAGGCAGAGGTCCAGGGCCTTGGATTTGAGGTTTTTCTCGTGGAGAAGGAGGGCGCCGATAGCGAAACTCACGAGGACGCTGCCGCGGCGGATCATGGACACGACCGCAATCAGCGCCTCGGGTTTGGAGAGGGCTTCCATGTAGACATAGTCGGCTCCGCAGAGGAAAAGGCTGATGAGCGGGATGGACCAGGACCAGCGGAAGGGCGTCGTCTTCTTCCGCACCGGATACCACATCAGGCCCATCACGACAGCCATCATCAGCGCCTGATAGAACGTATACCAGCCGAGGACCTGCCTGCGGTCCAGGCCCAGATACTCCGGCGACATCAGGTATTTGTCATACAATCCGCTGGCTGCGCCCAGGATCACTGCGAGGATCAGGCACAGGAGCCATTTGTCGCCTGTGCCTATGCCTTCCTTCTTCCCCGAAAGGCGCAGCATGACATAGGCGGCCATGGCTAAGCCCACGCCTATCCACTGAAGCAGGTTCAGCCGTTCCCCGAACAGGAAAATCGCGCCGAGGAGGACCAGCACCGGACGGGTGGCATTGACCGGACCCACAATCGTGAGCGGCAGATGCTTCATCGCGAAATACCCCGCCAGCCAGGAGGACAGCACGAGGGCGCTCTTCAGGAGGATGTACTTCTGCACCGCCCAGCCGCCGAAGCCGGTGGCGAACAGGAAAGGAGAGAAGATGAGGGCCGACAGGACGGTGTTCAGGAAGAGCACCGGGATGACGGCGTTGTCCTTCAGCGAGATTTTCTTCGCCGAATCATAGCAGCCCAGAAGCGCTGCCGATACGAATGCAAGGAGCCACCACATAAAAGTGGCGCAAAGATACGGGTTTTCAGCGGAAGAAGAAATAGAGCGCCGCCCATTCCATCGGAATCCCCTTCACATGGCCGATGACCCGGTAGGAGGCGTCCTGCACGGTTCCATCCGTCTTCACGTGGCCGAGGATCCGATAGGACGAATCCTGGATGACGCCGTCCGGTTTGATATGGCCCACGATCCGGTAGGAAGCGTCCTCTACCGTCCCATCCCGCTTCAGGAACCCGACGGTCCGGTAGCTGGCATCCTGGATGGTGCCGTTCGGGTTGATATGCCCGATCACCCGGTACGATGCATCCTGGATGGTCCCGTCCGACTTGATATGGGCGACAATCCGATACGAGGCATCCTGCACCATCTGGGCGGAAGCGGCCACGGCCGAGAGGGCCAGGAAAAGAAGGAGGGTCAAGAATCTGCGCATATCCTTTTGGCTGCAAATAACCGGCCAAAAACGTTATCTTTGCAGCAAATTACAAATGATGACAAGAACCTTATTCCGTTGCCTGGCGATGCTTCTCCTCGTCGCCGCGTGTTCGCCGAGACATACGCAGGACCTCGGCGAAAGGACGGTAACCCTGTCCTGCGCGCAGCCGGCTTTCCTGCAGCCCGGTGACAAAATCGCCCTGCTGTCACCTTCTTACCATACCCCGATGGAAAACGTGGAGGCCGCGGCCGCGGTGCTGCGCGGCTGGGGCTTCGAACCGGTCATCGGCGACCACGTCGGGGAGGTGTACCGGGGCAAATACGCCGGCAGGCCCAAGGAGCGTGTCTCAGACCTCGAATGGGCCCTGAAGGACCCGTCCATCAAAGCCATCCTGTGCAACCGGGGCGGCTACGGCACCATCCGGCTGGTGGACCTGTTGCCGCAGGAAGAGCTGTCGGCCCATCCCAAATGGCTCATCGGCTACAGCGACATCACCACCCTCCTGGAAATGGAGACCCGCGCCGGGGTGATGAGCATCCACGGTACCATGGGCACGCACCTGGCCCAGACCCGGGGGAACGACCCGTCCAGCACCCTTCTCCGCGACCTCCTGCTGGGACAGGTCCCGGCCTACAAAGTCCCTGCCCATCCTGAAAACCGGCCCGGGCACGCGACCGGCATCCTGGTGGGTGGCAACCTCTGCACCTTCACGCCCATCCTCGGCACGACGGCTGACGCCACCCTGGGCCGGGATATCATCCTGTTCATCGAAGAAGTGGGGGAAGATATGAGCCACATCGACCGTCTCATCAACACCTTGGTCCTCAACGGCGTATTCGAGCGGTGCAAGGGCGTCATCCTCGGCGAGTTCACGGACTGCAAAGCGAACCTGGATTTCGACAGCGTCGAGGAGATGGTCTCCTCTTATGTGCCGGCAGGCATACCCGTCCTCTGCGGATTCCCCACCGGCCATGACGACGTGAACCTGCCCCTGGTGATGGGCGCCCCCATAACCCTGGACGTCACGCCTGCCGGCGCCTCCCTGACTTTCGGAATGCAAGGCCGGCAGGTGTACGTCCGCACGGAAGACACCGTGGCAACCCCCTTCCAGGGCGGCCAAAAGATCACCGAAGGCAAGAAGCAGCGCCGCCTCGTCCGCATCGTCGACTTCCTGCGCCATTTCGAAGGCATCCGTCGCTAGCAGCTCCGTCGGGGTTATTCCCCCAAGGCCCGACGGATGCGGGAGAGGGCTTCGTCCAGAACGGAGGCGGGGCAGCCGATGTTCAGGCGGACGAAACCTTCGCCGCCGGGACCGTAGGAGGCGCCGTTGGAGGGGATGATTTTCGCCCGAGTCCGGAACAGGTCCATCAGCTCGTCCTGCGGTAGGCCGAGGGCGCGGCAGTCCAGCCAAACCAGAAAGGAGGCTTCCGGCCGCAAAGGCTTGATGCCGAGTTCATTGTCGGCAAAGAACCGCTCCACGCGGGCGATGTTTCCTTCGATATAGCGTTTCAGGGATTCCAGCCACGCCGTGTCTTTGCGATAGGCGGCGAGGACGGCCTCGATGGTGGGGATGGAGGCTTCGTCCAGCTTGGCATTCCGGAGCGCGCCCAGATACTTTTCCCGTTTTTCCCTGTCGGGGATAATGCAGAAAGCCGTGCCGGAAAGGCCGGCGAGGTTGAAGGCCTTCGTGGGGCCGGCGAAGATGAGGCCCACGCGGGCAGCCGCCTCGCTCACGCTGCAGAAGGGCGTATGAGTGCGGCCGTAGAGGGCCAGGTCGCCATGGATCTCGTCGGAGATGACGATGACGCCGTGCCGCTCGCAGATTTCAGCCAGATTCACCAGGGTTTCCCGGTCCCAGAGGAGGCCGATGGGGTTGTGCGGATTGCACAGGACCAGGGCCTTCGTCTTCGCGTCGAACAGCTTTTCCAGCCCCCCGAAATCCATCCGGTAGCGGCCGTTTTCGAAGAGGAGAGGGTTGTCCACGGCCACCCGGCCGAGGCGCTCGATATACAAGCGGAAATGGTCATACACCGGCGGCTGGATGATGATCTTGTCCCCCGGCTCGGTAAAGGTGAGATAGGCCTGATTGATGGACGTGATGACGCCGGGGGCATAGCCGACCCACTCCTTGTCCGGCGCGTAGCCATGGGCCTGCCGCTCCCAAGCGGCGACCGCCTCCACGAACGCTTCCGGCGTGGACGTATAGCCCAGGACATCCCGGTCCAGCCGCTTCTGCAGCGCCGCGCGGACATACGGGTCCGTCCGGAAATCCATGTCGGCGATCCACATCGGAATCTCCCCGTCCGTGGCCCGTCCATACTTGATGCTCCAGGTGCCCGCCCGGTCGACGACCTCATCGAAATCCCAGCCTTCAGCGGCCTCGCGGCGCGGGGCGCAGGCCGTCAGCGCGGTTCCGACCGCGCCGGCCGGCACCAGCGCCGTCGCGCCGGCGGCCGCCACGCCCTTGAGAAATGCCCTTCTTTTCATAGAAACAAAGATACGGGTTTTCAGCGGAAATAATCGTACATTTGTACAGCCGAATACAAGCTTCAAGAACGATGGATAGCATATACACCGAAGGCAAGATCCGTGAGATTGTGGCAGCCCAGCGGCGGTTCTTCCGCAGCGGAGAGACGCGGCCTATCCGCTGGCGCATCCAGCAGCTCAAGCGGTTGAAGGCCGCCGTCCTCGCCCACGAGAAGGAGTTCGAGGACGCCCTGGCCGAAGACCTCGGCCGCAGCCGGGTGGAAGCTTACCTCTGCGACATCGGCCCCATCATCGTCGAGATCAACGAAATGCTCGCCGGCCTGCGCCGCTGGGCGCGTCCGGAGTGCCATTTCAGCGGACTCCTGTGCTTCCCCAGCACAGTCACCAAGGTCTATAAGATGCCTTACGGCGTCTCGCTGGTCATCAGCCCCTTCAACTTCCCCATCCTCCTCACTATCGGCGTGGTGGCGGCCGCGATGGCGGGCGGAAACACCGTGGTCATCAAGTCCAGCAGCAAGTCCGCGGCCTCGACGGCGGCGCTCAAGAAGTTCTTCGCCGAGGTGTTCCCGCCGGAATATGTCACCCTCATCGACGGCGGACACGACGTGGCCGACCTGTGCCTGGCGCAGCGTTTCGACAAGATCTTCTACACCGGCTCGCCGGCCGTGGGCAAGCACGTCCTGGCCGAAGCGGCCAAGAACCTCACGCCTGTCGCCTTGGAACTCGGCGGTGAAACTGGCAACTGGTGCGTGGTCCGCAAGGACGCGGACCTCAAGGACACCGCCCGCAAAATCGCCTTCTTCAAGCTCACCAACGCCGGCCAGATCTGCATCAACATCAACCAGATCGCGGTCGCCGAAGAGGTGGCGGAGCCGTTCCTCGCGGAGCTCAAGCAAGCGTTCGTCTCCCAGATCGGGGAGCGCGCCGAGGAGAATCCCGAGTATCCCAAGCTCATCACCAGTGGCGCCTACGACAAGTGCGCCCGCCTGGCCGACGAATACCGCGACCGCATCGTCTTCGGCGGTGTCGGCAACCCGGAAACTCGCCGCTACGCCCCCACGATGATCTATCCCGTGGGCATCGACGAGCCCATCGTCCAGCACGAACTGTTCTGTCCCCTGCTGCCCATCGTCCCGTTCAAGGACGCGGAAGTGGACGCGCTGATGGAAACCGTCGCGGGCCGCGAGCATCCGCTGGCGATGTACCTGTTCACCCGGGACATGCGGTGGGCGAATCGCGTGATGCAGACGCAGCAGTTCGGCGGCGGCTGCATCAACGAGGTGTGCATCCATATGATGGTGAAGGGAGTCCCGTTCAACGGCACCGGCCATTCCGGCATGGGCGCCTACCACGGCGAATGGGGTTTCCGGGAGTTCACCCACCCCCAGACCGTCCTGAAAGGCCGCACCCGCTTCAACCTGCCGTTAAGGGAGCACCCCTACAGCGGGAAAGCGGGTGAGACGAAGATGAAGCTGTTGCGCTTGTTCGAGCGGTAAGCCGGCCTATTTCAGTTCCAGCACATATACGCCGCGATATGCCATCCGGACGGTCGACCTCAAGTCGACCGACTCGCCCGTCACGACATCGACACCGAATGAATGCTTTCCAATGACATCGGCGAAGCGGGCCATGTTCAGCTCTCGCTCGGTGTCGGAGCCGTTGAGTATGACGAGGACGGTGTCGTCGCCGGCGATGCGGGCGTAGACGTAGCACTTGGTCTGGTTATCCGGGGTATAGTGGACCAGACGGCCTTCGGTGACCGCCTTCGAGGTCCGGCGCCAGGTCAGGAGCTTGCTCGCGAAGTCCCAGCACTCGTTTTGGACGGGAGTGCGGCCGGCCGTCGTGAAGGCGCTCGCCGGGTCCTCCTTCCAGCCGCCGGGAAAGTCGCCGCGGAGCTGGTCGGGGCCCGCCATCGCAATCTCCGTCCCGTAATAAATCTGCGGAATGCCGCGGGAAGTCGCCAGGAACGCAAGGCCCTGCTTGAACTTCCACACGGGGTCGCCCGGCTGCATGAAGCGGCTGATGTCGTGGTTGTCCAGGAAGGTGAGCACATGGTCCGGATCGGGAATCAGGAAGTCCTGCGCGACGGTCTCATAGACTTTGAACAGGCCAGCCTCGGAGCCCTCGGAAGTATTGCTTTCCTTCAGGATCTCACGCTGGATGGTGAAGGTCAGGTCAAAGTCCATGACCGTCTTCAGGTGCGTGTCGGACGGGTTCAGGGCCGATCCGCGCTGCCACCAGCCGGCGGCGGAGTTGCGGGGATACCACCCCTCGCCCACGATGTTGAAATCGGGATACTCGTCCTCGATCTCCTTACACCAGCGGGTCATGAAATCATAATCGGCGTAGGGATACGTATCCATCCGGATGCCGTCGATGCGGGCATATTCGATCCACCAGACGCTGTTCTGGATCAGGTAGGTCGCGAGGTGCCGGTTGCGCTGGTTCAGGTCCGGCATGCCGCCCGAGAACCAGCCGTCCACGAGGACGTCCTTCTCGGACTGCGGCGCGTGCGGGTCCATCAGCACCCACTTGTAATGGGTCGTGGTCGTCAGCCCGTCGTTCCCGCGCGGTCCGCGGCGGAACCCGCCTTCCGGCGGTCCCTGCCGCTGCCGCTCCGACAGTTTCTTCGCATACGCGTCCTGGTTGAACCAGTCGTCGTCCGGAATGTCCTCGATCCACCAGTGGGAGCTCCCCGAGTGGTTGAAGATCATATCCATCACGACCTTGATGTTCCGCGCATGCGCGGCGTCGACCAGGCCGCAGTACTCCTCGTTGGTCCCGAGCCGCGGGTCGATCAGGTAGAAGTCCGAGATCGCATAGCCGTGCGAGGCGTTGCTCCGGTTGTACTGGACCGGATTGAGCCAGACGGCCGTGACCCCGAGCGAGTCGATGTAGCCCAGATGGTCCCGGATGCCCTGCAGGTCGCCGCCGTGGTGGCCGCCTCCGTTCCGGCGGTCGGCCTTGAACTGCTCCCAGTCGTCGTTCGCCGGGTTGCCGTTGGCAAAGCGATCCGGCATGATCAGGTACAGCACATCCTTGGTGGAGAAGCCCTGCGCGCCCGTCTTCGTATTGCGCGGACGGAGCTCGAAAGCCTTCTCGGTGACCGTGCGGCCTTCCTTGAAACGGAAGGTCATCGTGCCGGGACGGGCCTTTTCCGTGACATCCAGATACACGATCAGGTAGTTCGGGTTCTTGACCTTGGCGACTTCCTTGACCTTGACGCCCGGATAGGATTTGAGGGAGAACTCCGCCTGGGCGATGTCCTTTCCGTAGAACATCACCTGGAGTTCGTGGTTCTTCATGCCGGCATACCAGAAGGGCGGATCCATGCGCTGGATGTCCGCGGCATGCGCGCCCGCCGCCAGAAACAAGGCGGCAAGCAGGGAAAGGAGTCCGTGTTGTCTCATAAGTCGATGGGCCTATTCGGGCAGGAAAGTGACAGCCGCGCCGCCGCCCGGGGCGAGGCGAAGCGTGAGCGTGTCCTCGCTGGTGACGGAGCAGGTGTTAATCTCGTAAGCGGTGGGATTCGTGTCCCAGTGTGCGTCGGGGGCATCGCCATAAACGGTGGCCGTGTAGCGGACGCCGGGACGCAGGAAGGTCAGCGGCTGCTCGAAACTGCGGCCGGTCTCGTCGGTGGAAGCGCCCAGGAAGAAGCGGTCTCCGGCGCGGCGCACGACGCTGATCCACTCGCCCACCTCGCCCTGAAGGGCCTCGGAGGCGTCACAGTCGGCGTCGAAGTCGCGGAAGAACTGGAAGGCGGGATGGCCCTCGTAGTTCTCCAGCAGGTCGCAGGCCATCTGCATCGGCGAGTACAGGATCACCCAGTTCGCCATCTGCTTCGCCAGCGTGGTGTGCTCGGAGAAATCAGAGCTCGGCCGGCCCCAGGTGCGGAGCTGCGGCTTGCCCTGGACACACGTGTACTTGATGTCGAACACGCCCGGCGTATAGTCCACCGGACCGCTCAGCAGGCGCGTGTACGGGAGGATGACCGTATGGGACGGCGGGTTGCCCGGGCCCCAGCCGTTGTATTCCATGCCGCGGACGCATTCCCGGGTCATGAAGTTGGGCCAGGTGCGGCGCAGGCCGGTCTCCTTGATGACTTCGTGTCCGTCCACCATGATCTGCCGTTCGGCGGCCTCCTCGACCACCTTCTGGAAGTGGCGGACGCCGGTCTGGCTGTGGCGCGGGGCGCCGCCGGACAGGCCGCCGCCGGCATAGCCGGTCTTCATCGCGTGGATGCCCAGCGAAGCGTCCCAGTCCAGGGTGCGCTCCAGCTGGTCCTCGAAGCGGAGGTAATTGCCGCCGGTCTCATTGTGGGTGATCAGGTAAATCCCCTTCTCGCGGGCGTACGCGGCCACTTTCGCCACATCATAGTCCGGCGCCGGGCTCGTGAAGTCGAAGTCGGGTTTCGCGTCGGAATTGTGCCATGCGTCGTTCCAGCCTTCGAACAGGACGCCCTGGATGTTGTTGGCGGCGGCGAAGTCGATGTAGCGCATCGCATTCTCCGTCGTGGCGCCGTGACCTTCCCCGCCCCAGGACTCGGTGCCCAGGTGCAGGCTCCACCACACGCCGATGTACTTCATCGGCTTGATCCAGGAGACGTCCGCGAGGGCGCAGGGCTCGTTCAGGTTCAGGATGAGGGAAGAGTTGATGAGGCCCACGGCGCTATGGGCGATCTGGACCGTCCGCCAAGGGGTCTGGAAAGTACCCGGGACAACGGCTTTCACATCATTGGTTTCCTCGACGGACTGTCCCCGGCGGCGGCGCTGCTGCCGGAGCGGAGCCAGGGACGCCTGGAAGGTCAGGCCGACGTCATTGCGCAACACCATCTCGGGGAAATCGACCAGCGCGGCCTCGTGGATGGCGGCATACAAGCCTTCGGAGAACTTGAGGGTAAGCGGCGTATTCGCATCGCTGAGCTCCGACAGCCGCATCTTGCGATACAAGTGCTCGTAGGAATTGAAATCGCCCGGAATGGACCAGGTGTCGGCATCGGCCGCGAAGGCAAACTGCGTCCGTTCACCGTTGATCCGGAGCGTGTCGGCGCCCGGTACCGCATAGGCGTACTGGAAGCCGAACCCGTCGTCGAACACGCGGAAAACGACCTCCAGGCCCACGCCAGCGTCATTTTTCAACTTGAGGGAGAGTTCCCGATGGTTGTCCTCCACCTCCTTGTTCTCGCCCCAGGGTTGGTGCCAGGTCTCCCGGTGGCTTTTGACCCGTGAAGACTTGAGCTTGAAGCCCCGGTCCAGGTTCACGTCATCGGAAAACAGGCCCATCGCGGAGGACTCCAGGAAGGGCTCTCCATCGACGTCCACGGCATAGGTGGGGACGCCGTCGGCATCCACCGAGAACCGGACGTAAATCCGCCCGTCCGGTGAGGAAACATGGGTTTTGGGGCAGCAGGCTCCCGCCAGGAGGATGCATGCCAGGATGGCGATTCTTTTCACGGCAGGGTCAACAGTTTGCGGTATGCGGCCGGAATCACTCCCCGAAACAGTCCAGGATGGCGGACGGGGCACCGTTAGCGGTGAATGCTCCCTGGTCGTAGGCGTTCCAGGCGCGGGTCTGGGTGCTGCCGCTGTACCGGGTCAGGGCGGCCAGGTCCGAATAGAGGGCGGGTTTCCAGTTCCCGTCCACCTCGGGTTCCCAGTAGAACACGCCCTTGCAGGAGGAAATCTTGCGGGACTCGGTCAGGAAGGAGGAGAGGATGGACGCCGCATCGCTTTTCTTCGGATTCACGCCCACCTCCGACACGATGACCGGGACTTTGAAGGTACCGGCCAGGTCCGCGATATCCTGCAGGGCATACTGGTTGACCTGGGCGGGCGTAAGGACGGTCTCCTTCCCGCCGATCCAGAGCTTGCTCTCGTAATGCGGATAATGGGAAAGGGCGATGGCGTCGAACTTGCCCCCCTGGCTCTTGAAATTGGAGAGCCACCAGGTATTGGCCGGGGAATCGAACGCGTTGTTCAGGTGCGGCATCACCAGGGCGGAAGGATAGACCGCCTTCGCGGCGGCGTATCCGGCGTTGAAGAGTTTTACGAAACCCAGGAACTCCTTTCCTTCGTTATCGTAATCCAGCTGGCCGGCCGGATAGACCATCCCTCCCCGGGTCTCGTTCCCGATCTGGACCCAGTTGACCGTCACGCCCGCCGCCTTCAAGGCCTGGAGAACTTCCCGGGTATGGGTGGTGACCAGGGCGGCCACCTTGTCGGCATCGGCCTTGTCCTTTTCCCAGGCCGACGGGGCCTTCTGCCGGGAAGGGTCGGCGAAGAAATCGCTATAATGGAAGTCGACCATTAGGGCCAGACCGGCCGCGGAAACCTTTTTCGCGACAGCCTCCACGTCTGCCGGGCCGCTCCAGCCTTTGTACGGATCCACCCAGACGCGGAGGCGAATGGCGTTGAAGCCCCCTTCGTGAAGCACGTCCAGCAAGGGAGCGGACTTCCCGTCTTTCTTCCGGAACGTACGCCCGCCGGCCTCCATCTCGGAGGCCCAGCTGATGTCCGCGCCTTTGGCGAAGGGAGGGGTCTCCACGACGGTCGGCGTCAGATCCGGCGTCGGCGGGTCAGGATCGACCTGTTTCCCACCGCAGGAGGATACCGCCAGGAATGCAGCCAGCCAAATCAGTTTCTTCATAAAGGGACTATAGTTTGAAGACCACGGAGGAGTTCGGGCCGAGGGTGAGGACGTCGTGGTCGATCGTCGCCGTGCCGAGAAGGCCGACTGCGCGGGACATGTCGTCCTTGACCGTGACATCCTTCGCCGAGGTGGCGGTATTGTGGATCACGAGGAGCTTCTGGCTGTCGGCGGTCATGTACCAGGACGCGATGGAACTGCCGCTGAGGTTGGCGTTCGTCATCGTGCCTTCGGCCAGGGCCGGATAGATGTTGCGCAGGCGGATCCAAGTCTTGTAGGTATTCAGGAGGCTGTTTTCGTCGGCCGACTGGGTTTCCACCGAGATGGAACCCTTGAGCATGTTGTTGTCTACCCGGTTGTTGACGCCCTTCTTGGCACAGTCCGTAGCGGAAGAATTCCACACAATGGGTGCGCGTATGTACTCGTCGTCCAGCTTGTCATTATCATCAATTCTCCAATAGCCCAGCTCTTCTCCCTGATAGACGAAAGGTTTTCCTGGGGTGGTCAGGAGCATGGCACAAGCTTGTTTTTCCTTGTTCAGATTCCTGTTCAAGTCGTCTGCGGCACGGTAGAAAGAAAGCCATTCGTTGTCGTTGTACGGATTCTGCTTGGCTTTCACGCTGGACTTGTCGTGGTTGGTCATGAAGAAAGAGGTGACGGCCTTGGGACTGGTCAAACGCCTTCCTTCATGATCGGAGATATAGCCGATAACCGTTGAAGCATAGGTGTTTCCTTTTCCGTTATTGATGGCAGGCAGCAGCGCATTTCTCCAGTAATCAAACTCGAAATTGGAAGGAAGGCCGGCATAGTACTTCTGCTCCTCACTGTGCCCGCCATGCCAAGCCTCGCCCACCATGAAGATGTCATCCGAATGGGTGGCTCTGTAAGCCTCGTTCACCGCATTGTACCACTTGTCCAGGAATTTGGCATTGGCGCTGGCAGATGCCGCATAAATCCATACCACCGCATCCAGACGGAATCCGTCCACACCCATATCCACCCATTTCCTGGCCGATTCCACGGTGGACTGGAACGCGCCGGAGTTCTCGCACTCGTCAGGCTTTCCGTAGTTCAAGTCCGGCATACTGGCGTCGAAGCTCGCATAATAGGAGGTACTTTCGCCAAAAACGATATCGGCCGCCGTGCTGTTGTCCAGCGGGAAGGGTTTGCCTAACGTAATGACATTAGCACCGGTCTTTCCTCCGTATTTGGTGCCCACGGGCCAGGAATCATCGTTGGAAGTGCGCACCAGAAAGCCCCATTCGGTATCCACATCCAACGTGAGTTCAAAGATATTGGTAGACGTTTCATGCATCCCCAGACTGCCCTTGCTGCCCACGTGAATCCAACGCTTGGCATTGGAAGAATTGGGGGCCGTTACCGCCTCCGTGGTTTCCGTCACGGTCACGTACTTGGTATTGCCCGTCCAGTCCACCTTGAAATGCAGGCGGCCCTTATAACCGATATTGCCGTCTCCCAAGGAAACCCAACCACCCATGCCACCTACGGCTTCAAGAGGATAATCGCCGTTGGACAGTACGTAATAATCCCTATATGGACTGTTCTTAGGGTCGGCCTTCACGCTCTTGAACCATTCCGTGCCGGTGCCGCTGTGGTTGAGGACGTAGTCCATATAAATCTTGATGCCTTTGGCGTGTGCGGCGACGATCAGATTCTTGAAATCGGCTTCCGTGCCGAAAAGCGGATTCAGGGCATTGTAGTCATTGACATCATACCCGTGATAAGAATTCGTGGGATGCGCCGGCGACAGCCACAGCGCCGTCACGCCCAGGCCGTCCAGGTAGTCCAGCTTGTTCTGGATGCCCTTGAAATCGCCGATCCCGTCGCCGTCGCTGTCGGCGAAAGAGTAGATGAGCAGCTGGTAAGTCGTGGAGGAGCGCTTGTTGCCGTCAAAGGCATCCGGATTCGCCACGACCGTGATGATGTGCTTGCCCTTCTGGGACACGGAGACCGTCTCGGTATTCGACCCCTTGACGGTAATCGACCCGGTGCGGTCTTCACCCAGGTTGGCGTCGACCGTCAAGTCGATGGCTCCCTTGCCGGTGCCGGAGGTCTTTCCCAGATGGATCCAGGACTCGGATGCCGTGGCCGTCCAGTCCTTCTCGGTAGTGACGTACACAAGCTTGGTCGAGGCGTCCTCGGCCTCGAAAGCGATGGAGGCGGGGTTCACCGTCAGGGTGTCCTGAGGCTCCTGCTTGTTCTTCGTCGGGTCGCAGGAGAAGGTCAGGAAAAGGGCCGCCAAAAGGGGCAGGATGGAGATCAGTTTCCGGGTCATAAGGCTGTCGGATTGAAAATTGGCAGGCCGGGGTCCGGTCAGGGGCCCCGGCCCGAATAATTACTTGGAGAGGGTCAGCGTACCCTTGTTCAGGTCAAGTTTGGCCGTGTAAGTGCCGGCCTCGGCGACCTTGCAGTTGTCGTTCACGGCCTGGAGGCGGTTGAGGTCACCACCCAGGGAATAGTCCCAGTTGCCGTTGAAACGGACCTTCAGTTCGGCATTCTCCCCGAGGGTGACCGTCCCGTTGTAGGTATGGTCCTCCGCGTTGAAGGTCAGGACGACATCGTCCGACCACTCGTTGAAGGAGCCGATCAGGCCCACCTTCTCGACCTTGAGGGCCGTAGCCGTCTTGGAAGCGAGGTTCACCGTCCAGAAGTACGTACCTTCCTCGATGGTCATGTTGTCATTGGCGCCCAGGGTGTAGTTCAGCCCGTCGGCCGTGCCGCCGATCCAGGAGCCGTCGTGTCCGAACTTGAACTCGACGGCAGCGTCACCCTGCTTGTACATGACGAGGGCGCCCTTGAATTCGCCGTCACCCTTGCCCAGGAGCTTCGGAGCCGTATCCAGGTTCCATTCGCTGCCGGAGTAGGCGCCGGGGACGCTGATCTCGGTCTTGTAGGCCGGGGCTTCACCTTCACCGGTGATGGTGCCGGTGCCTTCGTTGAAGTTGAGGGTCACCACCTGGCCGGCGAGGATGTCCGGAGCGGCGAGTTCATCCAGCACGCGCGGGACGATCTGCCCGTCGATCAGGTTGAACTCATGGGTCCACCAGGACGTCGTGGCGATCTCGGACTCGACATACATGCGCAGCTTGCCGGCCTTCGGAGCCGTGGCCTTCATGACCCGGCCGTCCGCGGCGAAGCGGTTGTCCTCCACGGCCGCATCCCAGCTGCCGAACGCGTCGCCGATGCCGTAGACCCGAGCCGGCTCGACATTCAGGATGCTGTTCTTGAGGTCGATGTGGACGAGATAGAAGCCTTCCTCGGGGACGACGACGTTTCCGTCATTGTCGTTGGTGAAGCCCTTGTTGGTCTCCAGCGAACCGAACTGGCCGCCGTCCCACGCCTTGGCACCGTTGAACTTGAAGCCGTTGGTGGTGAAGTAGCGGATCGTGTAGAACTGTCCTTCCGCGGATTTTCCATTGTCCCAGTCCGGTTTGTTGATGACCGGCCAGAGTTCCACGGTCCCGTCGCCCCAGCTCCAGTTGCCGAAATCGGTACCGGTCATGTACAGATGTTCGGGGAACTCCCGGTACTCCTCGATGAGGATGGTGGGTTCGTCGCCGTAGGTGAGGGTGATGTTGTAGTTGCCTTCCACGCCGATGCGGATGTTCTTGTCGCCGGCGGCGAAGGCCTTCCCGAGTTCGGGCTTATAGACCCCGTACACGTTTCCTTCCTCATAGGTGCTCTCGGCGTTCTCCTCGGGACCGCCGTAGCTCTTGCCCCAGTCGTGGTCCGCGCGGATCTTGAACTCGTCCTTTTCGCGCACGAAGAGGTTCTTGATGGTCCACACGTCGCCGGTCACGTTCTCCAAGTCGAAATCCTTGCTCCAGCCGCTGTCCTCCAGGGTGCCGATGACGGACCAGGCTTTCGGTTTCGGCTTCGGCTCGGGCGTTTCACCGGCGTCCGGAGCGACGGACTTGATAACCGTCGCCGTCGCATTCTCCGGATCCAGGATGAGGTCATAGACGCCGTCCTCGGCGACCACGATGTTGCCGCCGTTCTGCGCCACGGCGAATTCCTCGCCCAGCGTGTAGGAATCGACACCCTCGGCATAGCCGAAGTTCACGTCCCAGCCGGCGTCCTTGCGGAACTTCCACTCGTCACCGGCGTTGAAAGGAATGGCCTTGCACACATGGAGGGTACCGTTGGTGACCATTTCCACGTCGCCGCCCCAGCTGTTGAAGGAGCCGATGACGCTCCAGGGGCTCGTCTCGGTATAAGCGGCATACGGGTCGATCACGACGGCCTGCGTCTTGATGATCTTCGCCGTCGCGTTCTCCGGATCCAGGAACAGATCGTAGGCGCCGTCCTCGGCGATGACGATGTTGCCGCCGCCCTGCGCCACGGAGAAGTCCTCGCCCAGCACATAGGACTCGACACCCTCGGCATAACCGAAGTTCACGTCCCAGCCGGCGTCCTTGCGGAACTTGAATTCGTCACCGGCCGCCAGGGTGATGTTCTTGCACACATGGAGGGTACCGTTGGTAACCATTTCCACGTCGCCGCCCCAGCTGTTGAAGGAGCCGATGACGCTCCACGGGCTCTCCTCCGTATAGGCGGCGTACGGGTCCTCCTGCGGCACGACGCTCTTGATGATCTTCGCCGTCGCGTTCTCCGGATCCAGGATGAAGTCGTACGTGCCGGCCTCGGCGATCACGATGTTGCTGCCGCCCTGGGCCACTTCGAATTCTTCGCCCAGCGTGTAGGAGCTCACGCCTTCGGCATAACCGAAGTTAACATCCCAGGCGCCATCCTTGCGGAACTTCACCTCCGCACCGGCTTCCAGCTCGACGGCCTTCGCCACGTGCAGGGTGCCGTTCGACCACATCTCGTAATCGCCGCCCCAGCCGTTGAACGAACCGATCAGGCCCCAGTCACTCTTCTGCGTGTACCGGGCATACGGGTCGCCGCTGGGCAGGATGATCTCGTAACCGTCAATGATGATGTGGCCGAGGGATTCGATGAAGGATCCGGAGTTCTGGTCGTCCGGCGTCTTCAGGTTCGAGGCCCGGATGGCCATTTCCAGGGAATGCATGGTCCCTTCCTCGCAGCCCAGTTCCTGCAGGGCGCGGGTCAGGTTGGTGGAAGAGACGGTCAGGACTCCGTCCTTGTCCGTCGCGTTCACACGCTTGCTCACGGGTTTCCCGTCGAGGGAAACGATCGCCAGCATGTGATTCAGGATCTTGGGGTTGGTGTTGAGGACGGCAGGGGTGTACTCAGCCGATACGGCGCCATCCACCACCGAGTACCCGACAAGCACCGGTGCAGTGCACTGGGAGGGGTCGAAGATGGCTCTGTCCTCGTCCTTCATGCAGGAGACCAGGCCCAATAACAGCGCGGCTCCTGTCAGTATAATGGAAGCAAATCTTTTCATAATCGTCAGAAGCATCTGTTAATAACCCGGGTTCTGGCCCAGGAGGCTGTTGGTATTGAACTCGGCATCCGGGATGGGGAAGAGTTTCAGGTAGTCGGCAACGGACGTTCCATTATACTCTTCGCCTTTCCAAGTCCACAGATAGGCATTTCCGGTATACTTACCGAAACGGATGAGGTCGCTGCGACGGTAGCACTCCCAGTACAGTTCCCGTCCGCGCTCGTCCAGGAGCTCGTCCAGGGTGTAACTGGTCACATTGCCGAGGCCGGCGCGGGTGCGGACGGCGTTCCAGGCAGCCTTGGCCTCGGACTCCGTCACATTGGAAGCGCCCCGGAGCTGGCATTCGGCCAGCATCAGATATGCGTCAGCGGCACGGAAGATCGGAAAATCCGTCTCCACGAAGGTGGCTCCTTCATAAATGTTGCCCGTGCTGGCCATGTTCGTGAACTTGTGCGCCGTCCAGGCCGTCTTGAAGGAACCGGGATCGTCCATCGTATCCGGATAGTTGTTAGGGCCGCCGTCGAAGATGAATCGGGCGTCTTTGGTCCGGTCGAACTTCTGCAGGAAGGTGGGCGTAACCACGACACCGCCCCAGCCGCCGGAATTCATTCCGAGCCGGTTGCCGGTCTCGGCGTCGCCTTCCTCGTAGGAGCTGCGGATCAGGAACTGGGTCGCACCCCAGGTCTGCGTCTCGCCGGCCTTGGCCTGCACTCCGAAGATGATCTCGTCGGTGCAGCGGTCGTTGTCGGCCATGAACAGTTCCTGGTAGTTCGGATGCAGGGCAGGATAGGCGGCGACGATGGCCTTGCAGGCTTCGGCGGCCTTCGTGTAGTAAGGAGCCGCTTCAGCGCCGGAAAGGTTCAGGTACACCGGAGCGTTCAGGTTCAGCTTGGCCTTGATCATCTGTACGAAACCCTTGTCCACACGGCCGTACTCGGCGTGACGGATATCCGCAAGTCTGTTGGATTGCAGCAGTTCGTCAATCTGGTCCTCCATCCAGTCGATGAGTTCCGGATTCGGGGCAGGGCCCACGGAACCGACACTGGTCTCCTCGGTGGCGAAAGGAACATGCTCATAGCCGAACATATCCACGATATGGAGATAGCTCAGCAGACGCAGGGCCTTCGCTTCGGCGATATACTGCTGGATCTTTTCATTGTCCTTGAACTGGGAGGCTTCGGCCTGGCGGATCAGCTCGTTGCACATGCTGATCTGATAGTAACCGCGGGAGAACATGGCACGCACGAACACGTCGGAACGGGTCCATTTCATATAATGAAGGAACCGGACGGTCTTGTCATCCCATACGCAGTGGGCGGCGTCCGTCGTGAGTTCCTGCATGTAGAAGAGGGCGCGGATATACTGGCCGAAACCATTGTCGATACCGTCGATATCGCCGGAATTCTCACCGGCGGAACCGGAGACGGCCAGGCCGATGTAGCACTTGGCCAGCACCTGCTCGTACTGTTCGACTCCCGTCAGGATATCGGCAGGCAGCACCACGTCATCATCCACGGGCTGGATGTCCAGGTCCCGGATGCAGGAGGTGGCGGTAAGAAGGGCTGCGGCCATTACCGCAAGAATGCTTATATATTTTTTCATGGTCATATCCTCCTGATATTAGAAGTTGAACTTCAGACCCATCACGTAATTGCGCGGACGGGGATAGATGTTGGAGTCGATACCGCCGAAAACTTCCGGATCCACCCCCGTGTAGCGGGTGAGGGTGACGACATTCTGCACGGTGAGGAACAGGTTCAGGGAAGCGTTGCGGTCAGCGAGCCTGAACAGTTTGGGAATGGTGTATCCCAGGGTCACGTTATCCAGCTTGAAGAAAGAGGCGTTCTCGATGAAGTAGTCGCTGAAGTACAGGTTGTCGCTGTTGTAGAACGGATCCTGCAGGACGTTCGAGATGCGGTTGGCCGTGAAGTTGTTGGTCCACAGGTCTCCCATATAGCTGAACTGGGACAGGTTGTTGTTGTACACGTAGTTGCCCAGGTTCGCGTGGGCCGAGGCGGCCAGCGTCCAGTTCTTCCAGTTGAAGTTCGTGCTGAAACCGAAGGTGAAGTCCGGAGCCGGTTTCTTGTAGCAGTACATGTCGTCCTCGTTCACCTTGCCGTCACCGTTGCGGTCGACGAACAGGCCGGCGATGGGATGACCCTGCACGTCATACACCTGCTGGTACACATAGAAGGTCTGCACGGGCTCACCCACCATGAAACGCTGGATGGTGTTGCCCACGGCACCGGAGATGCCGCCCGTAGCGACGCCCTTGTACTCGGCGGAGTCATAGGCCGTCAGCTTCGTGACCATGTTCTTGTTGTAAGCCACGTTGAAACCGATCTGCCAGAACAGGTCCTGCTTCTGGAGCGCGATGTAGGTCAGGTCCAGTTCGACGCCCTTGTTCTCCAGGGTGCCGATGTTGGCCACCAGTTCGTTCCGGAGGTTGGCGCCGGCAGGAATCGGGGTCTTGTTAAGCAGGTCCGTGGTCTTCCGGTAATACACGTCCAGGTTCGCAGTCAGACGGTCGTTCCAGAAGCCCAGGTCCATACCCGCGTTATAGGTCGTGGTGGTCTCCCACTTCAGGTCGGCGTTGTAGCCCTGCGGCGTAATCGGGACGATCCGGCGGTCGCCGAAGTAGTACATACTGGCATCCTGACTGAAGATGTAGGTCGGCAGGGAAGGATAGTCGCCCGCATTGACTTCCTGCTGGCCGGTCTGGCCCCAGGAGAGACGCAACCGCATCCACGTTCTTCAGGAAGTTCTCGTTCTTGGCATTCCAGGCCAGGGCGACGGACGGGAAGATACCCCACTTGTTGTTCACGAAACGGGAGGTACCGTCGGCACGGATCGTCGCGGTAAGGAGGTATTTGCCATCGAAGGAATAATTGGCACGGCCATAGAATGAAATCAGACGGTACAGGTAGTCGTAGTCATCGGCCTCGCTGAAAACCTCCTTCCCGTTGGCGGAAGTGGTCTCGCCCCAGCTGTGCACCTTGAATTCCTGCCAGGAGTAACCGGCCATGGCTCCGATGCTGTGACTGCCGAGTTCCTTGTTGTAATTGGCATACAGTTCCAGGGTCTTGTCCATCCGCTGCTCGTTCCAAGGATGGTTAGAACCGGCGCCATAATGGGCCTGGTCATGGTAGGACTGCTCCGCGCCGGCATCGACATGGGTCAAACCTTTGGAGGTGGAGGTGTCCATACCGAGGTTGGCGTGCAGGTGAAGGTCCTCGAAGCCATGGATGGCATAGTCGATCTGCGCGTTGCCGATGAAGCGGAGTGCGTCGTTCTGGTTGTAATACTCGTACAGGGCGGCGACCGGGTTCATCGTGGACAGCTGGGCCGTACCGCCTTCGCTGTTCTTGATGGTGTAATAACCGTTCACACCATTATTGTCATAGATGGGCTGCGTGGGGTTGAACACGGCCGCAGCGCCGATGGCACCGGTGTTGGCATACCGGGTATGCATGTAGGTCTCCTTCGCGCTCAGGTCCAGCTTCAGGTGCTTGTCGAAGAAGGAAGGATTGAGGTTCACGGCGAGGTTGGCCCGCTTCATGCTGGAAGTCAGGAGGGTACCTTCCTGGGAGAGGCCGCCGCCGGAAACGCGGTACGGCAGGTAATTGTCCTTGCCCAGCTTGATATTGCCGGTCACGCCCACATTGCCCTCATAGGTCTTGCCCAGGCGATAGATGGCCCGCTGCCAGTCCGTGTTTGCGCTGCCCATGTTGGCGGTAGCCGCGGCGCGGTCCTTCTCATTGCCCAGACGGGTGGCGATGTAACCGTTTTCGCCCAGCATCACATCACGGAGCTGGTCGCCGGTAAGCATCGACAGGAAATGGGTGTTCTGGCTCAGGGAAGTGGTAAAGTCCGCATTCACGCGCGGAATGGTACCATCGGACCGCTTGCCGGTCTTGGTAGTGATGATGATGACGCCGTTGGATGCACGGGAACCGTAGATGGCCGTCGCGGAGGCATCCTTCAGGACGGTGAAGCTCTCGATGTCGTCCGGGTTGATGGAAGCGAGCGGATCGGACATGCCGCCGATTCCGTGCGTGCCGACCGGCAGACCGTCGACGATGATGAGCGGGTCGTTGCTGGCGGTGAGGGAGGAACCGCCACGGATCCGGATGGTGGACGCGGAACCCGGTGCACCGTCACCGGCCGTCACCACCACACCGCCCGCCTTGCCGGCAAGCAGCTGGGAAGGCGAAGAGGCGATACCCTTGTTCACCTGGTCGGCGCGGACGGTGGAAACCGAACCGGTCATATCCGTCTTCTTGACGGTACCGTAACCGATCACGACCACTTCGTCCAGGAAATGGGTGTCCTCTGCGAGGGTGACCGTCGCGGGCACTTCCGAGGCCTTGAAGACCTGGGTCGCGTAGCCGATGCAGCTGATCTCGATCAGGGCATCCCCGCTCGGAACGTTGAGCACGAAGTCGCCGTCAATGCCCGTGGACGTGCCGTTCGTCGTGCCTTGCTGCACGACGGCGGCCCCGATCACGGGTCCCACTGCGTCGACTACGACTCCTTTTACCTGATACCCGCCTTGGGCGAGTACCGGGATGCTTGTCAGGCTGGCCAGCAAGACAAACATTGCAGTTAGAATCCTTTTCATTTAGAGTGTAGTTAGTTTTTGATTGGATTGATTCTATTTCTTGATGAGGCGCACGCACACGGCGCCGACCACCAGGTAGATGCCCGCCATCAGGAGCATCGCCGGCTGGCTGTCGCCCACCAGGCGCAGCACCAGTCCGCCCGTGGCCGCCGCAACGATCTGCGGCAGGCAGATGGTGCAGTTGAACAGGCCCAGGTAGCTGCCCATGTACGGGCTGCCTTCCAGGGCGTTCGTCAGCAGGGTGAACGGCAGGGCGAGCATCGCGGCCCACGCGAAGCCGATGAGGAAGTAGCTCACGAACAGCGCGTACTGGTTATGCAGGAACATCACCGAGGCGAAGCCCACGGCGCCGATGAGGAGGCTCACGATGTAGCCGGTCTTCACGTTCTTGAAGCGGGGCAGCACCGTGGCCCACAGGATGGAGCCCACGGCCTGGATGGCGAACAGGACGCCCACCCAGTTGCCGGCGGCCTGGAAGCCGGCCGAGGCGGCGGCGCCTTCCACGGCCATGTCCACGCCCCAGCAGTTCACGGCGATGGCGCCGTTGGTGTAGTTCCACATGTACAGGAACGCGGCCCAGCAGAAGAACTGCACCAGGCCCACGGTCCAGAAGGTCTTCGGGGCCTCCACGAGGAGCTTCATCAGCCCCTTGTCGGACTTCTTCTCCTGGTTCTGGAGGTCGATGCCGTGGAATTCGGCATACTCTGCCGGCGGCATCTCTTTCACGCGCAGGAAAGTATAGAGGACGCACAGGATGAGGATGGCGGCGCCCACGTAGAAGGAGTACACGACGCTGTCGGGGACGACGCCTTCGGGCGCCTCGTTAGCGATGCCGATCCAAGTGAAGAAGATCGGGAAGAGGTAGCCGAGGAGGGAGCCCGCGTTGCACAGGAAGCTCTGGATGGAGTAGGCGGTGGTCTTCTGTTTCTCGTTGACCATGTCACCGACCATCATCTTGAAGGGCTGCATCGCCACGTTGATGGAGGTGTCCAGGAAGATCAGGGAGAACAGGCCGAACCACATCGCCATGTTCAGGCCCAGGAACACCCGGGTGGAGAAATGCAGGGAGCCCGCGTTCGGCAGGAACAGCATCACCAGGACGGCGATGACCGCGCCGACGATGAGGTACGGCTTGCGCCGGCCCATCCGGGTCCACGTGCGGTCGGACCACTTGCCGATGAGGGGCTGGACGATCATGCCCATCAGCGGGGGGAGGATCCAGAAGAACGAAAGCTGGTGCGGATCCGCGCCCAGGGTGGCGAAGATGCGGCTGATGTTCGCGCTCTGCAGGGCATAGGCGATCTGGACTCCGAGGAACCCGAAGCTCAGGTCCACCATCTGCCGGAAAGTCAAGTCTCGTTGATTGGTCATAGTAACTGGTTCCTTATCTGCGTTTTAGTGCAAGACAAATATAAAATCTTTTTCCGCCAATTCCCTACGGGAATAAACCGACCCCCCGTTTTTGGCGGACGGGCGGCTCGTTTTTCGGGACGAACGGAGGGGGCTGTTTGCTTTTGAAAGGCTTTTTTCGTAATTTGGCGGTGCTTAATGAAAAGGATCGGAACCGGTTGGCTCATTCACGGTTTCGCGGCGCTGCACGTCGCGGTGGTCGTTGCGTGCGCCCTCCTCGGATGGCCCGATTCTCTCCTGCTGACGGCCCTGACGATGTTCATGACCGTCGTCATCTGCCTGCGCCGGAACCTCACGGTGGAGTTCACCGCCGTGTGTGTCGTCCTCGTGAACATCCTGGGCTACCTGCTGGGGCACGTGGGCGCCGAACTCTTCAACTTTTCCCCGGAAATCATCAACAACATCCTGGCCACCTTCCTCACCACCGAGCTCATCGGCTGGGCGCTGGACCTGTTCGCCCGCACCTGGTCCGTGCCCACCGGGACCCGGGGATCGTGGAAGGAGAACATCGGCTGGCTGGTGTTCGCCGTCATCGCGGTGTTCGCCCTCCGCCTGTTCATCGAACTGTTCATCTTCCGGGGCGCGCCGTTCAAGGGCGTGGACATCTTCGGCGCCTTCCGGTCCTTCCTCGGGAATTCCCTGGTGGTCCTGGCGATGTTCATCGGCACGCTCTTCTTCATCCGGACCGGACACGACAAGCACTACAGCCTGGACGTCGCCACCATCGGCACGACCCTGTTCATCGGCCTGATCGCCATCCTGGGCGCCCTGCTACACTCCTTCGGCCTCCCCTTCCACTGGACCTTCCCGCTGGATCCGGCCGCCCTTTCGCGGAACATCGTCGTGGCCCTGCTCGTGGAAATGACCCTTTTCGGGCTCACGTATATGGTCGAATACGCGGTGAACATCCGGCGCGAGCTGGGGACCCAGCGCGAGCGCCGGCACTTGGCCGAGTACCGCTACATGGCCCTCAAGAACCAGGTGAACCCGCACTTCCTGTTCAACTCGCTGAACATCCTGGACGCTATCGTGCAGGACGGGGAGAAGGAAGAGGCCAGCCTGTACATCCACAAGCTCGCCGGCATCTACCGTTATATGCTGCAGCACGACAGCGAGAAGCTCGTCACCCTGGGCGAGGAAGTCACGTTCGTGACGATGTACGCGGACCTGCTCCGGGTCCGCTTCCCCGAAGGATTCACAGTAGACCAGCAGATCCGCGACAAAGACCTCTCCCGGAAGGTCGTCCCCTGCACCCTGCAGCTCCTGCTGGAGAATGTGACCAAGCACAACGCCATCTCCGCCGACAACCCCCTCCACATCCGTGTCAACACGGACGGAGAGTATCTCACGGCGGAAAACGACCGGATCCCGCGGGCCTCGGAGCCCGTTTCCACCGGCCTCGGTCTCCCCTATCTCCGGAAACAATACATGGACCTTTCCGGGAAGGACATCCTTGTCGAGCAGACGGAGGACACCTTCCGGGTCCGCATTCCTCTCTTGTAACGCCCCCTCGACCAAACGCATATGAAAGCCCTAATCGTAGAAGACGAACCCCGCGCCCAACGGGCCCTCGAGAACCTCCTGAAAGCGAACTTCCCGGATGTGGAAGTCGTCGGCCGCGCCGCCTCGGTGAAGGAAACCGTGGACTGGCTCGCCGGGAACCGGCCCGACGTCATCTTCATGGACGTGGAACTCGCCGACGGCACCTGCTTCGACATCTTCGCGCAGACGTCCGTCGATGCCCAGGTCGTGATGACCACGGCCTACGACAACTACGCCGTCAAGGCCTTCGAGGTCAATTCGGTGGACTATCTGCTGAAGCCGGTGGACGTGGAGGAGCTGAAGCGGGCCGTCTCCCGCGTGGAGAAGCGGATGGGCGCCGGCGGCCCCCGCATCGACTTCGACGCGGTCCGGGAAGCCATCCGGCCCCGGGAAAAGTTCCTCATCCGGCTCAACGACCGCATCGTCCCGGTGAGTGTGCGGGACATCGCCTATTTCTACTCGGAAGCGAAGAGCACCTTCATCGTCACCCGCGACGGCAAGAGCTATGTGCTGGACGACTCGCTGGACGCCATCGAGTCCGGCCTGGACCCGAAGGCCTTCTTCCGCATCTCCCGCGGCGCCATCATCGCGGAGAACGTCATCGACAGCGCCTCCAAGCTTCTCGGCGGCCGCTTGCGGCTCACCTTGGCAAACGGCATCCCCGCCGCCACGGACCTCACCGTCTCCCGCGCCCGCGCCGACGCCTTCCTGGAGTGGCTGGAAGGCTAGCGCCTGATCTCCGTCATTCCCGGCCCTGACCGGGAATCTCGTTTACAACCGCATCCTTGTATTTCCGGGAGACAGGCAGCTCGATGTCATCGACATAGAGAAGATCCCCGTCGACCCGGGTGATTGCCGTTTTATTGACCAGGTAGGAGCGGTGGATGCGGATGAAATGGGGCTTGAGGATGGCATCCCACTGGGAAATCGGGGTTTTGTTTCTGAAGCGGCGGCCGCCTGTCGCGATGACGGTGGTGATGTCGTCGTTGGATTCCACGTACAGGATTTCTTCCAGCGGGAGCGTTACCGGCTTCCGGTCCGATGTGAACGTGATAGGCGCCGGTCGGGTGGGGCGCTTCCGGTCCAGCCAAGATTCGAAGAAATAGCTGCCGGCGGCCAGGGTGGTCAGGATGAGGGCGATGAAGACGGGATTCGTCAGGATTTGCGGGAGGTCAGGCCAATCCCACATCGGTAAGGGCAGGTTTTCCCGGTAGGTGAGGATGAGGTAGTGAGCGATGAGGAAAAGAAGGATTTCCGCCATCAGGATTCCCAACACGAGGAAAACCGTATCCTTGACGCCCCGCACCTTGGGGAAGAAGTATTTGGCGGCCAGGGCGCCGGGGAGGAACATGGACCCGATGAACAGCGCTTCCAGGAAACGGTAACCGATGCTGGTGAGGACGACCGCCACCAGCAGGATGGAAACCACCCAGTAGGATATGATCAGGAACCGTTTCATTGCTCCAATACAAAAGTAACATAAAAAACGCATTTCTGCTCGGCCCGGGGGCGAAAAGGGGGATTCGACATTTCATCGTGGGGTTTCGGCTTGGGAAAAGGGCCGCCGGCTTTTACCTTTGTGGCAGAAAGTCAAACCCATTAAAACAATCGCAACATGTTCAAGATTTTCATTCAGGGAGGAGCCGGCTTCATGACTATCCTCACCATCCTTCTGGTCGCCATCTTTTTCGCCGCTTGGAAAGCCCCCCGCTGGATCAAGGAAATCGGATCCTTCGCCCTGGTGTTCGGATTCTTGACGTACCTCATCGGCCTGTACCAGATGTTCCAAGCCTTGCAACAGGTTGCCGACGACCTGGGAGGAGGGGTCAGCAGCATATTCGACCTGATTTCCCCCGGCGTCCTCTTCGGCGGGATGAGAATCGGCCTGATTCCGGTCTTCTACGGCGTCATCATCTACCTGATTTCCCTCGTTGTCCGGCTTATCAAGAAGCCGCGGCTGTAACGAAGCGCGGGTGTCCATGAGCAAGTTGCGCAGTTTCTGCAAGAAAATGCGTATCTTTGCAAGTTATGAAGAACATCCGCAACTTTTGCATCATCGCGCATATCGACCATGGGAAGAGCACCCTGGCGGACCGGCTGCTGGAGCTCACGCGCACGCTGAGCGACCGGGAGATGGAGAACCAGGTGCTGGACGACATGGACCTGGAGCGGGAGAAGGGCATTACGATCAAGAGCCACGCGATCCAGATGGAGTACACGCGGGGCGGGGAGACGTACAGGCTGAACCTGATCGACACCCCCGGCCACGTGGACTTCAGCTATGAGGTATCGCGGTCCATCGCCTCGTGCGAGGGCGCGCTTTTGGTGGTGGATGCCTCGCAGGGTATCCAGGCGCAGACGATTTCCAACCTGTACCAGGCCATCGATCACGGGCTCGAGATCATCCCCGTGCTGAACAAGATCGACATGGATTCCGCGCAGCCGGAGCTGGTGACGGACCAGGTGTGCGACCTGCTGGGCTGCAATCCGGAGGATGTATACCGGGTATCAGCCCGCACGGGCGAAGGCGTGCCAGCGGTGCTGGACGCCATTGTAGATAAGATTCCTGCGCCGAAAGGCGATTCCGATGCGCCGCTGCAGGCGCTCATCTTCGACTCGGTGTTCAATTCCTTCCGCGGCATCATCGCCTATTTCAAGGTGGTGAACGGCAGCATCCGGAAGGGAGACAAGGTGAAGTTCTTCAATACCGGCAAGGAATACGAGGCCGAGGAAATCGGCAATCTCAAGCTCAAGCTGAACCCCACGGGCGAGGTGCGCACCGGCGACGTGGGCTATATCATCTCCGGCATCAAGGCCGCCGTGGAAGTGAAGGTGGGTGATACCATCACGCACGTGGATAACCCTTGTTCCCAGGCGATTGCAGGATTCGAGGAGGTGAAGCCGATGGTTTTCGCAGGCCTGTATCCCGTCGATGCTTCCAAGTTCGAGGAACTCCGCGCTACGCTGGAGAAATTCCAGCTGAACGACGCGTCCTTCGTGTACGAGCCCGAGAGCTCGCTGGCCCTGGGCTTCGGCTTCCGCTGCGGCTTCCTGGGCCTGCTGCACCTCGAGATCGTCCAGGAGCGGCTGTTCCGCGAGTTCAACATGGACGTAATCACCACTGTCCCGAACGTGTCCTACAAGGTGTATACGACCAAGGGCGAGGTCATCGACGTGCACAACCCGTCCGGCCTCCCGCCACAGACGCTCATCGACCACATCGAGGAACCCTACATCCGCGCCCAGATTATCTCCAAGTCCGATTTCTACGGGCCCATCATGAAGCTGTGCATGGACAAGCGCGGCACCCTCATCGGCCAGCACTACATCACCACCGACCGGGTGGAGTTGAACTATGACCTGCCGCTCTCCGAGGTGGTCTTCGACTTCTACGACAAACTCAAGTCCATCTCCAAGGGCTACGCCTCCTTCGACTATCACGTGACGGATTTCCGGCCTGCCCGCCTGGTGAAGTTGGACATCCTGCTGAACGGTGACCCGGCAGACGCCCTGTCCACCCTCATCCACGAGGACCACGCGTATGATTTCGGCCGGAAGATCTGCCTGAAGCTCAAGGAACTCATTCCGCGCCAGCAGTTCGACATTGCCGTCCAGGCAGCCATCGGCGCGAAGATCATCGCCCGCGAGACGGTGCGCCAGGTCCGCAAGGACGTGACGGCGAAGTGCTACGGCGGCGACGTCACCCGCAAGCGCAAGCTCCTCGAGAAACAGAAGGAGGGCAAGAAGCGGATGCGCCAGATCGGCACCGTGCAGGTGCCCCAGAGCGCGTTCATGGCGGTCCTGAAACTCGACTAGATGAAAACCGTCGCCGTCCTCATATACGCCGAGGCCCTCGAGTCCACCGTCGCCGAATGCCGGCGGCAGATCGATCTGATTCCGGCTGACGAATACACTTTCGAACTCTTTGTCAACCCCGACCTGGACGAAGCCTGGCGCGCCGCCGGGGAGCGGGATTTCTATATCTGGCTCCACGGCCTGGTGACCCCGGTCGAAGGTGCCATTTACAGCCTGCTGGACAACTCGTCCTTCCTCGGCGACCGGGCCCTCCTTGTGGGAACGGTCCAGGATGGGGAAGGCCACATCGTCAGCGGCGGTTTCAGCCGGAACCGGCGCCTGATGCAGCCAGACCCGGTGATTCCCGTCGCCTGCCGGATGTTCGACGGCCTGTTCGCCCTCGTACCGCAGGCGGTGTACAAGCGCATCGGCGTGCTTGGCGGCCGCTACCGCGGCCAGCTCGCCGGCTTCGACTACTGCATGCGGGCCCGCAAGGCAGGCTATCCCAGTGTCATTGCGCCGGGTCTCGCCTGCACCTGCCCGGTGCGCCCGGACCCGGACCGCACCCTGGCCACGGACTTCGTCCTGGACTTCCGGACCAAGGGGCTGTTCACGGCTATCTGGTACTTCCTGCGTTCCGCCTTCCGGCGGTTCGTAATCCATAACCTGTCTGTCTATGAATAAGTTCCGTGCCGCCGTCGCGTCCATGCGGCTCCGCACCCTGCCGCTCTCCACGGGCGGCGTCCTCCTGGGCATCCTCCTCGCTACGGCCGACTTCAAGGTCGATGTATGGGTGGCCGCCCTCATCGTCCTCACCACCGTCTGCCTCCAGATCCTGTCCAACCTGTCGAACGAGCTCGGAGACGTCCTCCACGGCACCGACACGGCGGACCGGAAGGGCCCGCAGTATGGTCTGAACGGCGGCGTGCTCACGATTGGGGAGATGAAGGTCCTGATCGGCGCGTTCGTGGGCCTGTGCATCCTTTTCGGCACGATGATGACGCTCCGGTCCTTCGGCACCCTGTGGGAACTGACGCCGATCCTCGTCCTGCTGATGGGCGCCGGCGCCATCATGGGTGCGATGAAATACACCCTGGGCCGCAACCCTTATGGGTACCGCGGACTGGGTGACGTTTACGTGTTCCTGTTCTTCGGACTGGTCGCCGTGATGGGCGGTTATTTCGTGGCGAGCCACACCCTCTTCTGGCGCCTGATTCTGCCCGGCGCCGCCGTGGGGTGCTTCTCAGTAGGTGTCCTGAATGTCAATAACATACGCGACATGGAGACCGACGCCCCCAATCGCGTCACCACCGCCATCCGCCTGGGCGAAAAGAAAGCGAAAATCTACCAGACCATCCTCATCGTCCTGGGCTGGGTCCTGATGCTGGCTTATTGTCAACTGCGGATGTTCTCCTGGTGGCACTACCTCTTCGTGGTTACCCTCCCGCTGTACGTCCTGCACCTCCGCGGCGTCTGGCAGCGCACCGGCAAAGCCCTCGACCCGATGCTTCCCCTCCTGGTGATTTCCACCTTCCTATTCTGCCTTCTCGCCGGTATCGGCTTCTGCGCGCACCTGTTCTAGCCGAGGTTCCGGTAGCAAAATCGCCATTGTACGTGCCTAAATGCAACATACCCCACCTTGCGATGGGGCGTATGTTGCGCTACAGCGCGTAGGAGGCCGTTTTTGCCGCCTTGGGTTCGGGAGCACCGGGGCGTCGTACCTACAGCCGCGGTTTCTTGACGATCCGGACAACCAGGGAGACCAGGTAGATGATGACGCCGTAGATCAAGCAATTCAGCGTGACTTTCAGTCCGCCGAAGAGGACGTGCCAGGGAATCAGGTCGGCGAAACCGGTCGCGTCCGCTCCCTTTTCAGCGGCGATGTCCCGCAAGAAGGACAGCACTAGGAACACGCCCAGCAGATGTCCCAGGAATCCGAACAGGAGGGCGAACAGACCGATTTCCTTGACCCAGCGGGGAGCCTTCCAGGCGGCGAAGAAAATGGCGACCAGCAGGACGGTGAGGACGGACATGAATCCGATGCCTCCTTCGATGAAGAATGTAAAGAACCGTGTCATAAGGCAGATGGTTTAAAGATTGAACTTTCTGCCACAAAAGTATCGTTTCGTCCCTTTCCGCCCAAGCCGAATCCCCGAACGGGCCGGTAAAATCCCCAAATTAGGCTTTTGACGAAAACGGAAATGCCGATTTTATGCTATTTTTGTATGGCAATGAAACGGACGCTGGTCATATCCTACTGGGTTCTCTCCATCCTCCTGGTGGCGGTCATCCTCTCCAGCCTGGGCTACCGGTTCATGGAAGCCGTGTTCATCGGCACGGTGTTCCTTCCCGGCGCCCTGGCGGCCAAATACTTTTTCCCGAAGGTCGATTTCCGGAACCGGCGGACCGGTGTCAAGGATACCATCTTCATCGTCCTCGGCATCCTGGTCGCGGAGGTTTTCCTGTTCCTGGTGACCCACTTCTACATCCTGCGCTATCGGGAAAACGTCGCTGATTGGATCGGCCTTCCCGAGATCCTGACGAACCCGATCTTCATCGCCCTCATCCTGACCGCCCTTGCGGCCGGCAGCTATTTCTTCGAACTGTGGCTGGACCGGCTCCGCCCCACCGCACCCGCCCCCATTACCTTCACATCGGACCGGAAGCCCGTCACCCTTCCCCTCGGGGAAATCCTGTACGTGGAATCCAACGACGCCACCACCACCGTCGTCGCAACCGACGACCGGCGCTTCAAAAATATCACTCCCATCTCCCAGTGGGAAGCCATCCTCCGCCCCCATTTTGTCCGGATTCACCGCTCCTACCTCGTCAACAAGGCGGCGATTACCAGGATCGATGGGGACCTTCTCTACGTCAACGACATAGAGCTTCCCATTTCCCGCAAGTACAAGGATACGGTCCTGAACGCCTGCTCTGTTTCGTGAGCGCCGCTCAATACCCGTACCGCTTGCGGTAGGCGAGGATGAGTGCGACGGAGAGGATGAGGCAGCAGAAGTCGGCGGCGTCGACGGCGAGCCAGATGCCGTCGGGGCCCAGGACGGCGGGCAACAGGAACACAAAGCCCAGCTCGAAGACCAGATTCCGGATAAACGAGACGGTGGCCGACACCTTCCCGTTCCCGAGGCCCGTGAACCAGGCCGAGGCAAAAAGGTTGATTCCCGCGATGAAGAAGCTGATCATATACAGCCGGATGGCGTGCTTCGTGAGGGCCGACAACTCTGGATCATAGCCCACAAAGAGTCGCGCCGCGGGGCCGGCCGTAAGCTCCGACACCAGCGTCATCAAGGCGCCCAGCACCAGCAGAAGGATCACCGAATGCCGCAATAGGCTTTTCAGTTCCACCTTGTTCCCCGCCCCGTAATTGTAGCCGATGACCGGCGTCACAGCGATGTTGAAGCCGAAGAAAACCGCGGCGAAAATGTACCCGTAATACAGGAGGACCGAATAGGCCGCCACGCCGTTCTCCCCCATCATCCGCAGAAGTTGGAGGTTGTAGCACATCGCCAGGACGTTCCAGGAAATGTTGCCCACGTACTCGGAAAGGCCATTGCTGGAAGCCTGCAGGAGCGGCTCGCGCTCGAGTTTAGCCCGCACGAGCCGGAGGGAACTCTTGTTCCGATGGCTGGAGAAATACCACAGGGGGAAGAAACCGCCCACGCAGCACGCCAGCATCGACGCGGCCGCGGCACCGGCGAGCCCCCAGTGGAACACCGCGATGAACAGCGCGTCCAGCACCATGTTCGTGACGGCGCAGATGATGGACATCACCGTCCCGAGCTGCGGCCGCTCCGCCGTCATGTAAAACGACTGGAAGCACATCTGCAGCATGAAAGCGGGCAGGCCGACGGTGCAGATGCTGCCGTATACCACGCACAGGCGGGCTGTCTCCCCTTCCGCCCCGAGCAGCCGCGCCAGGGGCTCCATGAACACCAGGAGCGGGACCATGAACACGACGGCCAGGATGATGGTGAACCGGATGATCATCGTGAAAATCTGGCTCGCCCGGTAATAGTCGCCCTCACCCATCGTCTTGGAAACCAGGGCCGATCCGCCCGTTCCGAGCATCAGGCCCAGCGACCCCACGAGCATCACCGCCGGCCAGATGATGTTCAGCGCGGCGAAGGCCGATGTCCCCACGAAATTGGACACGAACAGTCCGTCCACCACGCTGTAAATGCTTCCCACGAGCATCATCAGGATGCTCGGAATGGAGGATACGGCCAGTCTCCGGTATCCGTAATGTCCTTGCAGGGCGATTTCCATAAAGAGGTGCAAAGATAGTTGGTTTTTGGAAAATGTACAAAAAGCAAGGGTCGGAAGACCGGATTCTCGGATAAAATCATTATCTTTGCATAATCGCGAAATTATTAGGTTACCTCAGATATGTACGACAACAAGCAACTCCAAGAGATCTCGACGCAGGTGCGGCGGGACATCCTGAGGATGGTGTGCAGCGCGAAGTCCGGCCATCCGGGCGGATCGATGTCATCGACCGACATCCTCACAACCCTGTATTTCAATGAAATGAAGCAGGATCCGGCTACGTGGACCCGGGACGGCAAGGGACAGGACATGTTCATCCTTTCCGCCGGCCACATGACGCCCGTGTACTACTCTGTGCTGGCCCGCGCCGGTTACTTCCCGGTGTCGGAACTCGCCACCTTCCGTACGTTCGGCGCCCGCCTGCAGGGACACCCGTCCATCCGCAAGAGCCTCCCCGGCATCTTCCAGGCCTCCGGTTCCCTGGGTCAGGGCCTGTCCGCCGCCTGCGGCCTCGCCCTCGGCAAGAAGCTGGACAAGGACGACAACTTCGTCTTCTGCCTGTGCGGTGACGGCGAATCCGAGGAAGGCCAGATCTGGGAGGCCGGCATGTTCGCCGTGTTCCACAAGCTGGACAACCTCATCGCGATGACCGACTGGAACGGCAAGCAGATCGACGGCCCCGTGGAACTGGTGGCCGGCGAAGGCGACCTCTCCGCCAAGTGGGAAGCCTGGGGCTGGAACACCATCGTCGCCGATGGCCACGATTTCGACTCCATCGCCAAGGCCTTCGAGCTCGCCAAGGCTGCCAAGGGCAGCGGCAAGCCCACGATGATCCTCTTCAAGACCGAGATGGGCCACGGCGTGGACTTCATGGCCGGCACCCACAAATGGCATGGTTCCGTCCCGAAGCCCGAGCAGCTCGAGGATGCGCTCAAGCAGCTCGGTGAAACCTCCCTCGGAGACTTCTGATTGTCATTTCGAGCGAAGTCGAGAAATCTAAATTCCATTGACATCATGAAAAAGTATATCGATACAGGCAAGAAGGATACCCGCAGCGGATTCGGCGTGGGTCTTCTCGAAGCGGGCCGCGCGGACAGCCGCGTCGTCGCCCTCACCGCGGACCTCAAGGGCTCCCTCAAGATGGACGCCTTCGCCGCGGAGTTTCCGGAGCGTTTCATCCAGTGCGGCATCGCCGAGGCCAACATGGTCGGCGCCGCCGCCGGTCTCGCCATCACCGGCAAGATCCCGTTCATCGGCTCCTTCGCGGAGTTCGTGACCGGCCGCGTCTATGACCAGGTCCGTCAGGAAGTCTCCTACGGCAAGGCCAACGTGAAGATCGCCTCCTCCCACGCGGGCATCACCCTCGGCGAGGACGGCGCCACGCACCAGACCATGGAGGACCTCGCCCTCATGCGCGCCCTCCCGGAAATGGTCGTGATCAACCCCTGCGACTTCAACCAGACCAAGAACGCCACCATCGCCGCCGCGAAGTACGTCGGCCCCGTGTACCTGCGTTTCGGCCGTCCGAGCGTCCCGAACTTCACCCCGGAGGACGAGGAATTCGTGATCGGCAAGGCCCAGATCCTCAATGAGGGCAAGGACGTCACCATTATCGCCTGCGGCCACCTCGTGTGGGAGGCCCTCCAGGCCGCCGAGGCCCTCGAGGCCGAAGGCATCGGCGCCGAGGTCATCAACATGGCCACCGTCAAGCCGCTGGACGAGAACGCCATCCTTACCTCCGCCGCGAAGACGAAAGCCATCGTCGTGGCCGAGGAGCACAACATGGCCGGCGGTCTCGGCGAAGCCGTGGCCGGCCTGCTCGCCCGCACCGTTCCCGCCCCTGTGGAATTCGTCAACGGCAAGGATCTGTTCGGCCAGAGTGGCACGCCTTCTGCACTGATGGCGGCGTATGGCCTGGACGCCCAGCACATCGCTGAAGCCGCCAAGAAGGTCATCGCGCGGAAATAATGGACAATGCCGAGCGGCTCTTCAATGAGATTGTAAAGGAATACAGCGAACGTGTCTACTGGCACGTCCGCCGGTTCGTGAACAACCACGAAGACGCCGACGACCTCGTCCAGGAAATCTTCCTGAAGATATGGACTGCGCTTCCCTCGTTCCGGGGGGAAGCGCAGCTTTTTACCTGGGTATACCGCATCGCCACGAACGAGACCCTGAACTGGCTCCGCCGCGAGAAGGTCCGGTCCGCCCTCCGCTTCACCTCCATCGACGCAGAAATGGAGCGTCGCATCGACAGCGACCCCTTCTTCGACGGGGACGCCGCGGACCGCGCCCTGTCCAAGGCCGTGGCGAAGCTCCCGGAAAAACAACGCCAGGTATTCATCCTCCGGTACTACGACGAGATGCCCTATGAGCAGATGTCGGAAGTGCTGGAGACGTCCGTCGGCGCACTCAAGGCCTCCTATCATATCGCACAGGAAAAAGTCCGGTCCGCGCTGGGGAAAGATATTTTCATCGGATCGGATTAAACCTTCTGAAAAAGCCCGTGTCTAAACCACTGTCTATGAGCAAAAGAAACGACATAACCACGCCGGAAGGCTACTTCGAGAACCTGCAGCAGCGGCTCTCGGAGATTCCCGCCCGCCCCGTCCGCGTCAGCCCGGTCCACCGCCTGGCGCCGTACGCGGCCATCGCCGCCAGCTTCCTGGTGGCCGTACTGCTGGGCAACGCCGTCCTCCGCCGCACGGCCCCCGTTTCCGACGAAGACGATACCTGGACCTATGTGTCCTACCTCGCCGACGCCCTGGATCCGGACGGCGCCGTGATGATGGACTTTTATGACTATTATGGCGAGGAAGAGGAGCAGCAAGGCCTTTCCGCCGAGGATATCGTCAACTACCTGCTCGCAGACGGCATTTCTGTCGAACACTTGAATTATCTCAGCTATGAAGAAGGTTATTAGTGTACTGTGCGCCCTCGTGATCCTGTCCATGGGCGCCTTTGCCCAGGGTCCCCAGGGACCCCGCCGGGGTGGCGACAACGGCTGGCGCGAGCGCGTCCGGGCCGAGAAGGTCGCCTTCCTGACCGAGGAGATCGACCTCACCGAAAGCGAGGCCCAGGTCTTCTGGCCCATCTACAACGAAATCCAGAAGTCGCAGCGCGACTCCTTCGAGGAAGTGAAGAAAGCCTATGACGCCATGGCCAAGGGCGTCGAGGAGAAGAAGGGCAGCAAGGAAATGGAGAAACTGGTCAAGGCCTACATCGACGCCAAGGAAAAGAACGAAGGCATCGAGACCAAGTACCTGAACAAACTCCTCAAGGTCCTCCCTGCCGAAAAGGTCGCCCGCTACTATGTGGCCGAGGAGAAATTCCGCCACCAGCAGATCGGACGCCTCGGGAACGGCAACTTCCCCAACCTCCGCATGAGCGAAGAGCAGAAACAGCAGTGGAAGGAGCGCGGCGAACAGATGCGGGAACAGTTCCGCAACTGGACGGGACAGAATCAGAAGAAAGACAGTGAATAGCTTCTCGAAGCGTTGATTAATAGTTGGTTAGGAAAAACAACCCGGTGAGTTTTTCACCGGGTTGTTTTTTGTATCTCACTGCGCGTCGACGAACTGGCCGTCCCGCATCACGAGGGTCCGGTCGCAGAGGGCTGCCAGGGACGGATCGTGGGTGACAATGACGACGGTCTGGCCCAGGCGGTCGCGGAGGTCGAAGAACAGGCGGTGGATTTCCTCCTTGGTCTTGCTGTCCAGGTTGCCGGAGGGCTCGTCGGCGAAGAGGATCGCGGGGTCGTTCACGAGGGCGCGGGCGATCGCGACGCGCTGTTGCTCGCCGCCGGAGAGTTCCGACGGCTTGTGCGTAAGCCGCGCGGACAGGCCCACCTCGCCCAGCAGGCGGGTGGCCTTCTCCCGCGCCGCGCGCATGGGAAGGCCGCCGATGAGGGCCGGGATGGTCACGTTCTCCAGGGCGTCGAACTCCGGAAGAAGGTGATGGGCCTGGAAGACAAAGCCGATCCGGCGGTTCCGGAAGGCCGACAACTCCCGCTGGCCCAGGTGCAGGACATCTGTCCCGTCCACGGTAAGGGAGCCCGCATCCGGCGTGGACAGGGTGCCCAGGATCTGCAGGAGGGTGGACTTCCCCGCCCCGGACGCGCCCATGATGGCCACGACTTCGCCGCGCTCCGCCTGGAAATCAACGCCCTTCAGCACTTTGAGCGTGCCGAAACTCTTCTCGATTCCTTTTGCTTCGATAATCATACGACAAAAATAAGGAAAAAACACCGAATCGGTGTGGTATTCGGAAAAAAAGTCGTATCTTTGCCGTCCGCAATCTCGAGAAGGTTGCATAACGCATTTATTAACAAACAAAAACAGATTCACAATGGCTGTTAAAATCAGACTCCAGCGCCACGGTAAGAAGAATTTCGCATTCTTCCACATTGTTGTGGCCGATTCCCGTTCCCCGCGTGACGGACGTTTCATCGAGCAGCTCGGCTCCTACAACCCGAACACCAACCCCGCCACCATCGTCCTTGACAGCGACAAGGCCCTGAAGTGGCTCAACGTCGGTGCCCAGCCCACGCTGACGGCCCGCCGCATCCTCTCCTACGAAGGTGTCCTGCTTCGCAAGCACCTCCAGGAAGGTGTCGCCAAGGGTGCCCTCACCCAGGCCCAGGCCGACGAGAAGTTCGCCGCTTGGAAGGCTGGCCAGGATCAGAAGATCGCCAACAAGAAGGCCGGTCTGAAGAACGAGGCCATCGCCAAGGCGAAGGAAGCCAAGGCCGCCGAGGCCAAGGTCAACGAGGCCCGCGCCGAAGCCATCGCCACCGCAAGGCCGCCGAAGAGGCTGCCGCCGCGGCCGCCGAGGCCGTCGAGACCCCTGCTGAATAATGCAGCGGATCGGGCAGGTACTGAAATCCAACGGCCGGGACGGCGAGCTCCTCGTGAGCTTCTCCGGGATCGCGCCCGAGGAAATCGACCTTGAGGAACCGGTGTTCATCGAATTCGATGGACTGCCGGTTCCCTTTTATTTTGAAGCATTCGGGGCAACGCCCGCGCCCTCGTCCGCCTGACCGGCGTGCACAACCTCACGGACGCCGACGAACTCGCCGGCGCTATCCTCTACGCCGAGGACGACCTCTACGAAGACGAGGATGAAGACCTGACCGGCTGGACCGTCCTGGATGCGGACGGAACGAAAGTCGGCACCGTATCAGCCCACGAAGACATTCCCGGCAACCCCTGCATCTGGGTGGAAACCGGCCGCGGCGAGAGTCTCCTCCCCCTGCGGGAAGAACTCGTCCTGGACGTGGATGAAACGGAAAAGACCCTCCGGATGGAGATTCCAGAGGGCCTTTTAGATCTGTAAATCAATCAATTACTTCGTATAACCTGCCAACTTCGCAATCAGCGGAGCGATTTCCGCATTGTCTTTGACAGTGTTGAACTCCTCGGCGCAGGCACCCGTGACGTACAGGCCCACCGGCGAACCGGAGTGGGAGCCGAAGCTCCACTGGTAGCCGGCGGCGCGGTCCAGCGCGCGGACCACGTCGGCAACGATCTGGAAGTTCGTGGAATACAGGTTCTCTTCGGTCAGGTTGCGGTCGCCGCCCTTGCCGAAGGTCTGGTCGTAGATGGCCTTCAGATCCTTCTCGACGCGCTCGCTCACCTGGACGTCACCCCACATACCCGTTTCCTCGGCGAAGAAAGCCTTTACAGCCTCCCAGGTCGGGGTCTTGAACGGCTGGCCCTCCGGGAAGAACTTGGTACGGAACAGGTTCGTCAGCTCGTCGACGCAGGCGTGCTGCTTGGCGAGCCGCTCCGGATGCATCTCGTAGCGGCCGCTGCCCAGCATCAGGCCGCCGGTCTCGTGGTCGGCCGTGATGACGATGAGGGTCTCCTTCGGGTAGCGGGCGAGGAACGTGAGGGCGAGGTCCACGGACTGGGCCATGTCGTTCACCTCCTGGAAGCAGGTCGCGGCGTCGTTGCCATGGCCGGCGTAGTCGATCTTGCCGCCTTCGATCATGAAGAAGAAGCCCTTCTTGCCGTAGCGGGCCTCCAGGTAGCGGATGCCGGCGTCGGTGAAGTCAGCCAGGCGGGTGTCATCTTCCTTGCGGTCGATGGCGTACGGGAGGGAATCCTCCACCTTGGCGCTCAGGCACAGGACGCGGGGGGCTTTGAGGTCGATGTTCGCGATGGCGCCGGGGCCCTTGAAGATGGCGATGCCGGCGGAATCGGCCTTGTGCTCGAAATAGGCCGCGTCGTGACCGGAACCCCGGTTCGTCAGGAAGGTCGATCCGGCCATGAAGTCCACCGGGGAATCGATCATCTGGAGCGAAATCTCCTCATAGCCGTTGCGGCTCGAAGAGTGCGCCACGAAGCTCGCCGGCGTGGCGTGGTTCACGCCCACGCTGGTGGCGACGCCCGTGCCGAAACCGGCCGCATGGGCCCATTCCGTGAGGTTCGGGGTGGGATTGCCGTCCGGGTCCACGCCCACGACGCTGTTGTTGATCTTCACGCCCGAAGCCAGCGCGGTGCCGGCGGCGGAGGAGTCGGTAACCAGGGAGTTCGCGGAAACCGTCGTGATGAAGTTCACCACCGGGAAGCTGGTGAAGTTCACGTTTTCCTGACCGTTGGCCTGGTTGTAGAGGTTCGTGCCGATCACTTCGTTGACGCCCATGCCGTCGCCGATGAAATAGAACACATACTTGACCTTGGGCTCGGAGGAGCAGCCCATCACGAGCAGGGAAAGCAGGAGAAGATAAGCGATTCGTTTCATATACAATGGGTTATTAACAGCTTTCTCAATAGATCAGGATCTCATCCGTGAACAGCCATTCCTTCGTCCGGTAGGCGTGATAGCGGATGTAGCGGGCGTCCTTGCCCACAGAAACACCGTAGGGAATGTACTTCCCGTTCGGATTTTCGTTCAGAAGTTCGCCGGCGAGGGTGTAATGCTCCCCATCCAGGGAATACTCCACGGTCACACGGTCGGGCAGATAGACCCAGGCGCCCGGGTCCGCCAGGAAAGTGGCTGTGACGTAGTGCACCGGCTTCACGCTTCCCAGGTCGATGGTGACATCCACATCGCTCTGGAAGCCCTGCCAGCGGCCGTCACCGTAGGACCAGCCACCGAGGAGGCCGTCCGTGAGGGTGGCCGCGCGGGCGGCGGGATATTTCGGGTTCCAGGGCTGGGCATAGACGACTTGCGCCCTACGGCCGAGATGGTTCTCCGCCTGGCGGGAGGCCGGCCGGTTGCCCACCTCCTCCTCCAGTTTGAACGTCGTGTAACCGCGCTCGCGCAGGGCCGCGGCATGCGCCGTCGCCCGCTCGCGGAAATCGACCGCATCCTTTACCTCCACCGGGCTCCAGCCAATCTCCGCAATCGCGAATGCGCGCGGATACAGCATATACTCCGTATGGGACGGCTGCGGAATCATTTCGTGCCAGAGATTGCCCTGCACGCCCAGCAGATGGCACAAGGAAGCCTCGGGAATGCCGGCGGCCGGGTCGTAGACATAAATGCTGTCGAGGGGCAGGTAGCCGCCGAAGCCTTCCGGCTCGCGGACCGGCGCGTCCTGGACCTTGTCCAGGTAGCAGCGGTTGCCGGGCGTCATGACGGCATCATGGCCCTGCCGGATGGCCTCCAGGCCGCCTTCGGTCCCCCGCCACGACATGACCGTGGCGTTCGGGGACAGGCCGCCCTCCAGGATCTCGTCCCAGCCAATCAGCCGACGTCCATGGGCATTCAGGAACTTTTCGACACGGCGGACCAGGTAGCTCTGGAGTTCCTCCACGCTGTTCAGGCCCTCCTCCTGCATCCGGCGTTGGCAGTCCGGACAGTCGTGCCAGTCCCGCTTCCCGGCCTCGTCGCCGCCGATATGGATATACTCCGAGGGAAACAAGTCCATCACCTCGGAGAGCACGTCCTCCATCAGTTCGAACGTCGCTTCCTTGCCCGGGCAAAGGTCATCAGACGTGTCCTTGCAGCCCACGCCGGGAATGGCGTACACCGTCTCCCGGGAATGGCCGGGCATCTCGATTTCAGGGACGATGGTCATATGCCGCTCCGCGGCGTAGGCGACAATCTCCCGGACGTCGTCCTGGGAGAGGAAGCCACCGTAGGACCCCTCGTAGGCGCCCCCACGTTCGCTCCACTGCCTCCAGGTATCGCCCACCCGCCAGGCGGCCTTCGCCGTCAGCTCGGGGTGCGATTTGACCTCCAACCGCCAGCCGGCGGCGTCGGTCAAGTGGAGATGGAGCACATTGAGCTTGACCTCCGAAAGCGCATCGATCTGCTTGAGGATGAAATCCTTGTTCCGGAAATGGCGGGAAATGTCCAGCATGATGCCCCGCCAGGCGAAGCGGGGGTAATCGATGATCACCCCGCACGGGAGCGGACGCTCCAGCTGCGCGAGGGTGGTATTCGCGCGGTATACGCCTTCGGGCGTATTGGCCTCGATACGGACGCGTTTGGGTGTGATGGTCAGGCGGTACGCCTCCTTGCGGGCAAACTCCGGCAGGAAAGCGCTCCAGCGGGTGAAGGAACGCTTGCCCACGACGACTTCCACGTCCTTCGCGGTCGACGTACCGTCACCCCGCTCGAACGAAACGGGCGCCGGGAGAATCCCAAGCGCCACAATCAAAGAGAGGAGGATCTTCATTAAATCAGGCCTCCGTTCACTTCATAATCGGCCTTCACGTCCTCATAGAAGGCGGCGACGGAAGTTTCCATGTACGGGGTCAGCCACAGGTAGCCGATGCCGAAGGTGAACAGGCACAGGAAGCCCCAGCCGATGAAGCTCAACAGCAGCCAGAACAGGTCGAACTTGTGCCCCTTCATCATCGCGCGGCTATGGTCGATGGCCTCGTTCGCGCTGAGTTCCGGATGCTCTTCCAGGATAAACGGCGTCATCGAATAGGAGAAGGCCTTCACGATACCGGGAATGATGAAAAGCAGGGACCACAGAGCGATGAACAGATTCATGAGGAACATGCCCCAGACCTTGTGCCAGTAACCCGACTTCGCCATCTTGAACATATTTCCCGAGATGGCGTTGTCTCCCTGAACCAGCAGCTTGAGGAACGCATTGATGAAGCCCACGGACAGCGGCAGTACGACGAAGAAGAGCAGCAGGTAGTACAGGCTCATAGACCCGCTCATCTTCGACTGCATCGCGATGTATTCCGGATCCTGCGCCAACGAGAGGCTCGCTTCCATCGACTGACGGATGGCCGTGCTGAAACTGACGGAGGAGGTCACCTGCGGCATGTTTTCGTGGATATAGGTTTGCATCTTGACCGTATTGTACATAGACGGGCCAATGGTCAGGTACATGACGGCCATGAAAATGACCGTGGCGAGCACGGCTTTGCCCCAATTGCCCTTCAGGGCCGCCAGGGCGGCATTCTTGTAGTCGGTATTCCGTTTCATAAGGGGAGGGTGTTTATTCGTAGATTTCCTGATAATAATAGCCCATGTCGTCCAGGCAGCAGTACAGCGGGAAGTCCGCGCGGCTCGAGGTGAGGTGCAGTTCCAGGGCATCGATCTTCCCGAGGTCGGTCAGTTCCACCTTCGTCCATTCCTTGAGGTAGCTGGTGCCGTCGATGAGCGCCACCTCCTTGGTGCCGGTCACCTTCTTGTCCAGCGTACCGGTGATAGTCAGCTTGAGGTAGTCACCGGCCTGGAAGGGACCTTCCGCGAGGCCCGTGCCGTGTACGGCAGCCTGCACGGCGGCCTGCACATTGTGCACGTATGCGAACTCCGCAGCGCAGGAAGACGTCTCGTTGGGAATCAGGATCTGGATGGTATGCTCCGGCATCTGCGCGGCTGTCGTGTCATGGAACACGGCATAGGCGCGCGATCCCTGGTCGCCGACTTTCGCGTCGAAGACCGCGAACCGGGAAGGTTTCCGGCCGGCCGAAGCATCGGCATCCTTGCCCCGGGCGAGGCAGATGCCGCCCAGAAAAACTTCGGCCTCGTCCAACTTGGAAAAATGGTACACCGGTCCGATGCGGATGCTCGGGCTGCAAGCGACGGTGTCCTTGCCGCCGTCGAAGAAGGTGTTGACAAATTCTTCCCATTCATACTCATAGTCCGGCTCGAACGCAATGAGCAGATGGGTGTTGTATTCGTTCTTGTAATCTCCCTTGTTGAAGCAGGCGGCCGCCAGGAGGGCCGCGGCGCCCAGGAGGGCGCACCGTATCATTTTTCTGTCCATGGTACAAAACTACATATTTTTTTTCTAAATTTGTGTGATAGACAAACCAATAAACTTCAATACCATGTCCGTTACACTCATTGTCATCCTGGCCGTTGCGGCCGCCCTGGTCCTCTGGGGCATCAAGGTGCAGAACCAGCTCGTCCAGAGCGATGAACTTTGCAACAACGCCCTGAAGCAGATCAATGTGCAGCAGGTAAGCCGTTACGACGCCCTCAAGGCCATCGTGAAACTTACCCGCGAATATGCCTCCTATGAGAGCGAGACGCTGGAGAAAGTGATCGCCCAGCGGAAGATCACCGCCGCCGCGAACCCGACTGTCGACGACATCAATGCCAACGAGGCCGCCCTCCAGGCCATGAGCGCGAAGCTCATCGCCATCGCCGAGCAGTATCCCGACCTCAAGGCGAACCAGAACTACCAGCAGGCCATGGCGGATGTCAAGCAGTACGAAGAGAACGTGCGCCTGTCCCGCATGACCTTCAACGACACCGTCACGAAGTACAACAACCAGGTCCGCATGTTCCCGGGCTCCGTGGTGGCCGGCATCCTGGGCTTCGCCAAGCGCGACTACCTCGCCGACGAGCCCGCCAAGAAGGACTACCCGGACATCTTCTAAGCAATGAAGCGACGGCTCCTCACCGTGCTGGCGGTTCTCGCCGGCACTTTGGGCGTTTATGCCCAGTCCATCCGGGACCTGGACATCCGGGCGGTCCTGCAGGCGGACGGCTCCGCGCGGATCACCCAGGTCTGGGACGTCTCCGTCGTACGGGGTACCGAATGGTACATTCCCATCGACAACCTCGGAAAAATGTCCGTCACGGACCTTTCCGTGAGCGAGAACGGCCAGCCGTTCGTCAGCGAGGGGAACCGTTGGGACGTGGACCGCAGCCTGGAGGAGAAAACCGGCCGCTGCGGCATCGTCGAAAAGCGCAACGGCGTGGAATTGTGCTGGGGGCAGGGCTCCTACGGGCCTCACGTATGGACAGCGGAATTCACCGTCCATGGGCTCGTCCAGGCTTTCAGCGACGCCGACGGCTTCAACTTCATGTTCGTCAATCCGAGCCTCGTCGCCCCGCCGCAGCACGTGAAAATCACCCTGGTCAACGGCACGGGCGGTCCGGAATGGACCTATGACAACACCCGCGTCTGGGGCTTCGGCTCCTACGGTGACATCAATGTCCAGGACGGCGCCATCGTCTATGAGTCGCTCGAACCCTACTCCGACGGGAGCTCGGCCATCATCCTCACCCGCTTCGAGAAAGGGCTCTTCCAGCCCGAGGTCACGCGCGACATGAGCTTCGACGAGCTCCGGGAAAAGGCCATGAAAGGCAGTTCCTACGGAGAGAATGAGCGCGAAGAAACCTTCTTCAAGTGGCTCCTGGCCCTGCTGTTCGGCGGTACCTTGTTCGCCTCCATCCGGGCGGCTGTCCTGCAGGCCCTGGGCTACAAGTACAAGAAGTCCATGTACGGCAAGACCAAGATCACCGAGTGGTTCCGCGAAGCGCCCATGGGCGGCAACCTGTTCGCTTCCAGCTACGTACTGGACAACGGATGGCGGTTCGCCGGCCCCGCCTCGTCCAAGAACCTGATCGGCGCGCTCTTCCTGCGCTGGATCCTGGACGGAAAGGTGAAGGTCATGCCGGATCCGGACAAGCCCAAGCGCGTGAACCTGGCGTTCACTCCGGGACTCGAGTTCGACGACGACGTGGAAGGCGCCCTGTACCGGATGGCCCTCGAGGCCAGCGGCGGGAACTTCCTGCTGGAGGCCGGTGAATTCGAGAAATGGTCCGAGAGGCACTACAAGCAGTTCCTCGCCTGGCCAGACCGGGCGAAGGCCCGCGGCCGGAGCTACCTCCACGAGAAGAATTACCTGCAGCACACCTCCACCACCAACAAGGACGGCCAGGAGCAGGCCTGTCGCGTGGTGGAATTCAAGAACTTCCTGAACGACTTCACGCTGTCCAAGGAACGCGGCGCCGTGGAAGTGGGCCTGTGGAAGGACTATCTCGTGTTCGCCCAGCTGTACGGCATCGCCGACAAGGTGGCCGAGCAGTTCCAGAAACTGTATCCGAAGGAATTCCAGGAGCTGTCCCAGTCCGTGGGCGTGGACCCGACGGTCATGCAGCGCACCATCCACATGAACAACATGACCACCACCTCCGCGATGAACCGCGCCGTGGGCAAGTACCAGGCCGGCAGTATCAAGGGCACCGGCGGCCACACCTCCTTCGGCGGAGGCGGCGGCTTCTCCGGCGGCGGCTTTGGCGGCGGCAGCCGTTAGGTGGCAGCCGTTATCCTATGACCGGCGGGAAAGCGAGGCTTCGTTTTTCCGCCGGTCGTGGAATTCGGCGACGGCGGTGAAGAAGGCATCGGAGGAGGAGTTGAGGGCGGTTTCGACGGAGTCCTGGACGACGCCGATGATAAAGCCGACGGCGACCGCCTGCATGGCGATGTCGTTGCCGATGCCGAAGAAAGAGCAGGCCATCGGGACGAGGAGGAGGGAGCCGCCGGCCACCCCGGAGGCGCCGCAGGCGCCGAGGGTGGCGATCAGCGACAGGAATAGCGCGGACGCAAAGCTTACCTCCACGCCTACCGTATGCGCCACGGCCAGGGAGAGAACTGTGATGGTCACGGCCGCGCCGTTCATGTTCACCGTCGATCCCAGCGGTATGCTCACGCTGTAGAACTCCTCATCCAGACCGAGCCGCTTGCAAAGGTCCATGTTGATCGGGATGTTCGCGGCGGAGGAACGCGTGAAAAATGCGTTCAGACCACTCTCTTTCAGGCACTTCAAATACAAAGGATACGGATTCTTCCGGATATGGAGCCAGGCGATGAAAGGATTCACGATAAAGGCGGTGCAGCACATGCAGCCCACCAGCAGGAGCAGGAGTTTCCCATAGTCCGTAAAGATTACCAGACCGCTCTCGGAGACCGAGGAGAACACGAGGCCGAGGATGCCGAACGGCGCGAACTGGATGACCCAGCGGACCACCTGCGACACGACGTCGGCGAGATCTCCCACCACATGGATCGTATGCTCGGACGCCAGCATCTTGAGGCCCAGGCCCAGGATGATGGCCCAGAACAGGATGCCGATATAATTGGCCTGTGCGATTGCCTGGACGGGGTTCATCACCATGTTCGTGAGGAGCGTCAGGAACACGTCCGAGAGACCGCCGGGCGCGCTGCCACCGGCTTCTGTCCCTTGCAGCTTGATGGTCACCGGAAACAGGAAACTCGCCACCACCGCGAAGATGGCGGCGCAAAGCGTGGAAACCAAGTAAAGAATGATGACCGTGCGGAAGCGAGGTCCCAGGCCACCCTTCGCCTTGGCGATGGACGAGGCCACGAGCAGGGCCACCAGCACCGGCGCAATCGCCTTCAAGGCGCTCACGAACACCTGCCCCAGGATGCCGATGCCCGTCCACTGCGGGCAAACCAGCCCCAGCACGGCACCGATCACCAGACCAACCACGATCCGCAGCACCAGCGAGCTGTCGGACCACTTCTTCAGAAGGGAAGAAATCTTGCTCATACGTTGCAAGGTACGAAAAAACGCCCGGAATGCCAAGAAATCACTATATTTGTGAAAAGTACTGAAACGCATGAAACGTTTTCTCTCATTCGTCGTTACTGTCGCCGTGTGCGTAACGGCCTTCGCGCAGGGGGCCATCCGGGTGAAGGCCGGGAAGCCGGCCGGGAACATCGACCCGATGCTGTATGGGCAGCTGTTCGAGCATATTTATTTTTCCGCGAACAACGGCGTGTGGCAGGAGCTGATGTACGGCCGGTCGTTCGAACCGGAGCATTACCCCGGCATCCCGCCGCGGGACGGATATTTCGACGGCTGGTTCGCTGACGACGACGCGGTGCTGCACTCCCCGACGCGCTATGAGCAGCCCATCCGCCTGGTCGCCTTGGAAACGGACAGCTACGATTTGGAGATGGACGTGAAATGGCGGGCGTACCTCCTGCCCGGCCGGCGTTGGAGCGGCGGCCTGCTGGACCTCCGCTTCGCCTTCAAGGACCTGGCGGACGGCTCGGACTCCTATTACCTGCGGCTCTATGACCCGGCGTATGAGGGACAGCGGTTCACCCTGGCGCAGACCCAGGCGCAGATAGAGGCGGACAACCAGGCCAAGGCGCTCGCCAAGGCACAGAAAGCCGTCACGGGGGCGCAGTTTGCGCTTTCTGTCCGGCAGGAGAAAGAGGTCGCCTTTGGTCCCCGGACCCGGAAGGTCGTCACGCTGGAGCCGCTGGCCGCGAAGGCGGCACAGCCCGTCCAGCTGGACCAGGACGCCTGGCACCACCTGAAAATCAGCTGCCGCGGGCAGCGCGTGCGCGTCTTGTGGGACGGCAAGCAGGTGCTTTCCTGCAAAGTCCCCGACAGCCGCATGCAGAATACCCTCACCTTGTGGGAGAACTATACGGAAGCCCTCTACCGCCATATTCGCGTGACTTCCGCCGACGGGAAGAAAGTCCTGTTCGAAGGCCTTCCGGAGGACGTCCGGATTCCCGACGTCGCCCCCGAATGGGCGGCTTTCGGTCCGGGCAAGTACCGCCTCGTGAAGGGCGACGCCATCAATATGGACTATGCCCAGGAAATTACCGCCGGAACGACGGCGGCAGGCATCGCCCAGGGGCCGCAGAACGTGGTTCCCGGCGAAACGTTTGTGGGCTCCATCTATGCCAAGGGCGACGCCAAACTCTCCGTCGCGCTGGTCCGGGACGGGCGCATCCTGCGGGAGCAGGCGCTCGGCGTCCCGGGCCCGGCGTGGAAGAAGTTCGACATTTCCCTGCCGGCAGGCGAACTGTCCGGCGATGCCGATTTCGCCATCCTGGCAACCGAAGGGACGCTGTTGGTGGACCAGGTAACGCTTTCCACGGCCACCGGGCAGGCGAACGGCGGCTTCCGGCCGGACATCCTGCAGGCGGTGAAGGACCTGCACCCGACCTGCCTGCGCTGGCCGGGCGGCGGCTACGTGGCCCAGTACTACTGGCAGTGGGGCATCGGCCCGCAGGAGCAGCGCTACCGCTGGCCGCACTGGATGTGGATGGACTATGACCAGAACTGCTTCGTCCACTTCGAGCGCCCGGCCGAGGAATACGACGCCATCCTGGCCGACGCCGTGAACTGGGTGCGCTACTGCAACGCCCCCGCCACGGACGAATGGGGCGCCAAGCGCGCCGCGAACGGCCATCCGGAGCCATACAACGTGAAGTATTGGGAGATCGACAACGAGATGTGGGAGATGGGCATCGACCGCTACGAAAAATGCGTCCGGGACTTCTCCACGGCCATGCGCGCGGTGGATCCGTCCATCAAGATCATCGCCTGCGGCGGCTTCCGCGAGGATGAGGAATTCCTGCAGCGGTCGGCAGGCTACTTCGACTATTTGAGCCTCCACCACTACGAGCAGGCCGGCGGCTACGCCACCGGGCCCAAGCGCCTCGGCGAGCAGTACGACCGTTACGCGAAAATGATCGCCGCCTGCCCGAACCCGAACGTGAAGCTGTTCATTTCCGAATGGAACCTGAACAGCACCGACTGGCGTACCGGCCTTTTCGCCGGCGGCTTCCTGAACACGTGCGAGGCCCGCGACGTCGTCGCAATGGGCGCAGCCGCCCTGTTCATCCGCCGCACCGACGCCCCCGACTGGAACAACGCCTTCATCAACTTCGACTACAAGGACCTGTTCGTCGCCCCGAACTATCAGGTGACGGAACTCTGGTACGACCACTTCTCGCGGTATCGGCTTGACTACGAGGGCGATACCGGCGACTTGAGCGTCGTCACCACCCTGTCGGAGAACGGCCGCGACGTCATTGTGAAGGTGGTGAATCCCACGGAAAACGCCTGCGACCTGACCGTCTCCGGCGATTGGAAAGGCATCGCCGGCACAGCCTATGACTTCTACGCCCCCGGCTCCCTGACCGCCGCGAACAGCATGGCGGACAAGCACGCCGTCGCGCTCCAGCACGCGTTGCCCGCCGCCCGGGAAAACGCGGTAACCCTCCACGTCGAGCCCCTCTCCGCCGGCGTCCTGACGATTACGAAAACCTTCTGATTATGAAAAAGATACTGATCCTGCTGGCGGGTCTCCTGCTGCTCGCCGGATGTTCGCAGAAAGAAGTCCGCATTGCGACGGACGAAGGAACGCTGGTATTACAACCCCTGCTTGACAATGCCATCCGGGTGCGCCTGGAACCCGCTGATTACAAGCCGCTGGACGAACTCGTCTATGTGGAGAAAGTCGCTGCACCCAAGTTCGAGGTCACCAAGAAGAACGGCGTCGTCGAAGTGAAGACCGCCCGGATGTGCGCCCGCTACGAGAATGGCGTCCTGACCTTCTGTGATGCCGATGGCAACGTGCTCCTCCGGGAGGACAGCCACAGCCTCGTCAAATCGACTGTCCAGGAAGAGCCCACCTACGACGCCACCCTGCGGCTCGCCTCCCCCGAAGACGAGTTCCTCTATGGTACAGGTCAGTTCCAGGACGGTTTCCTGAACATCCGGGGCGTTACGCGGCGGCTGACGCAGGTGAACACACAGATCGCCCTGCCGTTCATCCTGTCCAGCAAGGGCTATGGCCTGCTGTGGAACAATTACGGCCTGACGGATTTCAACCCGGCGGACCAGAGCGTTGCGCTGACCGTAGCCGGCGAAGACGGCGAGGGCCAGACGGTCAACGCCACCGGCACCGCCGGCAACCGCCGGGAGCGCCGCTTCTCCCGGTCTTTCGCCGGCAGCATCGACATACCCGAAGACGGTACCTACGCCCTGCTGCTGGATGTAGGCCAGAAGATGGCGCGCCGGCACTATCTCGCCATCGACGGCGAGCCCGTGGTGGACGTGTCCAATACCTGGCTGCCGCCGACCACGTCGGCCGTGGTGGACCTGACCGCCGGAACGCATATCCTCGCGGTCGAGGGCGTCAGGACCGACAATCCCGTCCTCTACTGGAAGAAGGTCGATGACGCGACTACCTTCCACTCCCCCGTCGCCGCGGCGCTGGACTACACCGTGTTCGCCGGCCGGGCCGACGAGGCCATCGGCGCCTACCGCACCCTGACGGGTCCCGTCCCGGAGATGCCGGACTGGATGTTCGGCTACATCCACTGCCGCGAGCGTTACCACTCGTCGGAGGAGATCCTGGCCAATGCGCGCGAGTTCAAGGACCGCGGCCTGCCGCTGGACGTCATCGTCCAGGACTGGCAGTGGTGGGGCCCCACCGGCTGGAACTCCATGGAATTCGACCGGGAACACTATCCCGACCCGAAGGCATTGACCGACACCCTGCATGAGCTGGGCACACGCTTCATGATTTCCGTCTGGTCCAAGGTCGACAAGAACTCGACCCTCGGGAAGCGGCTGGAGGAACGCGGAAGCTACATCGAGGGTACCGACTGGATTGACTTCTTCAATCCGGATGTCGCCGCGTTCTACGCCCGGAACTTCGTGGACAGCCTGGCGCGGCCGTACGGTATCGACGCCTGGTGGTTTGACGCGACGGAGCCGGAGAACGACGACCTCGCGGGCCGGCGCATCGGCCCGGACCAGATTCCGGGCGAATGGTACCGGAACGTGTATCCGCTGATGGTGAACCGGACGATGTATGAGGCGCTGACGGCCGAAGGACTCTCGCCCGTCATCCTGACCCGGAGCGCCTTCCCGGGCGCCCAACGCTACGGCGTGGTCACCTGGTCCGGCGATGTGGGCAACGACTTCGTGACATTGCGGCGGCAGATCGCGGGCGGTCTCGGCCAGATGGCCTCCGGCCTGCCCTGGTGGACCTTCGACGCCGGCGGCTTCTTCCGCCCGGGCGACCAATACACTTCGGCCGAATACCAGGAGCGTCTTGTCCGCTGGGTCCAGGCATCGACCTTCCTGCCCTTCATGCGGGTCCACGGCTACATGAGCCAGACCGAACCCTGGCACTACTTCCCCGAGACTTACGAAATCATCGCCTCCTGCATGGACCTCCGCAAGCGGCTGGAACCCTACATCCTGGACTGCGCCAAGCGCGTCTCCCGGGAGGGTTACACGATCATGCGCCCGCTCGTCTTCGACTTCCCGGATGACCCGGAGGCTCTGCGGCAGGACGACACCTTCATGTTCGGCCCCGCCTATCTCGTCCATCCCGTCACCGCCCCCGGCGTCACCACCTGGCGCACCTACCTCCCCGCGACCGACGACGGCTGGCGCGACTACTGGACCGGCGTGGTTTACGAAGGCGGCCAGTGGGTCGAAACCGCGGTGGACCTCGCCACCATCCCCGTCTTCGTCCGCGGCAACGCGGGGCTCTGACGCCTAGCTCCGGGACTTGGGCGGGGCGACGCCGGGGCCGAAGACCATGATTTTGCCGCCGGACTGCTCGAAGGCCTTGCGGGCGTCACTGATGGAGGCTTCCAGCATGCCGGAGATCGCGAGGGCCCGGATCATGGCCAGGACAGCCTGCTCGTTCCCGCCCCACAGGGTGGTCATCATGGCCATGGCCAGTTCGGTGACCGTCTGATGGATCGTGTCCGGATCCTTCAGTGGGTCGATGTCCGTGTGGAACCGAATGTCATTCTCTCCGTAACGGATGACTTCAATGATTTTCTTCATACGCACAAATCTTACAGTTTCTGTCGCAAACATCGGAAAAAGAGCCGTTTCCTGGAAATATTAAACGTTTAAGTTCCAAAAGAGGTTTCCAGGGCGTTGAGAGGCCGATTTTGAGGGTGGCGGAGTGCGCCCGGAAGGGGCATTTCACGCAAAATAACCGGATTTTTGCATGAAAAGGGCCTTTTCAAGGCTTTCAGGGGGCGATTTCGGAAGAGAAGCGTAAAACGGTTTTTCCCGGGATTTTCCGTAACTTTGGACAAACGATTTGCCCATGAAACGATTCTTCTCCCTGCTGGCCGCGCTGGCCATCGGCAGCCTGCTCTCCGCCCAGGAATTCGACGGCCAGAGCTGTACGTCCATCATGGTGGGCCGGAAGGCCTCCACCGACGGTTCCGTGATGACATCCCATACCTGTGACGGTCGATACCGCACATGGGCCCAGATGGAACCCGCGGCGGACCATGCGCCCGGCACCATGCATCCGGTCCTCCGGGGCACCATGCACACGATGTTCCGCGGGGACACCACGGGCGTCAAGCTCATGGGCGAAATCCCGGAGGTAGCCCATACCTACGCCTACCTGAACACGGCCTATCCCTGTCTCAACGAGAAGCAGCTCGCCATCGGCGAAACCACCTTCGGCGGTCCGGACACGCTTGTGAACGCCGCCGGCTGGTTCAGGATCGAGGAGCTTGAGCGCGTCGCCCTGCAGCGCTGCGACAACGCCCGGGACGCCATCCGGCTGATGGGCGCCCTCGCCGAGCAATACGGATACGGCGACAGCGGCGAATGCCTCACGGTCGCCGACAAGAACGAGGTGTGGCAGTTCGAGATCGTCGGCATCGGCAAGGAACGGATCGGCGCCGCCTGGGTGGCGAAACGGGTCCCCGACGACCACGTCGCTGTATCGGCCAACATCCCCCGCATCGGCCGCATCGACCGGAAAAGCAAGGACATGATGGCCTCGGCCAATGTGGAGCAGGTCGCCATCGACAACGGCCTCTGGGACGGGAAAGGCAAGTTCATCTTCTGGAAGTATTTCAACACCGATTACGCCAAGGGCAAGAACTTCAACGACCGCGAGTACTTCATCCTCAACCACTTCGCGCCCTCCCTCGGCCTCACCTACGACATGGACGAACTCCCCTTCTCCGTCAAGCCCGAGAAGCCGGTCGATATCCGCGAGGTGATGGCCCTCTACCGCGAGACCTACGAGGGGACGGACTTCGACATGACCAAGGACGTCAAGATCGCCCGGGCCGCCAACAAGCAGCATCCGGCCGACACGGTCGTGAGCCCCATCGCGAACCCGTGGCTGACCACCACGATGCGGAACACCCTGAACACCATCGCCCCCGGCACAGTCGAATTCCGGCGGACCGTGGCCGTCGCCTGGTGCGCCTACTCGCACGTGACCCAGCTCCGTTCCTGGCTGCCCGATGCGGTGGGCGGCGTGTGCTGGCTGTCGCTGGACAACCCCGGCCAGAGCCCCCGCATCCCCGTATTCTGCGGCACCACCGCGCTCCCGAAGGCCTATGAGACCTGCGGGCAGAAGCAGTATGTCGATGATTGCGCCCTCTGGCAGTTCCGCCGGGCCAACAAGCTCGCCACCCTCTCCTGGCAGAGCACCAAAGCCGGCTTCAACAAAGAAATCCTCCGGCTCGAAAACCTCGCCCTCGACGGCGCCCCCACATGCACCGTCGCCCCCGCCGCCCTGAACGCCTACACCGAGTATATTTATCAGGAAAGCGTCCGCGCCTGGAAAGCCCTGGAAGACAAATACTGGGTCCAGTTCGGGTCGGGGTTCTGAAGTGAGCGGGCCGAGCTGCGCCGGGGCGTGCCACCTTTACCGTTGACAGTCAATCATTTACGCAATACTCCCTGGTACATTTGCACCAGGGAGTATTGGGTATCACGCTGAAAATCAGCGCCTTAGCTGAAGACCTTGTTCTTGAATTCGATCTGCGGGAATTTAATTCGCCAATATCGCAGCGATTTCATCCTCCGAAATACCCTTCTCACGAAGCTTCGCTGCAATACTTTGAATGCGGGCTTCCTCGCGAAGGCGTCCTTCTTCAAGTCCTTCCTCAACGCCGGATTCCCGGGCATAGGCAATTTGATTCCGTAAGTCGCGTTCGGTTCTCATATCGTTCTCGAGTTTGATCTTTTCCTGCGAGGTAAAGGTAGCGATTTCCGCGGTTTCAAACAAGAGACGGAAGAGTTCTCCCTCAAATCCTTCCGGCTTTCCGGGCAAAGACTACAAATTGTGAAGCGCGTAGCAGAACTTCTGGTTCATCGTTTCGTTGCCTTTGGTGAGCTTCTTGATGGTGAGGGCGTCGGCCTTGTCGTTCGCCAGGCGAAGATTATCTCTGACAACAGGTATCTAGTCCCTTTTAAAAAGACGATCAACGCATATGCGTTGATCGTCATTGTCCGGTGCCGCTAACATATCAGTAGCCTCTTTCTGGTATGCGGTCTTTTGCAAATATAATTATTTTTGAGAGATTTTCATATAAACGGGATTCATCATATTCACTATAAACAAATACTGCCTTGGACTGATAATGATTCAATTGGTAATTGTTCCTTGCCAAAACGCAATAAACAGTAAGTGTTATACATACACAGTTGGTCATTGTTACACCTTCTCCTGTTTGATAATATACTAAAAATCAATTATCTTTGTTTGGAATGGTTGTTTAGACTCATCATTAAAACATTTTGTAAGTTTCTAATCGTTAAGTGCTATGCGCAAATTTTTCTCTTTCTTTCTGCTTTCGTTGATGTTTCTTGCATCTTCTCCAATGATGTTTGCGGCTGCAGACAAAAAGGATGATAAAGACGGTAAGGGTAAGCCAGACAAGGGACATGAGCCTATCTTCCTTCCCGTCCTTGTTTGGAATGGTGCTTGGTCTCCAGTCATGAGAGAGGCTCCTATGGAGAACTCCATTAATACCATACAGTTATTAGAGGAGAGTTACGAGATTCTTTAAGACTCTCTGCTTTTCCCATCAGTTCTCTATCTTATTATCATAAAACTTTTAGGAGTGATTATTGTCCGACTGCTTTTTAACAATCGGGCTTTGTATTTGTTTGATATCAAAACGGGATATCAGAATTAACCCTTATTTGCAAGCAGGGGGTCGCCGGTTCGAATCCGACTATCTCCACCACTCTGAATCAAGCACTTACGGCAACGTAGGTGCTTTTCTTTTTGCTGTTGGGTTGTGAAAAGGTTGTGATTTCAGCGTGTTCTAGCCCTATTTAACTCCGCTTTTGAAGGAAAGGGAACTGCCGTTGAAGAGGATATAACAGCAGTCAAATCCGAATTAAACTTCACCGTCACAACCTCATTCTGGATGCAGATGACCGAATCCGGCTTTCCAAAGGTCGTCAATCTCCCAGAAGAATCCAAGAAGGCGTTGTCGCTTTTTTCAGGAAGTCTGGATGTAATAGGATTGAACATTTGGAGGAGTGGTTGTTCCTGTAGATTCCGGATTGTATGATATCCGAAGGTCCTTCAGATTCACTGATGTGTAGTGTCAATTCCTATCCAATGTGAGATGATGCCAGTTAAACAAGAACTGGAGGTGGGATTCTGGTGCAGATGGCGATCTTACAGTGGATTAGTAAGAATAAAGGCTAACTGAGGACACGTAGTCGCTCTCGTTATTATCAATTATTATCTATAAAGAATAATTGCTATCTTTGTTCATTATGGAGGTTATGGTTTATTATCTTACCTTTCGTATCATTTGTATCAGATGAGTATGTTTATGGGTAAGCAGTTTCAAGACCCTGTAACGCCTAAAAGTATTATTCTCATCATATTTCACACCTGCATTTGATTATGCCATATTTAGTCCCTTTCAAGTCAAATGGGAAAGTCGGATACAAAGACGCCCATGATCGAGTAGTTATTGAACCCACTTTTGATTTTGGCGGCGATTTTCACACAAAAGAAGAATGGGATTTCCCCTATGCTCGAGTCGGTAATTGTGGCTTATATGGCATGATAGACAAAACAGGGAACATTATAATACCATTAGTGTATGAAAATGTTTCATGGCTTGGTGATGGCTTTTTTTTGATAAAGAAAAATAAGCGTTTTGGTGTTGCGAGCATCACTGGCGATGAGATAGTTCCCGTAATATATTATTCGATTATCTATCATAAAGGGTTATTCCAATGCCGAAAAGATAGACTCCATTTAGTTAAGCATTGGGGATATACAAGAGCCCAAGAAAGAAATAGTGTTTTTGATATATATCAAGAGGATGAACCTTTCGTTTCTGATGTTTGGTACAATACAAATGGAGATAAGATTTATGAAGGGAAGGTTATTGAAGCGTCGTGTCATAATTTGATAATAGACAAGGATGGTTGCGTTGGTGTAATGAATTCACTCGGAAGAGTTATTGTTGAATGTCAGTATAGCGAAATTCATTGTGCCAGGGAAGATCGGTTTGTTGTTAGGCGTGATGAGGATACTGGATGGAGTGTTGGGGTCATTAATGCTCAAGGGGAAAGTGTCATCCCGTTCGTTTACAAGTGTATTCGTTTCATAAACGGAACCTTCTATGAGTGTTTTGTTGAGAGTACCACCACAATTAATGATTCCGATAAACCAAATTCAAAGTATAACTATTACCCAGTTGGGCAAGGAGTCTGGATTACCTCAGGTGGTGTAATCATTAATGTGGGGAAAGCAGAGGTATTATCAGAGAATTATTTGGTATATTTTGCCAATAATCTTAAAGGAGTAGTAAATAAAAGCGGAGACATAATTGTCAACCCCCTTTATGATGATATTGATGTTATTGAAGGCAATCTTGTCGTTGAACGTGATGGGCTTATTGGAATCTTGGGGAAATCGGGAGAGATTATCATTAATCCGGTTTATACATCAATTGAGTTTGCTCGTATTCATGCAGATGCCGATTATTCACAAACTGGAGACACCAACGAGTATGGGACTTATGGCCCCGTTAACACTTTTTATAGTGAGCAGGTCTCTTTTCTTCATATTCCTCCATCCTATTATGGTACACTAGATCGTTCAAACAAAACGAGCATTCCTACTTATGACCATAAACTCAATACTTCTTTTTGCTCTTTTAAGAAAACCTTAATTCTTCATACGTCATCATATTCTGAACTCTATATACGTTCAATTGGATTAGTCCCCAACAGTAAGTTCGAAAGAATTGAGCAAATGACGAGCATTCATTTCGCTGTTCTCAAGAATAACAAATGGGGCGTATTCAACATGAATGAGCAGAAGTTATCTATCCCCTGTTCGTATGATCGGATTGCTTATAATACAGGCCATATTGTTTACATAAGTATCGGAGATCTTTGGGGGGCTTTTAGTTTGTCTTTTGATCATTCCATTTCTGATGCGGAGGAAGTAAGTATTGAACCTTCTTTTTATGCTATAGAAAGCATTGATCCGCTTCAAACACTTTTTTCGGTTAAGCGCTCTCATCTTTATTTCAATAATAAACAAGAATACACCATTGTTGATTCTTCTGGTCATGAAGTTAATGCCATGTCGAATCATTCTTGGGATTACGACGATTTGCCATCAAGTTGTTTCTCCGTCCCCTTTGTGTTTTTTAGAATGGATCGTATCTTATGTGGGAGTGGTGGCAAGTTCGGCTTCATTGGTCTTGACTCATATAAAGGCTATATTAGTATCCCTCTAAAGTATGATTTGATTGAGGAGAGAACCACAAAATACGGCACCCATAAAGATGGCATGTTCGATATTTGTTTAAAGCGAGTATCAGACGAGGAGAGTTCTATTGATGAATGGGGAGTACTTGATCTCGAGGGGAAAGAGGTGGTACCGGTCAAGTATTCAAAACGATTACCGTATGATTTTGGCCACGAACCAGTCAAAGATGCAATTAGTGGACGCATCGGCGTTCTCGACGATGACGGATCAGAACTAATTCCATGTATATATGAGTACCTTGAAAAAAAGGGGACCAACTATGCTTATGGCTATTACTATGATCATTCTCTTTATCGTATCGAATCAAGTAGGGATGAAAAGGTGTGGGGTATCATCGACCAGAAAGGTCAAAAGATTACTCCTCCAAAATATGATTTTATAACTCATAAATTGGGGTTCAATATTGCAGGCAGAGACGGCTATTTTGGGATGAACTCTTCTAAGTATTTTGGGGTTTATGATATCTATAATCAGAAAGGAGATTTTCTTTTGGGAGGAATAAGATACCTAGACTTGAATTATACTCCTGATTTTTATAAATGTTTTGTTGGCGGACATTGGGATATCGAGCGTTATTCGGATGAATATGATAACTATTGCGAGAATTCGGACTTTGTTTCAGAGGATGGTGGGTGGCTAGTTCTTGATCAGAATCTCAACTCGTTGATTAAGACTAATGAAGGCAAACTTTATACTTTCCCAAAGGGAGCAATTATCGATTATAGCGAAGAACAAGATGGTATCCATTCTAGTTTCCCCCAAGAGATTCTTTTAAAGAACGAGCCAGCATTATCAGAAGAATACATCATTATTCATGATGATGATTCTAGTAAAGTGCTCCATATTGGTGATGATGATTTCTCTAATCCTTTCCCCTTCCTTGCATATGTAGGTGGCAATTTGTTTTTTGCACTTGATACTAATCGTCGGGTCGATTTGTTTTGCTATAATTCAGAGGTCGCCTTGTTATCCGGGTATGCGTTATTTACCTATCCAATAGAGGATTGGTTTTTCGGAATTAAGGTTGTTGGAGAAGGACTTTGTAACGTTGATCTATTCCATATCAGCGGTGATACAATAGAACAATACCGCGCCGCAACTGAAAAGCCAATTAAAGATGCCAATTGGATGCTTAATAATGCTTTATTTAGAATAAAAATAGACGAGAATGAGACTGGCATTAGATCTGTCGCCGTGTGTGGTAAAACGCAAAGCTCATTCTTTGATTCCGATTTTTTAGGCAGAATCTGCCAATCTTCGTTATCATTGGAACCATATAAAACAGATTCAAGCATGTATTTCAGTGCTGCTGGGATTGATAAAATGAAAAATGACGGCGAATATCGTGGATTTGAATATAGAGTTGGATCCCCTGAATCTTGGGATTAAGTGTGTTCGGTGAAATTAACTGCAGGCCATCGTTCTAGCCATGAGAACAGCAGTTCGGGAGTAAAATAGGACTAATTGAATTACACACAATTCGAGATGAAATAGTGTTGAAAGAGTTTCGTCGTTTTATGGAGTCTCTCGAAGATGACGATATTTATATCCTATTCCAGAACGAAAAGGAAAGGGGATTTGAGACAAGTTTTTGTTTGCGATATGCAGATTATGCCGAAAATAGATAAAAGCAAAACGATAGGAATCGTAGTTCTGCTAAACGTGGCCTGTTTAGCTCTATCATCATTCATATTCCTATTCAAGGATCTTGTCAATGATAATATACCAAGTCTCATCTATCTTCTCATTACTTTTCTAGCTGCTCTAGTATTGTTATGGCTGCTTGCTCGTGAAATAATCTCGGGAAAAAATGTCCTCTTTTCAATTCCCCTGACGATGGTTATCCTTCTTGTATTGCTTGTACTATTTTGTCGATGGGAAGGTAGTACTGAAGGACTGGTTCTTGTGTCTCCATCTTGGCTTGGAGGATTTGAACAATGGGGACCAGCCTTGAGCCTTAATTCGGAAATGCCATCAAAGTTTATTGAATTAGTAACCAAGGTGTTTTCCTATGAATCACTTTTCGGCGGGAGTGTTTATGTTAATACTCTATTCTACTGGCCGGGGTTGGTTATTTGGATTGCATCTTTATCCATCCTTCGCCTAATATCTGGCAAACCTAAAAAGACTATACTGTATTATTAAGATGGTAATTGAAGACAAAAAGCTATTATTTCCTGCGTACTCATTAATGCATGTGGGTTTAGGTGAGGGTTATGTAGAGTACATGCTTTCGGGCGTATTAGGTACACATGGATACACCATCAGGAGAATTCAGATTGAAGCTGATGGACATGTACAGGTCTTTTGCCGATGCGATAGAGAGGAACACAAAGGCCGGGGAGTATTGTTTATTAACCCTATGGATGAAGTACAAGTTAGTTTCCATAGTGGAATCCATTGGAACGACTTGAGGCTTAGATATCATCTTGAGAATGGCGATCTTTCAGAGCCGACTTGGACACAAGCTTTTGCATACGGGAATGGCATGAAAGGCTGTCGCATTGTTTCTACTATTGATTTAGTCGGGATGAAGTATTCCGAGATGTGATTCTTGACCATTTGTTGATGTTCATAGACAATAAGAATGACTGTTAATGAAGATCTAACTGTATTTGGATATGGATACTATCAGGCTATCGCAGTACTTAAGAGACAACAACTTTGAGTTGAAATCAATACATATAGTTCGGCATCCGGTTGAGAGTAATGAAGGACCAGAGAAGGAACTATGGGGGTTCTATGCTTTTATTTATGCTCTTGATAAAGAAAGCGGAGAAATGGATTCTTGCAACATCGAACCCCAGTATTTTACGTCAGACAGGATGATCTTCTTTGGGCACGAGTGTGATGACCTCTATCTGAGCAGAGGGATATCAAGTGAACCCGATCTCTATACGGTATTGGTGTGGAAGTATGCTCGATATGGAGATGTTATTGCAAAATGCGGTGAGATAGAGAATAAATCCGTCGACACAATGCAGTATTCTTCCTCGAGGTTGTCATTGCTCATCTGTTTTCCAGATTGGAAAAAATAATAGGAGTTGGGATTTCGCTCACCTCCTTCTATTCCCTTCTCACTTTGATGTGTGAGTTGTCCTACGGGGTAGGATACTTGTGCTCCCCTTTGGCCATATCCCTGGTTATCTTTACCGCCGATATGACAACCTACTACTGCCATAGCCTTGAAGAGAGCCAAGAAAGCCGGTAAAAGGCCTGGTTGTCGGTATTGTGGAATAACCCTTAAGAATGGTAAAAGAGGTTTTGCGATATACAAGGAAGGAGTAGTGATTGAACAGTATTCAGTAATTGGTAGGTAAAAAAAAAGACGACCAAAGAGGTCGTCGAATTGTCGTGTTTGCTGAAATTTAGCGATTACTCTTCTTGATGGATTCAGAAAAGGTCAATATATACCATGTATCGCCACTTTGACGGATTGAGCCAGTGAATTCACCAGTATATTTTTTTTTCTTGAAATTCACTCCGACTTCAGAGAGTATTGCGGACAAAGATACAATTGAGGCGCTTTCATGGAAAAACAACTGGAAGGCATCGCCAGTAGTGTTTTTACTGGAGAAAGATACGTAGATTTTTCTCGACTCACTACTATCCGTGTCAATGGAAACGAGCATGAATGGATTATCCTGAAGTTTGTACTTCTTTGTGATTTGACTTGTGAACCTGATTTGTCCAGTTTTACTGACGGAGAATGTCCTTTCCGGATTTAGGTTGACTCAGATTGAGTCTATCCCTGATAGAAGTTGACTCTGGTTTACGTTATTACTGCTTTAGGTTGACTGCCGTCTTTTGGTTGTCTTACCAGGTCTTATCCCGTTCAGGGGCTGACTGACGGCCGGAGGCCGGAGGGAGACCCCTGAACGATGGACAAAGGTAAACTATTTTCAGGGATTTCCAATGCCTGTTTCTCCCGGATAGCCCTCTCTCGGCTGGTGTCATCATATCGATGCTCATATGAGGCCTCTCGTTGTTGTAGAAGTCCACGGCCCGGGCCACCGCAGTTGCGACTTCAGCAATGCGGGAGAAGCGTATATCCTTGAACAGTTCATTCTTCATCGTGCTGTTAATGCGTTCCGCCTGTGCATTGTCCTTAGGGTCTCCGGATTCCGTCATGCTGATGTGGATGTGATTGTCGTTCAGCAGCTTTATATAGTCTGAACTTGCATACTGGCACCCGCGATCGGAATGGTGGATGAGTTCGATGTCTTTCTTCCCGCTTATACGTTTTAGCGCCATCTTAAGCGCCTTGAGCGGATAGGCGGTCTCCAACGTAGGGCCCACACTCCAGCCGACGATTTCCTCTGTATAGGCATCCAGAATGAGCGAAAGATAACAGAAGAAGTAGTTCCAAGCATCCTTCCAGATGGTGATGTATGTAATATCGCTCACCCACAACTGGTCAGGGGCTGTTGGAATAAAGTCTTTTACGAGGTTGGGGTATGTAGGAAGCCCATGTGACGAGTCCGTCGTCCGCGGCTTCCGCACCTCTGTCCGCTTGAAAATGACCCCCTGGACTTAAGAATAGAAACCTATATAGAATGCAGGCTGGAGCGGTTTTTCATCCTTCCAGCCTGCATTTCAGATTCTGATGAAAGAAAAAGATAACGGGGGTCAATTAGGAGCGGATTGAGGGGGTCAGTTTAATGCGGATTCTCCAAAAGGACGGCTAACCCTCTCGAGTTAACCGTCCACGACGGGCCTTCGCGTCATATTTGACGCAGTTAGTGCAAATATAAGAAAAAGATGGAATAAGTTTCACATTTACCTATTATTCTACAAGTCTTAATCATCATTCACTAGGGACAGCTAAATGGAAACGCCATCTAGCAACGTACACTAGTATTCTCTTCCTTTAGCCGATTGAAGTCTATAGTTCACTGCACCGAAAGCCGCTTATCTCTGCTAGATTATCGTCATCCGTAAAATGATTCTCAGTGCCCACCCGGGCGGCCCTGCCAGGGCCGTTTGACGGGCGGGCAAATTGTTTTGCGTTTCCGTCGGAAAGCCGTATATTTACGGAAAGCGTGTAGTATTCCTGCCCGCCGGGCGTATTATTAGAGTAAAAGACAGAACGCGATATGAAGGAAATCAAGTGCCCCAACTGCGGGACGGTCATCACGGTCGATGACGCCGATTTTGCCGCCATTCTGAACCAGGTCCGCACGGAAGAGTTTGATGCGGAAGTGAACCGTCGCATCGAAGAAGCCAAGAGGCTCCTGAAGGCCGAAGAAGACCGGAAGGCGGCGCTCGACGCGGCTGAGGCCGCAAAGGCGGCCGCCAAGCTGGACGCGCGCCACAAGGAGGACCTCTCCAGGAAGGACCTGGAGATCGAGAAGCTGCGGCAGCAGATTGCCGGTTGGGAGCAGGGCAAGAAGCTTGAGCTCGAGACCATTCGGCTCAGGGCCGAGCAGAAGTCCGTCGATGCCCTCAACCGGAAGGAAGCCGAACTGCGGAAGAAGGAGGAGGAAATCAACCGTCTCATCTCCGACGCCGCCACCGAGCGGAAGAATGCCGCTGAGCGGGTTCAGGCAATCCTGGAGACCCACAAGGTGGAGAAGGAGAGCTTGGAGAAGGAGGTCGAACTGTACAAAAACTTCAAGGCGAAGCGCTCCGTGAAGCTCCTTGGCGAAGACCTGGAACAGCACTGCTACACCCTGTACAACCAAATGCTGCTTCCGGTGATGCCCAACGCGACTTTTACCAAGGACAACGTTGCCGTGAAGGAAGGCGACGAGACCAAGGGGACCAAGGGAGACTTCATCTTCCGCGACAAGGAGGACGGGGTCGAGTACATCACGATCATGTTCGAAATGAAGAACGAGAGTGATACCGCCACCAGCAAGAAGAAGAACGCCGACTACTTCGACAAACTGGACAAGGACCGCAAGAAGAAGGACTGCGAGTTCGCCGTGCTCGTCTCCATGCTGGAAATGGACAACGACCTGTACAACAATGGCATCGTGTCCGTGCCCGGGTATGAGAAAATGTACGTCGTCCGTCCGGACAACTTCATCCCCATCATCACCCTCTTGGTCCAGACCTCCAAGAAGGCGCTCTCCTACAAGAAGGAACTCGCCGTGGCGAAGAACCAGAGCGTGGACCTCTCCAAGTTCGAAGACCAGCTTCTCGCCTTCAAGGATGGCTTCTCCAAGAACGTCGCCAACGCGAAGAAGAAGTACGACGAGGCCATCAAGGGCATTGACACGACCATCGAGACCCTCTCGAAGATCAAGGAGAGCCTCCGGATCTCCGCCAACCACCTGACGGCGGCGAACAACAAGGCCGACGACCTGACGATCCGCAAGCTCACCTACAACAACCCGACGGTGAAGGCCGGCATCGAAGAGGCCCGCGCCAAGAAGGCCCAGCAGGCCAAGGAGGAAGGCCCCGACGAGCAGTAAGGGCGCTGACTAGAGATAATCCTTCGTCACAGACTCTTTACAGTTCCGGACGCCGGCAGGCGGGCCGGCGTAGAGGATGCGGCCGCCGTCCTCGCCGGCGCCGGGGCCGAGTTCGATGAGCCAGTCGGCGCTGCGGATGACGTCCAGGTTGTGCTCGATGAGCCAGACGGTGTTGCCGCGGTCCACGAGGGCATCGAAGAGGCGGATGATGTGGCGGATGTCCTTCGTATGGAGGCCATCCGTAGGCTCGTCGATAATGAATATCTTCCCTTCCACGCCCAGGTAGGATGCCAGTTTCAGGCGCTGGAGCTCGCCGCCCGAGAGGGTGGAAAGCGCCTGGTTCAGGTGCAGGTACTGCAGTCCCACGTCCATGAGGGGCCGCAGTTTCTGTTCGATCACGACGGAAAGGTCCATGACCTGGGCGATGTTGAGCGTCTCGCCGGTGGCGCCGGTCACGGTATAGGCCAGGGCCTCGGGCGCGTAGCGCAGGCCGCCGCAGGCTTCGCAGGTGGTCTCGATGGCGTCCATGAAGGCCATCTCGGACACGATGACGCCCTTGCCGCCGCACACGGGGCAGGCGCCCTTGCCGTTGAAGGTGAAGTATTCCTCCTTCATCTTATGGGCCTTCGCGAAGGCCTTGCGGATATCGCCGGCCACCTCCATGTAGGTCGCGGGCGTGGAACGCAGGCTCACGCCGATGTTCTCCTGGCTGATGTACACGACCTCGTCCGGGTTCGGATAGGTGCGGCGAAAGCATTCCATCAGGGAGCTCTTCCCGGAGCCCGCGACGCCGGCGACGACGCCGAAAACGCCCAGGGGGAGGTCGATGGAAACGCCCTTGAGGTTGTGCAGGGTGGCGTTTTCGAGGCGGAAGGAGCTCGCCCATCCGCGGGGTGATTCCTTGAACGGCATCGGGGCGCCGAGGAGAGAGCCGGTGGCTGTGCCGGAGCGGAGGAGGGCGTCGTAGGAGCCCTCGAAGACGATGCGGCCGCCGTCGATGCCCGGGCCGGGGCCCAGGTCCACGACGTGGTCGGCAATCCGGATCATCTCCGGATGGTGCTCCACGAGGAGGACGGTGTTACCGGCGTCGCGCAGGCGCTGGACTGAGCGCTTCATCCGCTCGATGTCGCGGTTGTGCAGGCCCACGCTGGGCTCGTCCAGGATATAGAGGACATCGGCCAACGAGGAATTGATGTACTTGGCGATCTTGCAGCGCTGGGCCTCGCCGCCGGACAGTGTCCCAACGGGCCGGTCCAGGCTCAGGTATCCGAGGCCGATCTCTTCCAGCGCCGTGAGCCGCGCACCGATGGCCGCTTTCAGGTCCACCGCGAGCGGATCGGCCAGGTCCCGGATCCAGGCGTTCAGCCGGGAAATGGGCATGGCGCACGCCTCGGCGATATTGATTCCCTCGACCTTGCAGGTCAATACTTTCGGGTTCAGCCGCGTGCCGCCGCAGTCGGGGCAAGTGCCCATCGTGAGCATCGGGTTGAGCACCGCGGCGTGCAGGAGGCCCTCCTCGGAATTGATGATGGACCGGTACATCCGCGGGATGAGGCCCTCGTATTTCGCCGATTTAGGCCAATTGGAAGGCGGGTTCTTGAGTCGGATCTGCGGACTGTTCAGGAACAGGTCCAGCTCCTCCGGCGAGTAGTCCTTGATCTTCTTGTCCAGGTCGAACAGGCCGCTGTGGGCATACCGGATCCAGCGCCAGCCGCCCTTGCCGAAGGCGATGTAATGGATCGTATCCTCGTCATTGAGGCTCTTGTCGAAGTCCACGAGCTTGTGGATCCCACGCGGGAAAACAGAAGCCGCATCAGGGCATAGATATCGGTGTAGGTGCCCACCGTGGACCGGGAGTTCTTGGCGGGCTTTTTCTGGTCGATGACCACGGCGATGGGCAGTCCCTCGATCTCATCGACATGCGGACGCCCGTACTTGGGCAGATACTGCTGTACGAAGGTCGGGAAGGTGTCGTTCAGCTCCCGCCGCGACTTCGCCGCGATCGTATCCAGCACCAGCGAACTCTTTCCCGAGCCCGAAACGCCCGTGAAGACCGTGATCTTGTATTTGGGAATGTCCAGGGAAACGTCCTTCAGGTTATTCTCCCGCGCACCCCGGATGCGTATGATGTCCCTCTCTTGCATATTCTGCGTGAATATACGTATTTTTGTGGGATATCCCGCAGGGCCGATGGTGATAATCCGGGCGGAAAATCGTAGCTTTGCACCATGAAACGACTTGTCATTCTTACAGTTATCCTATTTCTGGGCCTTCTCCCCGCCAAGGCCCGGGAATATGCGGTTTCCGGTCCGGAAGGCGGGCTGGCCATGAAGATTGCCCTGCCGGACGGGTTCGACCCCGACAGGGACGAGTGCCCGATGGTCCTCCTGATGCACGGCATCAAGGACTCCATCGTCCCCATGTGGTGCAGCGAGCAGTACCTCGAAACCTATGGCGACCGCGCCACGTTAGTAAAAGTCGACGGCGAAAACCATCTCATCACCCGCCGCAAAAAGGAAATCCTCGCCCGCACCGTCGCCTTCTTCCGGGAAGTGCTTGGGAACTAGATCTGGCGAACGGCATATGGCCAAAACGGTCTGCCACACTTTCGCCATTTCACGAAGAGAAACGCGGCAGACCCCGGTTTGAAAAGTGGGGTCTAACGCATTTCAGGGCACTGGAGGCCGATTATGTGCCAGACCGATTACGGAGGCCGGAGGCCGACGGAGGGGGTCCGGGGGTCTTCCTCCGGTCGCCCCTGGGGGCAGCGCGAAGCGCGGGGGATAAACACAGGTATTTGCACGAAAAAAGGTCACCGACGCGAGTCGATGACCTTTTTTCGTGGAGATAGTCGGATTCGAACCGGCGACCCCCTGCTTGCAAAGCAGGTGCTCTACCAGCTGAGCTATACCCCCGAGGTTGTGCCGGGTCGCCGGTAAGGGTGACCGTAAGGCACAAAAAAAGCCGGGCTGGCGTCCGGCTTTTCGGTAGGCCCTGGCAGAGTTGAACTGCCGACCTCTACATTATCAGTGTAGCGCTCTAACCAACTGAGCTAAGAGCCTGTATAAATAATGAAAGACTAAAGTACAACCTTGTACACCCTCAAACGCGCGTCGCGCCTTCGGACACGCTCCAAAAAGGAGGTGTTCCAGCCACACCTTCCGGTACGGCTACCTTGTTACGACTTAGCCCCAATTACCTGTTTCGCCCTAGGCCGCTCCTCTCGGT
>CACZXH010000012.1 GCA_902785065.1 uncultured Bacteroidia bacterium
GTCTTTTCAATGAACTTTTTTTAAATTTTTACTGACCCGCCTTTCGGTCTGGGCCGTAAAAATTCCCGCTCGTTTCCGAACGGGATTGCAAAGGTACACCTTTTTTTCGAACTGGCAAACTTTTTTCAGACTTTTTTGAAAATATTTTTTGTAAAAAATACAAATTACTTGCTATTCAAGGCAATACGTGCCTGAAGCTCCCAGGTGCGGATACGGTCCTTGTAGAAGTTGTTCGCATTGACCTTCTCGATGGAGAGGTCGCTGTCGGAATTACCACCCCAGCGGCGGCAGGTGTATAGGACGTCATACACGCGTCCGATCTGGTATTCACGGCTGATGCGGAGGCCCACGGCGTAGTCTTCGCCGTACTTGGTGGTCGGGAAGTTGAGCTTGCGCAGGAGTGGAGTCCAGAATCCGCGCGGAGCGCCGAGGCCATTGATCCGGAGGGCGTTGTTCCGCCCGTTCTCGGGCGTCCATTCCCTATGCTCGATGACGAACGGCGGCAGCGGATTCAGGTCGAAGTCCGTCATTTGATAGCAGCCCACCACCATCGCGCAACCCTGCGCGCGGAACGCATCCACGAACTTCTGGACAGTGTTCTCGTCGAAATACAGGTCGTCAGAATCCAGCTGCAGGGCGAAGCGGCCGCAAGCGGGATGATGGATGGCGGCGTTCCAGTTGCCGCCGATGGCGTGCCAGGTAGGATCCTGGGCGATATAGACAAGCTTCGGGTCGCCGAGGAAGGACTTGATCACGTCCACGGTGCCGTCCATAGAGTTGTCGTCGACCACAATGACATTATAAGGGAAGTCCGTTTTCTGGGACAGGGCCGACCGGAGGGCGTCGCCGATGGTCTTCACGCGATTCTTGCAAGGGATGACGACGGAAGCCTCGAAGGCGAACTCCCCTTCCGTGATGTCCACAGTCTTGAACGAAGGCGCCAGGTAGCCGCCGACGGCCTTGAGGTGGTCCGTCACCGCCTGCTCCATCTCGATCTGGGACTGCCGGTTCTTCGGGTCCACGTAATCGAACTGTTTCTCGCCGGACTTGCGGAGGTCCGTCTCTATCTCATAATAGAGGTATTCGCCGATGTGCTCGAGCCGCCCCTTTTGGGAGATCTTGAGCCGAAGATCATAGAGGCCCGCCGCCGCATAGTCAGCCGTCATCCGGGCCGCGGCCTCCTTCAAGGCAGAGGTGCGCAGGAGCAGCAGGCCACCGAATTCGAAGTCGTCCCGCAAGGATCCTGCCTGATAGTCGATGACCGGAGCCGGGACCACTTCCCCGCCCTTGGAAATGAAGCGGTCCGCATACAGCAGCGCAGCGCCGGTGTCCTCCGCGACCTGGAGCATCCGCTCCAAGGCATAATGGACCAGGGAGAGGTCCGTCAGGCGGGTATACAGGAGGGTGAATTCAGACGCCGCCGCCTCCGCGACACCGCGCAGGGTGGCACTCCGGGAGAATGGCGCATCAAGGACATGGACAGAGGAGACTTCGGCCTCGCGGGAAAGGATTTCGGCCTGGGAGGCCCTGGAGACAAAACAATCGATTCTTTTCATACTTCAAATATAGCACTTTTTCTTCCGGGAATGAAGAAAAAAACGTATCTTCGTGAGTTCAAAACGAAGCACTTTATGAAAGCGTTAGTCCGTACTGATTTTCATCTCCCCGAACAAGTCTCCAAATACACGGGCAAAGTCCGTGACGTATACTTCATCGGCGACGACTACCTCGTGATGGTCGCCACCGACCGCATCTCCGCCTTCGACGTCGTCCTCCCGGAAGGCATTCCGTTCAAGGGCCAGGTCCTCAACCAGATCGCCTCCCGTTTCCTGGACGCCACCGCCGACATCCTCCCCAACTGGAAGATCGCCGAGGCAGACCCGATGGTCACCGTCGGCTGGCGCTGCGAGCCCTTCAAGGTGGAAATGGTCATCCGCGGCTACCTGACCGGCCACGCCTGGCGCGAATACAAGGCCGGCAAGCGTACCCTCTGCGGCGTTCCGCTGCCGGAAGGCATGGTGGAGAACCAGCAGTTCCCGGAGCCCATCATCACCCCCACGACCAAAGCCGCCGAAGGCCATGACGAGGATATCTCCAAGGAGGAAATCATCGCCCAGGGCATCGTATCCAAGGAGGACTATGAGCAGCTTGAGGCCTACACCCGCGCCCTTTTCCAGCGGGGCACCGAGATGGCGGCCGAGAAAGGCCTCATCCTCGTGGACACCAAATACGAGTTCGGCAAACGCGACGGTAAGATCATCCTCATGGACGAGATCCATACCCCCGACTCCTCCCGTTACTTCTATGCCGACGGTTACGCCGAGCGCCTCGCCCGCGGCGAGCACCAGAAACAGCTTTCCAAGGAGTTCGTCCGCGAGTGGCTCATGGCGAACGGATTCCAGGGCCAGGCCGGCCAGCAGGTCCCGGAAATGACCCCGGAAGTCGTGGCCGGCATTACGGACCGCTATATCGAACTGTACGAGCACATTACCGGCGTCCCCTTCGTCAAGGCGGAGGATCCGGACCCGGCCGCCCGCATTGAAAAGAACATCGACACATTCCTGAAGAGCCTATGATCGAACGCTACTCCCGCAAGGTCATGCGGGACGTCTGGACCGAGCAGAACAAGTTCCAGGCGTACCTCGAAGTCGAAATCCTCTCCTGCGAAGCCTGGAGCGAACTGGGCGTCATCCCGAAGGAGGACGTCGAAAAGATCCGCGCAGCGGCCACCTTCGACGTGGACCGTATCAAGGAAATCGAAGAAATTACCCGCCACGACGTCGTGGCCTTCACCCGCGCCGTCAGCGAAAGCCTTGGTCCCGAGCGCAAGTGGGTCCATTACGGGCTCACCTCCACCGACGTCGTGGACACCGCCAACGGCTACCTCCTCAAGCAGGCTGACGAAATCCTCCTCCAGGACCTCGAGGCCTTCCAGGAAGTCCTGAAGCGCCGCGCCCTTGAATTCAAGGACACGCCCTGCATCGGCCGCACGCACGGCATCCATGCCGACATCACGTCCTTCGGCCTGAAATGGGCCTTGTGGCATGAGGAGATGAAGCGGAACATCGAACGATTCCAGTATGCCCGCAAGGGAGTCGAAGCCGGCAAAATGAGCGGTGCCGTGGGTAATTTCGCCAACATTCCCCCGTTCATCCAGGACTATGTGTGCGAGCGCCTGGGCATTGCCTCGGCAGACATTTCCACGCAGGTCCTCCAGCGCGACCGGCATGCTTTCTACATCGCCACCCTCGCCATTATCGCCTCCACCCTGGAGCAGATGGCCTTCGAGGTGCGGAACCTCCAGCGGACGGAAGTCCGCGAGGCGGAGGAAGCCTTCCGGAAGGGCCAGAAGGGCTCCAGCGCAATGCCGCACAAGCGGAATCCGATTTCCAGCGAAAACATTTGCGGTTGCGCCCGCGTCATGCGCGGCTACATGTCCGCTTCCTGCGAGAACGTCGCCCTTTGGCACGAGCGGGACATTTCCCACTCCTCCACGGAACGGATTATCCTCCCGGACGCCACCGAGCTCCTGGACTACATGCTGTGCCGTTTCAAGGGCATCCTGGAGAACCTGACGGTCTATCCCGAGAACATGCTCCAGAATATCTGGCGCACCCGGGGCGTCATCTTCGCGCAGCGCGTGATGAACGCCCTCATCGGCAAGGGCCTCACCCGCGAACAGGCGTATGACACCGTGCAGCCCATCGCCATGAAGGCCTGGACGGAAGGGCTGGACTACCGGACCCTCCTCCAGGAAAGCGACGCGGTCATGGGCCTCCTGACCGTGGAAGAGCTGGAGGGTTGCTTCACGCTCGACTATTATTTCAAGAACGTAGACTATATCTTAAAACGAACTGGCATATTATGAGCAAGGTAGACGTGGTCCTCGGCCTCCAATGGGGTGACGAGGGCAAGGGAAAGGTGGTCGATGTCCTGACCCCGAACTACAAGGTGATCGCCCGCTTCCAGGGCGGCCCGAACGCGGGTCATTCGCTCGTCTTCGACGGGGACGGCTTCGTCCTCCACACCGTTCCCTCCGGGATTTTCCGCCCGGATTCGGTGAACATCATCGGTAACGGCGTCGTCATTGACCCGGTCATCCTGCAGGATGAGATCGAGGCCATCGAGGCCAAGGGCATGGACATCACCGGCAAACTCCTGATTTCCAAGAAGGCGCACCTGATCCTCCCGACGCACCGGATGCTGGACGCTGCGAGCGAATCGGCGAAGGGCAAGGGAAAGATCGGCTCCACCCTCAAGGGCATCGGCCCCACCTACATGGACAAGACCGGCCGGAACGGCCTCCGCGTGGGCGACATCCTCTCCCCCGCCTTCATCCAGCGCTACGAAGCCCTGAAATACAAACACTTCGGCCTGCTGTCCCAGTACAAGTTCCCCTTCGACATCACGGAATACGAAATCAAGTGGTTCCAGGCTGTGGAGAGCATGAAGCGCTTCACCTTCATTGACAGCGAATTCGCCGTGAACCGCTATCTGGACCAGGATGTCCCCGTTCTCGCGGAAGGCGCGCAGGGATCCATGCTGGACATCGACTTCGGCACCTATCCCTTCGTCACCTCCTCCAACACCATGACGGCGGGTGTCTGCACCGGTCTCGGTGTCGCCCCCAGCCGCGTGGGCAAGGTGATGGGCATTTTCAAGGCCTACTGCACCCGCGTGGGCAGCGGACCGTTCCCGACGGAACTGTTCGACGCCACCGGCGAGCGCCTCCGCAGCATCGGCCGCGAGTACGGCGCCACCACCGGCCGTCCGCGCCGCTGCGGCTGGCTGGACATGGTCGCCCTGAAATACGCTGTCATGGTGAACGGTGTCAATGAACTGATCATGATGAAAGCCGACGTGATGAACGGCTTCGACACCGTCCGCGTCGCCACCGCCTACAAGATCGACGGGCAGGTCACGCAGGACTTCCCTTTCGAGTGCCCCGACAACGTCGAACCCGTGTACACGGACTTTCCGGGATGGAAGGAGGACCTCACGAAGGTGCGCCGCTTCGAGGATTTCCCCGAAACGTTCAAGAAATACATCGCTTTCATCGAGAAGGAAACGGGCTGCCCGGTGAAGATCATTTCCGTCGGTCCCGACCGTTCCGAAATCGTCATACGCTAATCCTGCCATGGACCGGAAAATCGTCATCATCCCGACTTACAACGAAAAGGAGAACATCGAAGCCATTACGCGGAAGGTGTTTTCCCTGCCCGGGGATTTCCAGATCCTCGTCATCGACGACGGCTCTCCCGACGGGACGGCCGGCATCGTGAAAGGGCTGCAGGCGGAATTCCCGGAGCGGCTGCACCTGCTTGAACGGAGTGGGAAGCAGGGGCTGGGCACGGCCTACCTGACCGGCTTCAAATGGTCCCTGGACCACGGCTATGACTACATTTTCGAGATGGATGCCGATTTCTCGCACAATCCGGACGACCTCCTCCGCCTCTACGCCGCCTGTGCGGAGCATGGCGGGGACCTCGCCGTGGGCTCCCGCTATTGTCACGGCGTGAGCGTCGTGGACTGGCCCATGAGCCGGATCATCATGTCCTACTACGCATCGGCCTATGTCCGCGGCGTCCTGGGCATGAAGGTGTTCGACACGACGGCCGGCTTCGTCTGCTATTCGCGGAAGGTCCTGGAAACCATCGACCTGGATGCCGTCCAGATGAAAGGATACGGGTTCCAGATCGAGATGAAGTATACGGCTTATCGGCTCGGATTCAAGATTGTCGAGGTGCCTATCATCTTCACGAACCGCCAGCTGGGGACCTCCAAGATGTCCAGCGGCATTTTCGGCGAAGCCTTCTGGGGGGTCATCAAGCTCCGGTTCCGAAAGATCAGGGGAAAGCAATGAAAAAAGTGAAGGACGAACTCCTTCGCTTTTTGATTTCAGACGCTGGCTTACAGCACCAGGACCGCGCCGCCGCCCGGCGCCAGGTGCACTTTCCAGGTACCATTGACAGATACCTGCTCATGCCGATAGTCCTGCGCCTTCCGGTCCGCATTCACGCCATCGAGATAGACTTCGCCCTGCTTGGCGCCGATGCCCAGGCGGGAAAGGTCGACGACGAGGTCGCGCGCATCCCAGTTCCCGAGGGCGCCGACATACCATTTGTTTCCGCTCCGGCGGGCGATGACCACGTATTCCGCAATCTTGCCCTCCAGGGCGATGGTCTCATCCCAGACCGTCGGAACGGAAGCGATGAAAGCGGTGCATTCCTCTTCCTTCCGGTAATTGGACGGTGAATCGCAGAGCATCGTCAGCGGCGCATCGAAAACGATATATTCAGCGAGCTGGTGACAGCGGGTTCCCTGCGACATCGGCTCCGAATTGCAGGGATAGTAGTTGGAGCGCGTGGCGTTCCGCATCGCTCCCTGGGTGTAATCAGCCGGACCGGCCACCAGGCGGGTGAACGGAATCGTCACGTCATAGGTAACCTGGTCCACTTCCGGACCGCTCCACTTCATCTGCTCCAGGCCGTGGATGCCCTCGAAATTCATGATGTTCGGATAGGTCCGCTGCAGGCCCGTCGGCTTGTAGGCGCCGTGGAAGTCCACCAGCATGTGATACTTCGCGGCCGTTGCGGCGGCTTTCTCGTAGAACCTGACCATCTGGTCGTCGTCCCGGTCCATGAAATCAATCTTCCAGCCCTTGATGCCCATGGCGGAATAGTGCTTGCACACGCCTTCCATGTCGCGGTTGAACGCCCAGTATCCGGCCCAGAGAATCAGGCCGACGTTCTTCTGCCTGGCATAGTCGCACAGCATCGGCAGGTCGATCTCAGGCACCACCTGCATCAGGTCCGCCTGCTTGTTCACGGCCCAGCCTTCATCGAGGATGACGTATTCGATACCATGCTCAGAAGCGAAGTCGATATAGTGCTTATACGTATCGTTGTTGATGCCGCTCTTGAAATCGACGCCCGAAATGTTCCAGTCATTCCACCAGTCCCAGGCCACCTTGCCCGGTTTCACCCAGGACCAGTCGTTGCCGGCAGCCGGGGCGGCCAGCCGCCAGGTCAGGTCGCTTTCGGCCAGCTGGCGGTCCTCCTTCGAGATGGCAATGACCCGCCAGGGGAAAGCATGCGGCGAAGTGAGCTTCGACAGATAGTTGTGGCGGGAACGCACAAGACCCTGCAGTTGGTTGTGGCCGCCCTGATCCACCTGGACAGGGCTGCCGGGGAAGACGCCGCGAAGAGAACGTCCCCCCTCCTGGTTGCACAGATACATGCCTGGATAATCCCGGAGGTCGGCTTCCGTGATACAGAGTTTGATGCCGTTCGCAGCCTCTACGGTCAGCGGCAGGAAAGCCAGGCGCCCCTTCTCCCACTTGGAAATGAGATGGTGCGCATAGGTGTTCTCGAATGAGTTGAAGAACTGTGAATCGAACGTGGAATTGTCCCGGGCCACGTAAGGGACATAGGCCGGGTAATCATACGGGAAGGCGAATTCCGCCTGCTCATAGGCGACGGCGAACTCGCCAGCCTTGCCCCCAGCCACGAAGCGATAGGCGACACCGTCGTCATACGCCCGGAAAACAATGCTGTACGTGTCGGTGGAAAGGGTCATTTCGTTATAACGGTCGCGGACCTGGGCCCGCTTGAAGTTCCTGGCCGGAATCGTCTGATCCACGCGTTTGACGGAAGCCTTGAAATTGCTCCGACCGCCGTACATGTAACCGCCGATCAGCATCATCGAGATCCGTGAAGGCGCCAGCAGCTTGACGCCCTCCCTTTCAATGGAATAAGAGACGTGCTCCCCACTGGTCACCGTGACGACGATCTTGCCGTCCGGAGACTTCACTTCATAATCTTTCGCTTGCGCTACAAAGGCAGCCAAGAGGGCCGCCATCAACAAAACAATCTTTTTCATCTGTCTCAGTTTTTACTTATCAATCTCAATCCGATCCGGTTCCGTTCCAGGTCCACGGAGACGACCTCCACCTGCACGTGCTGGTGGAGTTTCAGGATCTTGGAAGGGTCGGCCATCCCCCGCACCCCCATTTTGGTGGCATGGATGAGGCCATTGTCATGCAGGCCGATGTCCACGAAAGCGCCGAAAGCCGTGAGGTTCGTCACGATGCCCGGGAGTTCCATGCCGACCTTGAGGTCGTCGATCTCGTGAATGTCTTCCGCAAAGGAGAACTCCCGGACTTCCGCACGCGGATCGCGGCCGGGCTTGGCGAGCTCTTTCAGGATGTCATTGACCGTGGGAAGGCCGAAATCACCCTCTACATAGTCCTGCGCCTTGATTTTCCGGCACAGGTCCGCATTTCCCACGAGCTCGCGGGTGGAGACGCCCAAGTCGCGGGCCATCCGGTCCACAATGTGGTAGGATTCGGGATGCACGGCACTGCCGTCGAGCGGGTTCTCCGCCCCCTGGATGCGGAGGAAACCGGCGCACTGCTGGAAGGCTTTTTCGCCCAGGCGGGGCACTTCCATAAGTTGCCGACGGGACTTGTAACCGCCTGCCTTCGCGCGGTAAGCGACGATGTTATCTGCCAAAGTGGGGCCGATGCCGGACACGTACTGAAGCAGGTAAGGACTCGCCGTATTCAGGTTCACGCCCACGCTGTTCACGCAACTTTCCACGGTGTTGTCCAGCTGCTCGTGCAGGAGCGTCTGGTCCACATCGTGCTGGTACTGGCCGATTCCGAGGGATTTCGGGTCGATCTTCACCAGTTCGGCCAGCGGGTCCATCAGGCGGCGGCCGATGGAGACCGCACCACGGACGGTCACATCCTCGTCCGGGAACTCCTCCCGGGCCACGTCTGACGCGGAATACACGGAAGCGCCATCCTCGCTCACGGAGAAGATCCGGACGCTGTCGGGGAGACCCACCTTGCGGATGAATTCCTCCGTCTCGCGGCCGGCCGTGCCGTTGCCAATGGCGATCACTTCAATCCCGTACCGTTCCACCAGGTCCGCGACCGTCATGATGGCCTGGACCTTCTTGGCAGCCGGCGGATGCGGGAAAATGACCGTATGGTGCAGCAGGCTGCCGTGTTCGTCCAGGCAGACGACCTTGCAGCCCGTCCGGAAGCCCGGATCGATGGCCAGCGTCCGCTTCTGCCCCACCGGCGCCGCGAGCAGCAACTGCCGCAGGTTCTCGCCAAAGACGCGGATGGAGTCCACATCGGCCTTAAGCTTCGCCTCCTTCAGGACCTCGTTCGTGATGGACGGCTCCAGAAGGCGTTTATAGGCATCATCCACGGCCGCCCGGATTTCCAGCCCGCATTCCCGGGAAGGATAGCCCTTTTCCTGGCAGTAGTCGTAATACATCTTGTTGCCACACTTTTCGGCGTCGGCGTCGATGGACAACTTCAGGAATCCCTCATTCTCCGCCCGCAGGAGCGCCAGCAGGCTGTAGGAAGGAATCTTGGAAATGGGGTTGGAGAAGTTGAAATACGTGCGGTACTTGGCCGCGGCGGGATCCGTCTGGGCGGCTTTCGTCGCCTTGGACTGCACCCGGCGCGTCCGGAAGATACCCCGGAGGTTCTCCCGCACGACGGCCGTCTCGGACAGCCGCTCCGCGATAATGTCGCGGGCACCGGCGAGGGCGTCGTCCACAGAAGCGACCTCCCCTTTCACGAACCGGGCCGCATCGGCCTCGGGATGGTGGGACTTGCCGCTCCACAGGAGGTCGGCCAGCGGCTCCAAACCCTTGGCCACGGCAGCCGTGGCACGCGTCTTCCGCTTGGGACGGAACGGCAGGTACAGGTCCTCCAGGATACTGGAGCTCACGCAGTTCTCAATCTGGTCCCGGAGTTCGGGCGTCAGCTTTCCCTGCTCTTCGATGGTGCCCAGGATGGAGGCCTTGCGTTTCTCCATTTCCGTGAACACCTCGGTCCAGTGCTTGATCTCGGCCACTTCCACGTCGGAAAGCCCGCCCGTGCGCTCCTTCCGATACCGGCTGATGAAGGGAATCGTACAACCTTCCGCGAAGAGTTCCGCACAATTCTCCACCTGCCAGTCCTTCACTTGCAGCAAGGCGGCGACATGCCTCACGTAAATGTCTTTCATCGGCTACTTGATTTCGAAGAGCTGGAGGAACCCCGTCATCATGAAGACCTGCCGGATCTCGTTCGAAAGGCCCTCGATGACGACGTGTCCACCTGCCGCGGACGCCGCCTTCCGGATGGTGAGGAAGATGCGGAGACCGGAACTGCTGATATACGCCATTTCCGAACAGTCGAGCACGATCGTTCCCTCGGCATGGTCCAGCAAGGGCTGGATTTCCTGGGTGATCTCCGCCGCGGCGGGCGTGTCCAGCCGGCCCACCAGACGGGCCGTCATCGTTCCTTCGGATTCAGTGATGAATACTTCCATGATTATCGTTTTTTTGTCATTGTCAGGATATTCTTGCCGTCTTCCCGGCGGTAGGACACATCGTCCATGATCCGTTTGACCAGGAAGATGCCCAGTCCCCCGATGGGGCGGTCTTTCAAGTCGACCGAGAGGTCGGGGGCGGGAATGGCCGTCGGGTCGAAGGGGATGCCGCTGTCGGAGACCGTGAAGTCAATCCGGTCTTCCCAGACCAGCGCCTTCAGGTCCACCTTCTTTTCGGCCTCGCCCGGATAGGCGTAGAGCAGTACATTGGAAACGGCTTCCTCCAGGGCCAGGTTCAGGTTCAGCGACAGCGCATGGTCCAGGTCGGCATGTTCGGAAACGGCCTGCATGAAGCGTTGCAGCCTGGGGATTTCGGATACTTCCCGAAGCGTCACACGCCGCTCCCAGGCGTCGGACAGGGACGGATTCGTGTAGCGGACGGCCAGCATCGTCAAATCATCGCTGGGCTCGCAACCCTGGATATGGGATTTCACGGCGTCCTTCATCGCGTCCACCAGTTCCCCGGCGGGCTTCCCGTCGGCGGCCAGGGCTGTCTCCAGCATCTTCTCCGTTCCGAACAGCTGGTGCCGGACATTCTCCGCTTCCGTCAGTCCGTCGGTGTACAGGAAGAGGCCTTCCCCGCAGGAGAAAGTGGTTTCCTGTTCTTCATACTCCATGCCATGCATAACTCCCAGCGGGAGATTGGGCACGACTTCCAGGAATCCGCCGCTCCCGTTTCCCAGGCGGACCGGTGCATTGTGGCCGGCGTTGCAATAGTGAAGATGCCCGTCCGACAGGTCGAGCACCCCCAGGAAGAAGGTGACGAACATGTCATTTTCGTTCATGTCCGCCAGGGACTCATTCATGGTGCTGACGATTCGCAGCGGACTCTTCTCATGGGCGGAAATGGACCGGAACAGGCTGCGCGTGACGGACATCACAAGCGCCGCCGGCACGCCTTTCCCGCTCACGTCGCCGATGCAGAAGAAGAGGTACCCGTCCCGGACATAGTAGTCATACAGGTCGCCGCCCACCTCCTTGGCGGGGACGACGATCCCGGACATGTCGATGTCGACCTGCTCGGTATCCGCCTGCAGGACTTTCGGGATCATGGACATCTGGATATCCTGGGCGATCCGGAGCTCGCTGTCTATGCGGCTCTTCTTCTCGGACACTTCCCGGAACCGGATCTGGTTCTTCACGGAGGTATACAGGATCACGCTCATCACCAGGAGACCGAGGACCTGCAGCAAAATAACCAGAAGTCCCACGCGCTGGATGTCTCCATAGATTTCCTTCTGCGGAATGACGATGGCCATGGACCAGTTCGCCCGGTCGATCGGCGCATAGAAGACATACTCCTTTTCGCCATGGTACAGGACCTGCCGGCTACCCTCCTCGCCGGCCAGCATGGCCAGGCCGATGTCCCGGACCGTCGTGGAATCCGCGAGGTCCGCCGCCACCTCCTGAATCGTTTTCTTCATCACCAGGGCCGGTGCAGGACAGACCATGAGCTTGCCCGTGCGGCTGATCAGGGCGCTGAAAGCCTCGGGATACACGTCGATGTTGCCCACCATGTCGGTGAACCAGTCCAGGGAGACATCGGCGGTCAGCACAGCCGCAACCTTTCCTTCCGCATCCGTCACGGGGACCGAATAGGTGGTCATCAGCATCTCGCCGCCGCCCGTGTCATAGTAGGGTTCGGACCAGTATCCCTCGCCGGTTTCGAGCGGCTTGACATACCATTCCTTGTCGGGATAGCCATAGGATTCCCGGCCCAGATTGAGGGTGTCGATCCGGTTCCCGTCCCGGAATGCATACGGGGAGAACAGGCGCCCTTTCTGCGGGAAATAGTTCTCTGCGAGGGCGATGGTAGAGCCGGAAACGGACGGATTGCACTCCACGATCCGGCGTACCAGGGACCACAGGCTGTCGGGGGCGGCCAAGGTCTTACGCACCGGCCAGACATTGTTGTGCACGGCGGTTTCCACCTGGTCCAGCACGTCACAGATCAGGAGGTTGGTCGACTCCAGCTGGTCTTCCGCCCGGCGTGTCGCCTCCTCCTGCATCGCTTTCCGCGAGGAAAAGTACTGGAGCAGGGTGGTCGCTTCCAGCGTAGCCAGCGCGACAATCACGGTCACGACAGCCTGGAAGCCATATCCCATTTTGTGTCCACTGAGTTTCGCCATGCCTTCGTCAGGGTTGGAGGATGGATGTCAAGGCTTCGCGGAGCGTGGGCATCGGACGCCCCATGTCGCGCTCCACGATAATCGTCTTGAGTCCGGCGAAGGGCCGCACCTCGGACTCGATGTCCCGGAGCGGGCGGTCCGTCCCGAAATAAACAGGGGCAAAAGCCTGCCAGAAGCGGACGGCCGTCTTCGGCTCCATATGGAAAGCTTCCCGGACAAAGTCCGGTTCGCTGAGGAACGCGGTGCAATAGACCATGCCCACGTCGAACAGCGGATAGCCGTAGCAAAAATCGCCCAGGTCGATGAAATAGCGCGCCTCACCGGCGAAAATGGCATTGCCGAACTGGAGGTCGCCGTGGATGGCGGTATCGGTATCCGGCGCATCCTGGATGAACCGGAGGAGCCGGTCCTTCTCGGCCGGGGTAAAGAAAGGATTCTCTGCCAGCTGGCGGGCATACCGGTCCTTTGCGCACTCGAAAAGGGCCGTGTCCACATGCGTGGCGTGCAGTCCGCGGCACATGACCGCAAACTCCTCGGCATAGCGGACGACGTCCTCGGGATGGTCCCCTACGGCGCGGGCATACGAGACCTTGTCACGGATACGGCGGAAACGGACACCGTAGCGCGTTCCGTCCGTCACGTAGTCACCGGGTTCCGGTGTCGGGATGCCGGTCTCGAACACCTTCCGGGCGATGCGCATCTCCTCCATCGGCTGCGTAACCAGGCCCGGCCGATACAGTTTCAGCATCACGTCAGGGTCATAACGGTGGTTGTAGCTCACCCCGTTGGCTCCTTCGCCGGCATACTCATAGTCAGCCAGGTCGATCCGTATTGCTTCCAAGGTCTCCATCTGCTCAGTCTGCTGGGAAAATCCGGTTTACCAGGAAGTCGAATTCCTGGTACGCATAAGTATCAGAGAGGTCCGAAAACGCGTCCAATAACGCGTGGTAGCGCCACCCGTGGACCGATTTCTCCTTGACCCGGAAACGGTCCCAGAAGACCTCCCCCTCCGACGTATAGTCCCGGGCGATGGCCCGCATGTTGGACAACTTGTCACCGAGGGCGACGATCTTCTCGTCGCGGGTGGCTTCCTTGAGCCGTCGGAGCGAATCCTCTTTCCGGCGGCGCCAGTCCAGCCCGTCCTCAAAATGGTCGCTCTCCGTGTCAACAAGCCGCGCGACGCGGTCGCCGAACCTGGAACGGATATCGTTCAAGGTCACTTCCGTATCCTCCACGACATCGTGCAGGGCGGCCGCGGCCAGGACTTCCTGGTCGGCCGTCATGGTTGCGGCAATCGCCATCGCCTCCATGGGATGGACGATGTACGGGAAACCTTTCCCACGCCGTTCCACGCCGGAGTGGGCCTCGACGGCGAAAAGGATCGCCCGGTCCAGCAAAGAGGTATCCATCTGTTTTTCCATCGTCAATCCTTCGTATGCATGAATGAAAAGTCATCGGCCTGGGTCAGAATGTACTCGGCCATCATTTCGTTGCTCTCGGACGGTCCGTTGAGCGTATCCAGCATCATGCGGATGCCGGCGCGGCCGCCGCCTTTCTTCAGCAGATAGGCCAGACAGAGGTTCTGCGGTCCCACGGAGGAAGCCAGGATGTCCAGATCCGTCAGGCCGATCTGGTAGCAGGCGATCTGGTAGGCGGCATCCCCGTATTTCTTGATGAGACCCGCCACATCGCCAAGGGTTTTCAGGCCCAGGGTCTTGAATACGGCCAGGAACGGCATCAGGGTGACTTCCTGGATCTCCGCCTGGTTCACGGAGGCGATGCGCTTGTTCAGCGGATCGAAGGGCCGCAGCTGGAGGAAACTGCGGTAGCTGTCGCCGTCCAGCGGGACTTCCTCCAGACGCCCGGAAGCGACCAGGGACTGCACCTGGCGCCGGTAGTCGTTGATTTCCGTACGGATCCGGCTGAACTGCTCGTCTACCAGTTCCAGCATGCCCGCCAGACGGTTCATGTTGCGGCTGTACTCCCGGGGGACCTCGACACCCGACTTGTAGCCCGTGTCATGGTTCATGTTGGCCCAGGCGTGCTGCAGGATGGTGCGCATCTGCACCTCGAAGCGGTACGGGAATTCCGGATCCCGGCAGATATAGTGCAGCGACAGGTAACCGAAACTGTCCACCTCGAGGAGCTTGCGCTTATCCACGGAGTTTTCCCAATCCACCTCGAAGAGGCGGTCCACGGCCGAAGCGACCTTGTCCACGTCATCTGTGTAGAAGGTGATGATCCGCATGCCGAAGATATCGGTGATATCCGCAAGGGAAGCATACTTCCCCCCCTTCAGTTCCAACTTGCCGGCCAGGGATCCCTCCTCCTTGATCCGGCTCTCGATGGACGCGACGACGATGCCGGCCTCGTCCAGGAGGGCGCGGACCCGCGCAGGAATCGCCTCCTGCATCTTTTCGAAGACAGGATGCTGTTTCCGGTATTCTTCCAGGATCCCTTCCGCGTGGGGGTCGAGTCTGCAAAGGTCTGCCATGGTCGCGTCGTTATAATCAGACAAATATACGATTTCCCGTCCTATTTTACAACCGTATACGTACCTGCCTCGTAATCCTTGGATTCCTTTTCGCCCGGCAGGGTGACGGTGGCGGTGGCACCCTCCGGCACCGTGAAGTTCCAGGTCCAGGTGTCTCCCTCATATTTCCAGCTGCTCCGGATGAGGCCGGCGGCGGACTGGAAGGAGGCGTCCAGATGACCGAGACGCTTGTCCGGGACCGGTTTCATCACGATGTGCTTGAAGCCGGGGGCCATTGGGTCCGCGGCGATGCCGGCAGCCGTCTCCCAGAGCCACTCGCCCACGCAGCCGTAAGCGTAGTGGTTGAAGCTGTTCATGCCGCTGGGGCCCATACCCTCGCTCGCCATGTAACTGTTCCAGCGCTCCCAGATGGTGGTGGCGCCGTTGTCCACGGAATACAGCCAGCTCGGATTCTTCCGCTGGAAGAGGAGTTCATACGCAATGTCCGAGAGCCCGTTATCCGTGAGGGTCTGCATCAGGATGGAGGTACCCAGGAAACCGGTCTGGAGGCAGTTGCCGTGGTCCGCAAAGTTCTTGCGGAGCCGTGCGAGCATCGCCTCCTTCGCCTTGCCATCCACCAGGCCGTTCTTCAGGGCGAACAGGACCGGGGTCTGCATCGTGTTCAGGATGGCCAGCCTGAAGGTGCCGTCAGGGCGCAGGAAACGCGCGCGGATATAGTCCTTCGCCTCGTCCTCCATCGCCTGGTACTTGGCGGCGTCCCGGCCGGTGGAAATGGCCATGTCGCGCATCATACCGGCGTCGATGGCCCAGTAGCAGGCACCCAGGTAACTCCAGTACTCCTCGGCCTGGCGGCGGGTTTCCGGGGTCTCGAAGGCCCGCCCGCTGCAACTCTCCAGGGGTTCATAGCCCACCCAGTCGGCCCAGTTGTAGTTGCCGTTCTCGCTGCGGAGGGCGGCATGGTCGTACTTGGTCTCATACACGTGCGCCATGAACTTCTCCATCGCCGCCCAGTTCTCGGCCACGATCTCCTTGTCCCCGAACTGCTTCCAGACGGTCCAGGGGACGATCACGCCGGCATCGGCCCAACCGAGGCGCATCATTTCGTTGCCGTACTGCGCCGTGGGCGAAACACCCGGGAATCCGCCGGTCTCGCTCTGGGAGTCCCGGACGTCCCGGGTCCACTTGTGGAAGAAGGCGTCGGTGTTCGCGAAGAAGGTGCCGGTCTCGGTGAAGACCTGCGTGTCGGCCATCCAGCCCAGGCGCTCGTTGCGCTGCGGGCAGTCCGTCGGGACGGAGAGGTAGTTGGACAGCTGGCCCCAGCGCGTATTGGAAATCAGCTTGTTGATGTCGTCATTGCCCGTGACGAGGGTGCCCGTCTCCAAGTCCTTCGCAATGGAAGTGACCGGAATGGATTCCATGGACAGGATCTTCACCTCGTCCGTGACGGTCACCGAAATGAAGCGGTAGCCGTAGAACGTGCAGCGCGGGATGAAAGAAACGGGGCCTTCGGCCGGACCGAAGGTATAGGTGAGCCAGATCTCGTTCGGCTTTACCCGGAGGTTCCGCCGGTGCGTCGAACCTTCGGGACCGTCCATGCCGCGGCGCTCGGCGCCGTTGCCGTCGTTCAGGATCTCGGAAGGCCGGCAGACGAGCAGCGTCCCCTCTTTCGCCTGGAAGACGAAGGATGGCACGGCCGCCGCGTTCTGGCCGAAGTCCACGACCAGCGTTTCGCCCGGTTTCAGGGTGACAGGCTCGCCGGAGGCATATTCCTGTTTGATAACGACCTTGCCGTATTCCACTTCCTCCTTGTTCTCGGAAGCGACCTCCCCCGTCACACCTTCCCAGACATACGTCTTGACCGGCTTGAGGGCCAGGTCCTTGCGCTGGTAGATTTCGGCACCGGCGGTAGGAAGGATCTCCCCGGCGAACTCCGTATTCACCTCCGGCGCAGAAAGCTTCTCCGGCGTGGCAAAGCCGGGCAGTTCCCGGGCATCATACTCCTCGCCGTCGAAGATAGCGGCGTGCTTCACCGGCCCGGCGATACCGGCCGTCCAATGCTCCGTATCCGTGCCGAACCGCTCGGTGGTGCCATCGGCATACGTGAGTTCCAGGACGCTCCGGAAGGCGCATTTCTTACCGGTGAACTCCCGCCTGGACGAGACGATCTTGTCTGCCCACCAGCCCGGAGTCACCTGGGCCGAAAGGACGTTCTCCTTCCCTGCCCTCGTGACGAACGCATCGGTGATGTCATACGTGAAAGAGCGCTTGGTCTTCGCATAATGGGTGAATCCCGGCTTCAGGACTTCCTCGCCGACCAGTTTCCCGTTCACATACAGGTCGTAAACGCCCAGGCCGGCCGTCATCCAGACCGCCCTGGTCACTTTCTTGCCGTTCTTTACGGTGGACAGGAACCAGCTGGCGCCATCGGCGGCGCGGTCTCCGTTCTCGTCGGAAATCACCCGTTCCGGGGCGTTCACGACGGAAATCCACTGGGAGATGTCCCAGGCCGACGCATCCAGCGCATCGGCGCGCTTCCCGACGGGTTCGGGACCGACCTTCGGCCCGCAGGCCGTGAGCACGGCAACGGCGGCCGCGAATAGAATGAATCTCGTTCTCATGATGAAACGTTTAGGACACGGTTTTTCTTATCGGGGCATGAACTCGAATACATCCTGCACCTGGCCGGCGAAAATGTTGTGGACGGTCAGGCGGAGGCGGTCGCCCATGACTTTCCCTTCGATGACCGTCGGGAAGCCGGGGCCTTCCTTCATGTCGCGGCCGCCGCCCACGAGCTGCGCCCAGCAGCGGTCCGCGCCCGGCGCATAGTAGCGGTATCGGTGCAAATGGCCAACAATAAGGACCTGGCAGCCCGCTTCGTGCAGGAGCGGTCCCCACATGTTGCCGCAGGTGCGCTGCCAATAGGCATAGTCGGTGGTGTAGCGAGGATCCGTATCATCCGGAGCCACGTCGCCGGGGTTGTGCGAAGGGTCGTCGTCGAACAGCGGGATATGGCAGAACGCCACGAGATACGGAGCGGAGGCGATTTCGGGCCGCTTCAGGGCGTCCCGGAGCCAGGCCGTCTGCGCCTCGCGGTATTCGGCGCTCTTGAACAGGCCGGCGAACCGGGGATTCGTGTCCAGCTTGTCCTCGGCCGTGTCCAGGCCCACGAGGGCCATCTCGCCCAGGCGGACGGCGAAGTTCCGGCCCAGGTCCCAGTCGCGCACGTCGCGCTCCTCGGGCTGGCGGTACATCCATACCTTCTCCAGGTGCCGGTTCGCCCGGCCGCGGGAATCGTGGTTGCCCGGACAGAAGAGGTAGGGTGTCTCCGCCGCGTAGTCCTTCCGGTCCAGCGAGTGGTCCAGGAAGATATTGACCAGGTTCTCCAGTTTCTCCTCCGTATTGGAGGCGTCGCCGTTCCAAATGACGCAGGCGGGCGCAATCTCCGCAATCTTGTCCAGTTCTGCGCCGATGGCGGGCCAGCGCACATGCGTGTCGTTGATGACACAGAACTTGCCCTTCAGGTCCTTGCCGGCGGTCGTGAAGGAATACACCCGCGGATCCTCCTCGTTCCCGAGCACCTTCATGTCGTAGCCGCCTCCGTAGTGGATGCGGTCCGCGCCGATGCGGTAATAGTACTTCGTCGCGGGTTTCAAGCCGGTGATACGCACCTGGATCACCCGGTCGTCGATGTCCGCAAGCCGATAGCCGCCGCAGAGGACCTTACGGGCGTCCTGGAGGTCCTTCCGCTCGCCGATGAGGACATAGCCGTTGGCCAGGTCGTTCACGGCGAAGGACACGCCGATGGAAGTCTCGGCGAAATTCTGCAGCATCGGAGCCGATGCAAGCAGGGGCTTCGATTCCGGTTCCTCTCCCAGGGAGGAAATGTGCTCCGCCGCCGTCGCGATGTCCGTCGTACCGGCCACCGCGGCCGCGGCGGCCGCACTCTTCAGGAAAAACCTTCTGTCCATCCTTTATACGTCAAGCGCGTGTTCATAACCCGCACGATAGGGATAGTGAAGCAGTCCCGTCGCTTCCGGATCGTGCATGCACTTCTGGACGATCGGATTCCAGACAACAGGACGGCCCAGTTCCATCGCGATGTTGCCCAGGTTGCACACCGTGCAGGAGGTGTGGCCCACCTCCACGGGGACGTTGGGGTCGTTGCGGCTCAGGACCGCCTCGATGAAGGCCCGGTGATGGCCCACCTTGGTCTCATAAGGGACGTCGGAATCCGCCACCTTCATCTCCCATTCGGGCTTGGAGGCGGCGAACTTGCCGCGGCTGACTTTGATCCAGCCTTCCTCGCCGTAGATCTGCACGCCGGGCGTGGTGCCGTCAAAAGGCTCCTCGGACACGATGACGCCATTGTCATACTTGTAGGTCAAGTGCTCATAATAGCTGTATCCCGGCGGTATGATCTCCACGGGACCGCTGCCGTCCTTGCCCAGGGCCCATTGCGCAATGTCGAACATATGCGCGCCCCAGTCGGTCATCAGGCCGCCGCCGGACACTTTGTACCAGCGCCAGGCACCCCAGAGCTGCTCGTCGTGCTCTGGCGTGATGATCGGGTCGAAGTCCGAGTGGTAGTACACCGTCTCAGGCAGTGGGCCCAGCCACTTGTCCCAGTTCAGGCCGGCGGGAACCGCCATCCGCGGCAGGTTGCACGGGGCGGGCGCGCCGGTGACGGGGTTCACGTTGTTGCGGCCCACGAACACCTTCATCTTGAGAATCCTGCCCAGTTCTCCCTCGCGGGCCAGGTTCGCCGCGTGGATGAACTCCTCGCTGGAACGCTGCTGAGAGCCCATCTGGAGAATCCGGTTGTATTTGCGCACCGCCTTCACGAGCTGCTGGCCTTCGTACACCGTCAGCGTAGCGGGTTTCTCCAGGTACACGTCCTTCCCCGCCTTGCAGGCGGCGATGGCAATGACGGCGTGCTGGTGGTCCGGCGTCGCGATGACGACAGCGTCGATGTCGGGCCGGGCCAGGAGGTCCTGGTAGTCCTCGTACACATCGACCTTCACCTTTTTCTCGCCCTTGCCGGTGTAGTAGTCCTTCACCCGGCGGACGAAGCGGTCGCGCTTGATGTCATAGACGTCACAGCCGGCGACCACCCGGACATCGTCCATCGACATGAAACCATTGAGCAGGTACATCGCCTGCTGGCCGAGGCCGATGAAGCCCATCCGAACCTTGTCGTTCCGGGAGGCATTCTTCTTCGGGGCGGCGGTCATGACCATCCCGGAAGCGGGCGCCAGGGTGGCCGCAGCGGCTCCCAGCGCGGAATAACGGAGGAAATCTCTTCTTTGCATGGCGTTGGTTATCAGTCAGTATACAAAGATAACAATTTATCGCACATATTCGCCAGAGCCGACCGTCTTTCCGTCAACTTCCGCCGTAACACCCACAGGGATAGATACTTGCATGTGATTTCCCTGCCAATGGACGGAAATGGGACCGTAGGGCGTCTCTTGCGTCACCTGCACCCAGTCGAGCCCTTCCGGGGCCTGCGGGACGATGCAGACGCGGCGGTAGCCGGGTTCCAGGGCCCGGATGCCGCCGAGCGCCTCGAAGAACCAGCTGCCGATGCCGTTGTAACAGTTATGCAGATGGCTCCGACCGCCGTCCCATTCTTCCCAGACGCCGGTGGCGCCGTTGTCGATCATATACAGATAACCGGGATAATCCCGCTGTTTGAGCAGACCGTACATCCAGTCGCACTCCCCTGCCTTCGTCGCCCATTCCGTGAGGACAGGAACGCCCACGAGGCCGGTAGCCAGATGGCCGCCCCAAAGTTCCTGCGTGCGGGTTTTCAGCTGCTCGACCACAGAAGCCTGAAGTTCTTCGGGCACAACCCCCGTCAAGAGCGGGAAAACCAGGTCCACCTGGCTGCCGGAAGCATAAATCCCATCGTGATACAGGGCTTCCTGGATCCGCTGGCGGAGGGCTTCGTACCGGGCGCGGAATTCCGTCGCATCGGCCTCCTGCCCCAGCACGCGCGCGATTTCCTCCAGTTTCAGATACACCTGGCACAGCGTGCAGTTGGCCACCAGGTCGATCGAAGCCGGATCCTGCACGTCCACCCCGGCCGGCGCAGCCCAGTCGCCGAGGTACCACCACCGGTAAACCGGGGTGGGCCAGGTTTTCAGCAGGCCGTCCACCGAATAGGCATCGACATAGTCCAGCCAATGCTTCATCACCGGATAGAAGCGCTCCAGGGGACGTTTGTCGCCATAATTCATGAAAGTGCGCCAGGCCGCCTGCACCGGGAAGCTGCACCAGTAAGGGCCGCCACCCGCTTTGTAGGGATTGGGCGCGGTATGGGGCAGGCCGCCGTCCGGGCGCTGGGCATCGGCCCAGGCCTGCAGCCAGTTCAGATACAATGGAGCGACATCGGCCATCGACTGCAGCGTCTGCGTGGATGCATTGCCGTCCCCGCCGTACCCCAGGCGTTCGATGCTGGCGCAATCGACCATGTAGCCGCCGAAGGTAAGGTTTTTCACGGACGCCTCCACAAGGCCGTAAATGGCGTTGAGGTCCGGATCGGAGCATTCGAAGCGGCTATTCCAGGACAGGGCGTCGCCAATCCGGTACGCCCGGATGTCCTTCGGGGGCTCCGGAAGCCCTTCCAGGACCATATAGCGCATGAGATGATGGTTGAACCGGTTGCAGAAACGGTCGTCGGCCGCGCCGGAAGCCACATAGACATCCTGGCTCTGCGTGGCCGTCTCCAGGGTTCCGTCCGGATGGAGGAAGTCGCTGAAGGTGGCTGTGACGGCCGTCCCGGCAGGAAGCTGGGGCAGCGTCATTTCCAGCATGGCGTTCACGATACGACCGAAATCCACCAGGATGGAGCCATCTTCCCGCTTCTCGACGGAAACGGGCTCCAGCGTTTCCTGGATTTGGATCGGGCGGCACATCATCGGGGTCGACACGATTCCTTCCACGGCGACGTACTCCACCGGGCCCCATTCGGGTTCTACCCCGGCCTTGATCCATTCCCCGCCGAAGCGGTGCGCCTCCCAGGTGCCCAAGTCTTTCCGACCGCTCCAGGCACCTTCCCAGGTATCGTCGGTCCAAAGGAAAGGCACGCCGTCCACATCCAGCTCCGCCTTCACCAGTGGACCGTCGTAGGCCACGCCGAAGGTCGTGGGCTTATACCAGCCGCTACCGGCATAGATCAGGAGTTCATTCTCCCCTTTCCGCAGATTCACGCTGTAAGTGACGATCAGGGAGCGCTTATCCAGTTGGGAAACGGCCGGAAGCAGAACGGCGTCAGAGATCTTTTTCCCATTGAAATGCACCTCGTGATAGCCCAGGGAAGTGACATGCAGAACAGCCTCTCCGCCCTTGTCCGCCGTGAAAACTTTCCGGAACACAGGCTGCCTCCCCTCTCCCGGGACTGCGCCGATAAAAACGCCCTTGAGACCGTCCAGGGCGCCGATTCCGAAGCGCCGCTTCGGGCTCCAGGCCGACACTTTCCCGGCAGCGTCCCACACGCGGACGCGCCACCAGGCCTGCTGCCGGGCATAAAGCGGCAACCCTCCATACGGGACCATCACCTGGTCCGGGGATACCACTTTCCCGGAACGCCAGTGGTCCGGCCCCACCTCGATTTCGTAGGCGGCCTGCTCCATGGGGTGTTCCGAACGGATTTTCCAGCTGAAATGCGGCAGAGCGCTGTCAATGCCCAGCGGCTCCGGCAGGCCTTCGCAACGAAGGTCATACACACCGAATGAAGGCTGGCAGGCGACAAGGAAGAGTGCCGCACCGACGAGGGAAAGGACGCGTCGCATGTTACTCGAAGACGGGAATGCAGACGCCGCGCCAGCTCTGGGGCTTCTCCAAGTGGAAGACCTCGGCCACCGTGGCGGCGAGGTCGTACTGGATCACGGTCTCGGTAATCTCGTGGTTCTTCTTGATTCCCTTGCCCCACACGACGAGCGGCGTCTCGATTTCGTTCAGCGCATGGCCGCCGTGACCGGTTCCTTCGTGCCCATGGTCGGAGGTCAGGATCAGGATGCTGTCGTCATAGATGCCGGCCTCCTTGACGCCCTCGACGATGCGGCGTACGCGCTCGTCCACCAGCGGGAGCTCGGCATAATACTCGGCAGAGCCCTGTCCGTAGGCATGCCCCACGTGGTCCAGTGCGTCGATGTGGATGAAGCACAGCACCGGCTTCTTTTCCTTGATGTACTTCACGCTTTCTTCCACAATGGCATCGGGATGCCCGGTCGGATCCTGGATCCGCTCGAAATGGTCCAGACACAGGGTGTCGGCATAATTCAGGAAGTCGCCCCACTCGCACACGACGCCGGTTTCTGCTTCAGGCCGGGCCTGCTTGAGCAGGTGGAAGAAGGTGGGCTGGGCCTTGTGCTCCGTGAGCACCAGCGGCTTGAAATAAGGGGCGGCATTGTTGCCGATGATCCCGGAGGATTCCGCCGGCGTGCCGTTCATCATCGCCGCCCAGTTGGCGCCGCTGATGGACGGAAGCACCGTGCGCTTGTACAGGGTATAGCTCCCCTCCTTCATCATTTCGCGGATGAAAGGAGTGTCCCCTTTCTCGAAACTCCATGTTCCCCAGCCGTCCAGGCCAATGACGATGACGTGGCCGGCGATGTCGCCCGGCGCTTTCTCAGAAGGGCCGGACTGGCAGGCGCAGGCGGCGAAAAGGGCGAGAACCGAAGCAAGGATAGGCAAGCGTTTCATGGCAATCATGGATAAAACTATTTGTAATACAGTATTTTGGCCGGAACGGGCGCATAGGCGGCCGCGCCCGGCGCCTTCCAGGACCAGGACAGTTCCTGGCCGCCCTCGTCATCGAAGTACACCAGCTTGTAGAAGTGTAAGCCCTTGCCCAGCGGGATGGTTCCCTCCGCCTCGGCGGGGTCGTGGATGCCGTCGTTATCCACCACGCAGATCCCGTCGATCCAGAGGGCGCTGCCGTCGTCGCTGTTGAGCGCAAAGGACCAGTGTCCATCCTCCGGAACGTCGATATAGCCGAAGAAGAGATAGGCGAAATGGTCCGCGGCCGGGGCGCCGGCTATGGACGGTTCCCGCATCGTTCCGGTCGCTTCGGCCGGGTCGGGCTCCACCTGGGAGATCCGCTTGAAGTTCGCTTCATGGTAAGTATACCGGCAACCGGGTTGCAGGCCGTTCCGGTCCGTCGTTGGCTGGTAGAAAAGCTTGTGCGCCGTGCGGCTGACGACCGGGGATGGATGGAGCCCGTCCTTGAACGCGCGGGCGCGGATGACACCGGAAGCATCGACACGGAAAGGTTCCTCATAGAGCGGGCTGGCTTCCGTGGGCTCGGTCCCATCCAGCGTATAACGGATGGCGGCCCCTTCCGTCCGGCAGGAGAGCGTCACCTCCGCATCCTCCTCGAAAAGGACCAGGTCGCCCTGGATAGCGGGCGGGCAGACGAAGGGCTCCGTCGTGAGGGAATAGGGAGCAGGCAGGTTCTCCCGCTCCTTCACGGGCTTCGCGGAAAGCCGGAAGGAAAGCACTCCGCCACCCAGAATCTCGTCATAGGTGAGCCAGTTCCGGTCCACCGGTTTCCCGTTCAAATCCACGCCGGCGATATAGGGCCGGTTGGGATTGTCGGCCCGGATGGTCAGGGTCTTGCCATTCGCGAGCCGGATGACGGACTTGCGGAAGAGCGGCGCCGTCAGGATATACTCGCCGGAACCGGGACAGGCCGGATACAAGCCGAGGGATGCGAGCACATACCAGGCCGACATCTGGCCGCAATCCTCGTTGCCGCAAATGCCGTCCGGAGCGGTGGAATAGGCTTTTGTGAGGATCATCCGCACGTATTCCTGCGTCTTGGAAGGGGCGCCGGCCCATGAGTACAGCCACGGGAAATTCTGTCCGGGCTCGTTGCCATGGGCATACTGCGCGAAGATACCGCCGATGCCGGCATCCAGCATGTCCTGCCCGGCCGGCTGATAGGTAAAGAGGGAGTCCAGGGCGCCCCGGAGTGCTTCCGGACCGCCCATCAGCGAAGCCAGGCCCGCCACGTCGTGCGGGACAAAGAAACGGTAGTGCCAGGGCGTCGCCTCTGTATAGTCCCGGGAGCCGGACAACGGGTCGAAGGCCGTGGACCAGGTCCCGTCCGCGTTCTTGCCGCGCATGAAACCGGTCGACGGATCGAACAACCCGCGGTAGCTCCGCGCGCGACGGTCGTATTCTGCGGCGATATCGACATGGCCCAGGGATTCGGCCATCCGGGCAATGCACCAGTCGTCGTAGGCGAATTCCAGCGTCTGTGAGACAGATTCGGTCTTCCGGTCGGCGGGGATCCAGCCGTACTGGCGATAGAGGTCGGAGGCATTGACGTTGGCCTTGTTGGAGGAGGCCACCATCGCCGCAAGGGCTTTCTCACCGTCAAAGCCGCGGACGCCCCGGAGCCAGGCGTCGGCGATGACCGACACGCTGTGGTAGCCGATCATGCAGCGGGTCTCGTCACTGGCCAGGGGCCAGACCGGGAGCTCCCCGCGACAGTCGTAGTCGTCCAGCATGCAGCGGACCATATCGCCGACGAAGGCCGTGTCCAGGAGCGTTTCCAGCGGATGCCACGCCCGGAAGGTATCCCACAGCGACAGCGTGGAATAGAAATGATGGCCTTCCGGCAGCTGCCGGTTCCGACCGGCCTGGTCGCGGTAGCGGCGGTCGTAGTCGTCGATGCGGTTAGGCGTCGTGAAAGTGTGGTAGAAAGACGTATAAAACACGTCCGTAGGACCGCCCTCAACCTTAATCCGTCCGAGGGCTTCGTCCCAGCTGCTTTCTGCCCGCCTGCGGAGACCGTCGAACTGGCCGCCCGCCGTCTGTTTCACTCGGTTCCCGCGGGCACCGTTCCCATCCACGCCGGAAATGCCGGCAAACAGCACCACTTCTTTCAGGTCATCGGCGAAGGTGAACTCCATCAGGCCGGGTTCCGGTTCATCCGCCGACAGGAAAGGTTTCGAGAACACGGCGGAAAGGTACACCTCCCGGTCCTTCGCCCAGCCGGTCACCCGGCGGTAGCCCAGGATTTCGGATCCCTCCAGGGACAGCCGGTACTCCGTGGCCTTGCTCCAGGCGCCGACGCAATGCCGTGCATCGATCCGGATGAGCCGGGTTCCCGCCCCCGTGAAGGTGTACCGGTGAACGCCGGCGTGGGGCGTAGCGGTCAACTCCGCCGTGATGCCCTTGGCGAACTTGACTTTGTAGTAACCCGGTTCAGCCACCTCGTCCTGGTGTAAGAACGGAAGCGGCTCCACGACATCGAGGCCGGGCGTCACCAGGAAGTCGCCCAGGTCCGGACAGCCCGTTCCCGAAAGATGCGTGTGGCTGAAACCCAGGATGGTATCGTGGCTGTAGTGGTAGCCGGAGGTGGTGTTCACATCGGTGTCCGGGCTCAGCTGGACGGCGCCGAAAGGAACAACCGGGCCGGGATAGGTATTCCCGGCGAAATCTGTTCCGTTGAACACGTTCACCTGGTCCGCCGGCTGCCGGCCGCAGGAGACGAAGGCCAGCGCCAGCACACCGAAGAGGATCTGTTTCCGCATAGTCTGGTTACAGGTAAATGCTATTGGATGCCCCGCTGCTTCTTGATGGCTGCGTAGGCTTCCTGAATCTTCTTGAATTTCTCCTCGGCGGCCTTCTGAACGTCCGGGCCGAGGGTGGCCACCCGGTCGGGATGGTACTTCATCGCCATGCGGCGATAGGCGGTCCGGACCTCGTCGTCCGTCGCCGAAGGAGAAATCTCCAGCACGGTATAGGCTGAATCGGTCTCCTTGTAGTACATGGCGATAATGGAGGCCGCGTCGGAAGACGTGAGCCGGATCGCCGAGGCAATGGCCTCCAGGACGCTCTTTTCGGATGCGCTGAAATCGCCGTCAGCCGTCGCGATGGACACCAGGTACTGGAAGAGCTGCAGGCGCTGCGAGTAGTTCATGTTGGCGGCGATCTGGCCGCCCACCGAGTAGATGTTCACCTGCTGGCTGTCAAGCCGCTGCAGGATCTGCTCCGCCTGCGACGCGGCCTGCTCGCCGAAGTTCGTCCGGATGAACTCCCGGACCGTCCGCAACTCTGCCGGATGCGTCCTTCCATCGGCCTTGATGACGGCCGAGGAAAGGACCAGCAGGCTCACGAAGAAACTGTTCCGCTGCTCATCGGCCGTATACCGGTTCTGGCGGGACTGGGTCTGACCGTAGGGACTTTGACCGGTCTGCTGCCGGTAAGTCCCCTGCCCTTGCTGCCGCTCCCAACCGTCACCGCCGGGCAATTGGTGTGACCCGTCGATATACGTATCCACCGCCTTGCCGAGCAGATACCCGATCAAGGCGCCGATCGGTCCCCATGCCACCCAGCCCAGGAACCCGCCGATCCATTTGGCCTTGCTCACCGCTTCCCTCCGCTCTTACCGGTTATGGGTGGCGATGCACTCAATCTCTACGAGTGCGCCCTTGGGCAGCGTCTTCACGGCCACGGCGCTCCGGGCCGGGAACGGCTCGGCAAAGATGGTTGCATAGACCGCGTTCATCGCGGCGAAGTCGCCCATGTCGGCCAGGAAGACGGTCGTCTTCACGACATCGGCCAGCTCCAGTCCGGCCGCCCGCAGGATGGCCTGGGCGTTCAGGAGCGACTGGCGCGCCTGCTCGGCGACGCCTCCCTCCGGAAAGGCCCCGGTGGCCGGGTCGATGGGCAGTTGCCCAGAAACGAAGACAAGGCCGGCGCCGCTGTCAATGGCCTGACTGTACGGCCCGATGGCCGCCGGCGCCTCTTTGGTGCTGATTGCTCTCATAGAAAAACCGTTAAAAGCCCTTCACCACCTTCAGCAGGCGGTCGGGATAGTTGGAGATGATGGCATCCACTCCGAGGTCCACCAGGCGGCGCATTTCGTCCGGGTCGTCCACCGTCCAGGTGTTGACCTTCATGCCGCGGGCGCGGGCCTTGGCGATGAGGTCGGCGTCCACGTTCGCATGCGGCGCGCTCAGCCACTGCGGGGTAAAGTTCAGTTTGCCCATGAACTCGTCGAAATCCTTCTCGTCTTCCTCCACCAGATAAGCCAGGGTGTGCCCCGGATACTTCTCGTTGATGTAGTTGAGCGCGCGCTCGTCGAAGCACTGGATCATCAGGCGGTCCCCAAGATTCAGGGAGTCCAGCATGGCCATGCACAGGTCCGTAAACTCGTGATACTCGGGCCAGTTCTCACCCTCGACATAACCGTCATAGTCCGGATCGCTCTTGATCTCGATGTCATAGTTCATCGCGTAATGTCCGTTCTCCTTCGTATAGGCTTCCACGGCGGCGATCACGTCACCGGCCAGGGGCTTCACGAGCGGCATGCAGCGCTTCTCGGGCCATGCAGGATTGAACCGGTTGCCCACGTCCCACTTCACGACCTCGCTGTAGGGCATCTGCCAGAGCCAGGTCTTGGGCTCGCCGCTGACGACGGGCGTCCCGTCCGGATGGGAGGAATAGCGGGGATGGAAGTACTTGTCATGGGAAAGGACGACCTTCTTGTCCTTCGTCACGCAAAGGTCCATTTCCAAGGTGTTCACGCCCAGGTTCACGGCATTAAGCATGGCGGGAAGCGTTTCCTCGGGGTACAGGCCCATGCCGCCCCGGTGCGCTTCCACCTCGACGACATACTTGGGCTGCTCGGGGACCGGCTCCGGTTTCACGGCCTCCTGCGCGGGGCCGTAACGGAGAAGGGCCGTCACCGGGAAGTGGTCGGAGACATAGTCCACGCCCTGGTAAGGCTGGCGCACCACGGCGAACTTGTCGCAACCCGCGAATCCGGCGTAGAAGACGTAGTCGATAGGCGGATTGCCGGAGACTTTGCCCCAGTCATGCCACGTATAGTCGTTGTCCGTATCCGGGGCCGTCTGGCGGGCATCCTGCATGAGGGTGCGAAGCTCCCCGAGGCACGGATCGTCCGGATACACGTTCATATCGCCCGTGAGAACCATCGGATAACCGTCCGGATTCATCGCAGCGATGCGGTCCACCAGGAGCAGGAGCCCCTTGCGGCGGGCTTCCTTGCCCACGTGGTCCAGGTGCGTGTTCACGAAATAGAAGTTGCGGCCCGCGGCCTTGTCCTTCAGCAGGGTCCAGGTAGCCGTCCGACGGCAGGCGGCATCCCAGCCCAGGGAAGGCTGGAACGGCGTCTCGGAGAGCCAATAGGTTCCCCACTCCAGAAGTTCGATGCGTTCGGTGTCATAGAACACGGCCATGTGCTCGCCCTCGCTGACACCGTCCTCGCGGCCCACGCCCACGTACTTGTACCCCGGGCAGTGCTCTTCGAAATAAGTCAGCTGGAAATCCAGGGCCTCCTGCACGCCGAAAACCGCAGGGCGCTGGTCCAGGATCATGGCGCAGGCAGCGTCTTTGCGGTTCTCCCACACGTGGTCGCCGTCCTTGGCCGTCCCGTAGCGGACATTGAAAGACATCACGGGAAGGGGTTCCGTCACATTCCCGGGCTGGCAGGAAAGGGCCAGCAACGGCAGCAGGGCTGTCAGGAAAAAAGAGATAGATTTACGCATCACTGTACGTTTTAGTGTCAGTTTACAAAGTTAACAAACCGACCCAAAAAACGCAAGCGATGCGTACCGAAAAGAAAGGTTCCGCGCTAGTAAGCCCGCTGCTGCAACTGGTTCAGGTCCACCGAGGAATTGTTCGGAATCCGGCCGGGATCGTCCGCGGCGCAGGCGGCCAGCCAGGCCACGATCGTGGCATTCAGCCGCAAGTCGCCCAGGGACAGGCGCTCATAGGTATCCATGAGGGTGTGGTAGGTCCGGCCGTATTCAAGCTCATCCTGGATGAACTGATAGGAAGGCAGGCCCAATCGGTTGAACGTGACATGGTCCGTGCTGCCGGTGGTCCGGGGAGAAAGGTACTGGAATCCCAGGGATTCAATGGGTTTCATCCAGGCCTCGAAGAACGGGAAGGCGGCGTCATTCCGCTCCAGGTAGATGCCACGGAAACGGCCGGAACCATTATCCATGTTCAGGTAGAGGGTGAACTTGTCGAAGCCGGGCAGCTTCTTGCCATCCTTGTACAGATAGTTGTCCAGGTAGCCACGGGACCCGTAGAGGCCCTGCTCCTCACCTCCCCAGAGTGCGAGGCGGATGGTCCGCTTGGGCTTGAAGCCCAGCTGCTGCAGGATGCGCATCGCCTCCACCATGACAATACAGCCGGAGGCATTGTCGGCCGCGCCGGTACCGCCGTGCCAGGAATCGTAGTGCGCGCCGATGAGGACGATCTCGTCCTTCAGTTTGGGATCGGTGCCGGGGATTTCCGCATACAGGTTATGGACTTCGGTATCGTTGGTGAAGCGGTTGATCAGTTCCAGTTCCATCTCGACCTTCTGTCCCCGATTGATCAGACGGATCATGCGACCGTGATCCTCGAGCGGCATATTGAGCTCGGGAATGGGCTCGGGATCCCCGGCCTTGTAATTGACGCCGGAACCGCTCGGAACATTGAAGGTACCGCTGCCGTTCACGATGCACAGCGGTTTCTCCGTCTTGTAGAAATCGGCCATCAGCTGGCGGAGTTCCATCATGGCCCGGTAATCATAGGTCGCCCGGCCGCCGTAACGGCCCGAGCGCACCTGGGCACGGTCGTCCTTGGTCAGGGCCTCCAGCTCCTTCTCGTCATAGCGGGAAGCCAGAGGCTCGAAATTGATTTCGACCGTCCGCGTGGATGGGATCAGCAAAACCTTGCCGGCCACTTTGCCGCGATATTTTTCGAGGTCTTCCTTGGTCTGGACGTCGAACACGACGCATTCGCCCTTGACAAGGCCGTCCGTGCTGCCGGACCAGGCCCGCGGATTCACCGAGAAGGCGCAGTAGTACGGCGCGGTCATGGCCGCATAGGTCTTGACGACGTCCCAGCCGCCGCGCGTGAACTCCGTCGCATAGGCGGAACGGGGGTTGGAGAGGCCGATTTCCGTGAGCTTGACGAGCATGAGCGAGTCGGCACGGCGCTTCTGCAGGGAGGCCGTAAGCCGGGACCCGACATAGTCGGTCATGTACTGGGCAAGTTCTTCGACCTGGGAGCGGCCCAGGCCCTCCGCCTTGATCCGGGTGGCCCATTCGGCCGATTCGGCGACCTGCGCATAAGACACGTTGCCGCCAATGGCCATGGCCAGGAGCGACAGGGAGACCAGAAATCTCTTCATAGGAAACGATTTGTAAGAATTACACATGCTTAACTCTTACAAATATAATGATTTTCAATTAGTTTATCCCGGGTGCAGGGAAAAAATCAATCCTGGGAGAAATCCCGGAGTTCCTCGCGGTAGGCGTTGAAGATCTTGGAGCGGGACAGGAAGCCCACGTACTTGAGGTCGCGGTCCACCACCGGCAGGTTCCAGGCGCCGGTCTTGCCGAACTTGCGCATCACGCTTTCCATGGGCTCGTCAGGATAGACGTACTCCGGGGCGGAGCGCATATAGTTGTACACCTTGGCCGTTTCGTAAAGGTCCGTGCGGAACATGTCCCGGCGGATGTCGGAAAGGTCCACATAGCCCTGGAAGCGCTTCTTGCCATCCAGGACCGGGAAGACGTTGCGCCGGGAGACGGCCACGGCCTCGACGAGGGCGCCCAGACTGTCGTCCACGCGCACTGGCGTGAAGTCCGTTTCTACGAGGGATTCCGTCTTCAGGAGCGTGAGGACAGCCTGGTCGGAATCGTGGGTGAGGAGCTCGCCCGTCTGCGCGATGCGCTTCGTATAGATGGAGTATTTCTCGAAAATGCGTGTGGTGGCATACGAAATGGCCGCTGTCAGGATGAGGGGCATCAGGAGTCCATAACCGCCTGATATCTCGGCGATCAGGAAGATAGCCGTGAGGGGCGCCTGCATCACGCCCGCCATCAGGCCTGCCATGCCCACAAGGACGAAGTTGGGCACCGGGACCTGCCCGGGCAGGACCAGGTTGAGGGAAGCGGACAGGACATAGCCCGCAATGGCGCCCACGAAAAGCGTCGGACCGAAGGTGCCGCCCACGCCGCCGCCGGCATTCGTGAAGGTCATCGCGAACACCTTCAGCAGCAGGATCAGGGCGAAGAACCACACGGCACCGTCCGCCTGTCCGTTCAGGAGATGGCCCACATCCTCATACCCTTCGCCGTACAGCGGGGGGAAGAGGAAGATCAGGAGGCCCAGTCCCACGGCGCACAGGGCCCAGCGGAGCCAGGGGTTCTTCATCTTGCCGAATCCGTCCTCGAGCCAAATCGTCATTTTGACGAAATACAGTGAACAGAACCCGCAGAAGGCACCCAGCAGGAGGTAGAACGGAATGTTCCGCATCGAGAATTCCACCAGCGAGCAGGCAAACTGCGTATCGCGTCCGAGCAGGAGATAGGAGACCATCGTCGCCGACACCGAGGAAAGCAGCAGCGGCAGGAGGGAACTCATCGACAGGTTGAACAGGAGGATCTCCAGGGTGAACAGGACGCCGGCGAGCGGGGCGTTGAAGATGCCCGCCACCGCACCTGCCGCACCGCAGCCCAGCAGAAGCGTCATTCCCCGGTAGGAAAGGCCCATATACCGGCCCAGGTTGGAGCCGATGGCCGCGCCCGTGTACACAATCGGGGCCTCGGCGCCCACGGAACCGCCGAAACCGATGGTGAGGGCGCTCGTGACCAGCGACGAGTACATGTTGTGGCGCTTGATCTTGGATTCGTTCTTGGAGACGGCCTGCAGGACTTTCGTCACGCCGTGGCCGATGTTGTCCCGGACGATGTACCGGACAATGAGGAAACTCAGGAACATGCCCACGCCGGGCAGGAGCAGGAACAGCCAGTTCGCGTCCCCGACCAGGCGGTCGAGCCCGTGGTGGATGCCGCGGATGGCCACCTTCAGCAGCACGGCGGCCAGGCCGCACAAGAGACCGGTCACCACCGACAGGATCGGGATGTGACTCCGTACCGGCAGGGAATGCAAAAGGGCCCTCAGCGGGCCCCAGATGTATTTTACGATCCTGTTTTCCAAGGCTTATTCGTCGTCGGAGCCGCTGCCGTACTGGGCGATATTGTCGTCGGGCAGGGTTTCGCCGGCCGCATCGGAGGCGTCGGCGCTGCCGCCGGCCACGGCCTCGTTCTCGGCGTCTTCCTCGCCTTCGAGCCAGCGCTCGACGTCTTCGAGGTCGTCGGTCTTCACGTTGATCTTCACGAGGTAAATGGCGTCGGGAATCTCCACGGTCACGGCATAGAAGGAAGTGCCGTCAGGCTTCGGATATTTCACGAGGTCGGTCAGGTAATCGGAGAATCCTCGGGGATATTTCTCAGCAAAGGCGGCCGCAAGCTCCGGATTCAGGGGCATCTTCTCAAAACTTACGACGTGTCTTTTCTTGTTGTCAGCCATCGGGTAGTCAGGTTTAAGTTTACGGTGCAATATTAATTCCCTTTTTTTGATTTGGCAATACCCTCCCGACTTTTTTTTGACGAATTCTTGAAGAAAAAGGATTTCTGCATCCGTTTCCGGTCCATATCCGTTTCCGTGAACACCGGCTTGAGGTCGCGCGGGTCATAGCCGGACCAGAACATCACGGAGGACGTCGTCATCGGCGTCGGCGTAAAATCCTGCACCTGGTCCATCCAGATGCCCCGCAGGGCCGGATGGTTCGCCAGGCGCTCCATGTCCTTGAGCGTGCAACCGGGATGCGACGAGATGAAATACGGAACCAGGCCCACATGGGTCCCTGCCTCGCGGTTCACCCGGTCGAACTCCTTCCGCAGCCGTTCGAACAGGCGGAACGAAGGCTTCCCCATTTTCTGGAGCACATGGTCCTCGGTATGCTCCGGCGCCACTTTCAGGCGGCCGGAAGTATGGTCCAGGACCAGTTCCTTCAGGTACGGCTTCGAGCTCTCATCGACAAAACCGTCCTCGGTCAGGAACAGGTCATAGCGGATACCGCTGCCGATGTAGGAATGCCGGATGCCCTTGGTGCTGTCGATCCGGTGGTACAGGTCCAGCAGCCGCGTATGGTCACAGTCCAGGTTCGGGCAGCGCGCCGGGAACAGGCACGACCGCCGCTTGCACTTCGCGCAGATATCCTGGTTCTTCCCGTGCATTCCGTACATGTTGGCCGTGGGCGCGCCCACGTCGGAAATGTTTCCTGCGAACCCCGGCAGGTTGTTCAGCGCGCGCACTTCCTTGAGGATGGACGCCTCGCTGCGGGACGAAATGAATTTCCCCTGGTGCGCGGCGATCGTGCAGAAATTGCAACCGCCGAAGCACCCCCGGTGCGTGCACACCGAGAATTTAATCATATCATACGCCGGAATCCGTTTCCCCTTGTACCGCGGATGCGGCAGCTTCGTGAACGGCAGGTCCCAGAACGAGTCCATTTCCTCGGTCGTCGCCGTCGGATACGGTGGATTGATCTGCACGTATCCCTCCCCCACCGGCTCAATGATCGTATCCGGATGCATCATGTTCGCGTGCGTCTCGATCCAATGGAAATTCTCTGCGAACTTGAACTTGTCCTTTTCGCATTCTTCGAAACTATGAAGAAGCAACATGCCGGAGGGGGTACACCCACCGGAATCTGTGGCCACCCTCGGCCGCATAAGAGGGAGGGGCCCATCCTTTGGATGGGAGGGGTCGCGAAGCGACGATTCAGGGGGGTGTACCCCCTTCGGCAACTTTCCTTTTGTATAAAAGGCAATCTGAGGAATCGCCTGCATCTGGTGACGGCTCCAATTGTTTTCGATGCCTTTCGTCAGCGCGAGCATCGGGCGTTCGCCCATACCGTAGCAGAGGTAGTCGGCGCCGGAGGTGACAAGGATGGAGGGCATCAGGCAGTCTTTCCAGTAGTCGTAGTGTGTCAGGCGGCGAAGGGAGGCCTCAATGCCGCCAATGACGACCGGGACGTCTGGATAGAGTTCCTTCAGGATCTTTGTATAGACCGTGACGGCATAGTCAGGCCGGGCGCCCGCCTTGCCTTCCGGCGTGTAGGCGTCATCGTGGCGGAGGCGCTTGGAGGCGGTGTAGTGGTTCACCATGGAGTCCATCGCCCCGGAATTGACCCCGAAATAGAGCCGCGGCGCCCCCAGCTTCCGGAAATCCCGGAGGTCATCCCGCCAGTTGGGCTGCGGTACAACGGCAACCCGGTAGCCCCATTTCTGGAGCCACCGGGCAATGACGGCCGTCCCGAAGGACGGATGGTCCACGAACGCGTCGCCGGTCACCATGATTACGTCGATGTAATCCCAACCCAGCGCCTGCACCTCCTTCACGCGAGAGGTCGGTCGTTCCGTACTGGTCGGAGCGGTCCAGCCACTTGGTGGCGAGATCCAGGTCGCCCATCATGTAGAAGGCCAGGGCCGTGTTGTAGCAGGCACAGGCGCGCTTGGTGTAACTGTTGTCGCCGATCTTCTTCATCCAGATGTCCGCGGCCTTTTTCCACTTCATCTCATAAGCGTAGGAGGCGGCGGTAACCCAGTCTTCGTCCCAGCCTTCGTAGTAGTACAGCGTATAGTCCTCTTCCTTCCAGGTAGGGACGAAACGGTTCGAGATCTGCTTGCCCACCAGTTCAGCGCCCCAGTCCTTGGAATTCAGGGCCTTCTCCTTCAGGAATTCCTTCGCGGTCACACCGCTGGAGAACACCTGGGTGCGGAGGACGCTGCTGCCGCGGAAGACGTGCAGCTTGTCCTCCTTGTCCATGCTGTCATAGACGAAAAGTTTCGCGTTGTAAGGGACCTGCGCATTGGAGACGAAGGCGGAATCCACGCTCACGGGATTCTTCACGGAAACAGGGTCGGACAGGGCCACTTCCCCGAAAGTGGGCGGACCCAGCAGGAAAACGACGTCATCGCCGCTGTCCATCACGAGGCCGTGCATCAGGTCCAGGGACACGGAGTCCAGGGGAATCTTGTACACGCCGATGGCCTCGTTGCCGGCGAAATAATCTTCCTCCAGGCTGCGGGCAAGGCTGGAGGCCACGCCGTTGCTGAAGGTGGTATCCGCCTTTCCGTCGTCCATGTACACGACGGACATCGACTTCCGGCTCAGGTCGATGCCGGATTTCGACGGGTGGCGCATATCCACGCGAAAAGTCAGGGTCTGGGGCGAACAAGCGGCCAGCGCCAGGGCGGCGAGCCCCAAGGTGAGGGTGAATCTTCTCATAATTCCACAAGTTCTGCAGTCAAATCATATTCATCGGCGGAGACGACCTTCACCCGGAAAAAGTTGCCGACCAGGGAGTAGGGTTCGACACCCCCGAACCGGTCCGGCTCGTACTTCACCAGGATCTCGCCGTCCACTTCCGGGCTTTCGAATTCGCTGCGGCAAACGAAGATGCCGTCCACGAAGTCGTCCGCCAGGACGTGGACTTCCGTCCCCACGCGTGATTGATTGTATGCAAGAGAAATGCCACGCTGCAGTTCCATCAGGCGGGAAAGGCGCAATTTCTTCGTCCGCGGGGTGATCGCGTCGTCGAAATGGTCCGCGCCATAGGTGCCGTCCTCCTCGGAATAGGCGAAGGCGCCGAGGCGCTCGAAACGGGCTTCCTCCACGAATTGGAGCAGTTGCCGGAACGCATACGGCGTCTCGCCGGGATGGCCCACGATCATCGTCGTGCGGAGGACCACCCCCGGGACTTTCTCCCGCATACGGTGGATGAGTTCCCGCGTCCAGGCCCCGTCAACATGGCGGTGCATCTTGTCCAGGACTGGATCCGAGATATGCTGCAGGGGAATGTCCATGTAACGGCAGACCTTCGGATTGTTCGCCATTTCATCCAGCACGTCCTCCGGGAAATCGGCCGGATAGGAATAGTGGATGCGGAGCCACTCGATGCCCTCCACGGCGGAAAGGCGGCGGAGGAGTTCCGCCAGCGAACGCTTCTTGTACAGGTCCAGGCCGTAGTAGGTCGTATCCTGGGCGATGATCACCAGCTCCCGGACGCCCTGGGCGGCCAGGTCCTCCGCCTCCTGCACAAGTGTTTCCATGGGCACGGACTTGTGCGGACCGCGGATGAGCGGGATGGCGCAGTAGGAGCAGCGCCGGTCGCAGCCTTCCGAGATCTTGAGGTAGGCGTAGGGATGGATGCCGTCGGTGCGGACACGGCGGTGTGCCGAGGCCGGGTCCGGCCGGCAACCGAGCGCCCGGACGACGGGATCCAGGTCCCGCGCGCCGAACCAGCCGTCCACCTCCGGAATCAGCTCCGGCATTTCGCGGCTGTAGCGCTGGGAGAGGCAGCCGAATACCAGGAGACGGCCGATTTCCCCGTTCTTCTTGCGCTGGACGGAAGCCAGGATGGTCTGGATGGACTGTTCCTTCGCGTCGCCGATGAAACCGCAGGTGTTGATCAGCTGGACATCGACGGGACGCACTTCCTCTTCCGGCACGATCTCATAGGAGTTCCGTACCTGGTACAGGAGGTGTTCCGTGTCCACCGTGTTCTTGGAGCACCCCAGGGTGATGACCTGCAGGGTCGGCATTTAAGCCTCGGATTCGGCGGCCTCCTCGTCCTCTTCCACGAAGTCGAGGGAAGCGAAGTTCTTCAGTTCGTTGTACCAGTCCACGACCTTCTTCATGTGGGACACATAGAAACGGTCGCCGTCGTAGTCGGGGACGGCCTTCTCGAAGAGGGCCTTGATCTCCTCGGTATCGGCCTTGGAGGACGGAGCGTCGGCATCGCCGAGGACGGACTGGAGCTTGAGGAATACTTCCTTGAGCTTCAGTTCCCCTTCCAGCGTGTAAATGGAGATGTCCGCAAGGGTGGTAATGCCGGCGTTCGCCGCGAAGTTCGTGCGCTTGTGGTCGCGGAGGGATTCCGCGATGGCGCCGCTGCGCGACTGGGCGATATAGGAGAACAGTCCGCGCTGACCGCGGACGGAAAGGATTTTGGCAAGGTCGGTTTTCATGATATGTTCCTGTTTTATAACTTACAAAGATACGAATAAATTCAGAAAAACGCGGTCTGTCTCCGCGGAAAGGGCTTCCAGGGAAGCGTCGTTCCGGAGAACGGCGTCCACGCGCGAGCAGTCGAAACGTTGCTGGCGGATACGGCGGAGGGCCGCTTCGGGGTCCGAGCCGTCCCGGGCCACGGAGCGCGCCACGCGGATCGCCTCGGGGGCGTCGACCAGGACCGTCCGGTCGCCTACCCCATCGAAGACCGGGCAGGACAGAATGATGGCCGATTCCAGCACGACGAAGGGCACGGGACCGTAGGTCCATCCCTTCGGCCGGTGCCAGCGCTTCCAGCGGCGGAAATCCGCCAGCACGGCGGGATGGACGACAGCCTCCACGGCGGCCTTTTTCTCCGGATCGGAGAAGATGAGGGAAGCTAGTTTCGCGCGGTCCAGGCGGCCTTCGGCCGTCCGGAGACCCGTGCCCAGTTCCGCTTCCAGCCTCCCTACGAGCGCGGGATCGCGGTCATACAGGGACTTGGTCCGGGAATCGGAGTCGTACACGGGCACGCCCCGCGCCTTGAGCAGGGCGGCGACGGCAGATTTGCCGCTGCCCATACCGCCGGTGAGGATGACCGTCTTCATGGGATCAGTCGGTCTCGATGCAGTCGAACACGGCCGGTTCCACCCGGTAGTCGAGCACCCCGCGCGGCAACTCCCGTACCCGGGGGACGCAGCGGCCGGACAGGGAGGATGCGAAGTCCTCGTAGTCGATGAACAGTTCGAAGGATTCGAACGGGTCGCGGCCCACCGGGAAAATGCAGTGCAGGATGACGGTGGCCCGGGACGGGAACACGTCCAGGTGATGGCCGCCGGGCACATTCCGGACCGCAACCGGCAGTTCGGAACGGAGTTCCACGTAGCGGGAAACCGGAAGTTCGTAGGAAATCTGCTCGTCGGAGAGGCGTACGCCCTTGATCTTGCGGAGCCGGAGGACGCCGTGCTGCGCCTCGTGGACATCGTCCGGGAAGACCTGGGCCGTGGACACGTGGTCCACCAGGTCCAGCCGCGCTTTCTCGCCGTACACGGTCACCGAATCCGGCGTGATCTTGAGCGGGCCGGAGGCCATGTACTGCGAGCGGTAGGTGAAATCGCCGGTGAAATTGACGGGAACGCGCTTGTTGTTCTCCTGCGAGAAGAGGAAGTAGAGCGTGTCGGTGATGATATCCTCCACGTCCACCTTGTCCCCGAAGATCTGCCGCAGGTAGTTGTTCATCACGTTGCCCGTGACGAAGAAACGGTCGCCCGTGCCGTGGCGGAGGTCCGCCCGGTCGAACGACACCTGGATAGGCCGCCGGGACCGGCGGGTCCCCTCCCGCAGCAGGCGGAAGCCCTCCGCGCGGCAGCGGGCGGAGAGCATCGCCGAATTGGACGAAAGGTTGCTGTAGCCCTGGATATTGCATTCCGCGACGACGGGAACCCCCAGCACGCCCGAGTAGGACCGGGACAGGTTGCTGAGGAACCAGATGAGTACGGCGATAATCAGGGAGGTGGCGAAAAGGAGCCACTCCCTGCCCCGCAGCGGCAGCCGGAATTTCCGTTTCACGGAAGCAGGAGTCCTACTGCTGGATATCGGTCGTGTCCTTGGTGAGGACCTGCTTCGCGACGCGGAGCTTGGTGTCGCCGTCCACGCGGACGAGGGCGGTGCGGTCGTTCACCTCGACGATCTCGCCGAAGATACCGCTGTTGCCGATGATCACCTTGTCACCCTTCTTGAGGGCGTTCTGGAAGGCCTCGAGCTCTTTCTGCTGCTTGCGCTGCGGCCGGATCATGAAGAAATACATGACGACGAACATCAGCAGCAGCAGGATCCACATGGAGGCGCCGCCGCCGGGCTGGCCCTGCGGAGCCTGGGCCTGGAGAAGAAGGAAAAGAGTCTTCATATGCTATGATTTTGAGTTTGCTAAAGGAGTCCCTTGCCCGCCTTGTGGATGCGGCCTTCGGCCTCGCTTTCCTTGATCAGGCGGTCCAGGATGCCGTTCACGAAGGAGCGGCTCTTGGGGGTGGAGTAGAACTTGGAGATTTCCACGTACTCGTTGATAGTGACCTTCACCGGGATTTCCGGGAAGGTTTCGGCCTCGGCGAGGCCCATGGCGATAAGCACGATGTCCGTGGTGAAAAGGCGGTCGCGGTCCCAGCCGCGGACGGAGCCCGCCACCTTGTCATAGTACTCGGAGAACCGGCCGAACGCCGCGGTGAGGAGGCGCTTCACGAACTGGCCGTCGCTGTCCACGTTCTTGCCCTGCGCGGCAAGCATGTCGCTCTGGTACAGGGGCGGCAACTCCCAGCGGCCGGTGCGGGCAATGTCGTCCAGGCTGCGGATAACCTGCGTGAGGGCGTAGGGAAGGTCATCGGTCCAGTAAATGGAGCGGTCCTCGAGGATCTGCCAGAGGGCGTCGTTGTCCTCGAATTCGTTCTCGAAGATCTTCTTGAAAATGCGGATGTCCTGCGCCAGGGAAATCTCCGGATCAGCCAGGTAGGCGGCGTAATAGGGACGGTTGACGATGCTTTCGTAGAGTTGGTTCACCAAAGCGTCGTCCTGGTCCCAGGAGAGCTTCTTGCGCTCCAGGAGCTTCTGGAAGTCGGGATCCTCCCGGAGGAGCGGAGCGAGGGCGTTGTGGACGAACTTCAGGTTCGGATGGAGCTCTTCCTCGGTGGGATTGAACTTGTGGCTGGCCGCTTCCGCGCGCCGGGCGGCCTCCGCCGTGAGGGGGCCCGCGATGGACAGCATGAGGAGGTAGAGATCCCGCGTCGCCTCGCAGGAGATATCCAGGGCGGAGAGGGCTTCGTTGAGTGTCAATGTCCGGTTTTCGGCATAGGAATACAGGACTTTGAAGGCCTTGATCCGCAGAATTCTTCGATTCAGCATAGCTTTCAAATAATTTGTACAAAGTTAGCTATTTTTAAATAATTTCCCTACATTTGTGAACAAATCGAATTTAAGGACATAGTCATGTACAGTGAAGATTACGAGAGGGCCCGCGCCCAGGAGCGAAACACGGAAGACGTCTATTCGAAGCCGGTCCGTGCAGGAAAGCGTACCTACTTTTTCGATGTCAAGGCCACGAAGGGGAACAACGATTTCTACCTGACCATCACCGAAAGCAAGCGCCGCCAGGAACACGACGGCACTTTCTCCTACGACAAGCATCCGCGCCCGCCTCGGACAGGTCGAACCCCGCGGAAACGCCGCTGAAGACGCCCCGGGCAAGTCCTTCACCGACGTCAACTTCGACGAATTCTAAACCTTGGACCGGCCGCCCGCGCGCTGCCGGTTTTTTTGACTTCGGACTATGATTCTTCTGCGGAACATACAGCTGGACGGCGCCCCGGTGAACCTGTTCATCGAAGGGTCCCGCATCCGCCGCATCCTCCCCTTCCCCGAGACGGACGGCCTCGTCGCCGACGAGACCGTGGACGGCACCGGCAAGGCCGTCATCCCGGGTTTCATCAACATGCACACCCATGCGGCCATGATCATGCTCCGGGGCATTACCGAAGACGTCCCCCTGCACGAATGGCTCTCGAAGATCTGGGAAATGGAAGCGAAGATGGACGAGGAGTTCATCTACTGGGGCACGAAGGCGGCCTGCCTGGAAATGATCCGCAGCGGCACCACCACCTTCAACGACATGTACTGGTTCGCCCCCTTTGCGCGGAAGGCGGCGGTGGAAATGGGCATACGCCCCTACATTTCCTTCGTCATCCTGGACCGTTTCGACAAGGAAATCGCGGCCAAGCAGAAGCGCAAATGCATCGAGCTCTACGAGCGGTCGAAGGACTGGGGCGAAGCCTCCCACCTCGCGATGTCCGTCCATGCCGTCTATACCGTGAGCGAGGAAATGATCCTCTGGGCCAGCCGGTTCGCCGTGGACAACGGCATGAAACTGCATATCCACATTTCCGAGACCGAGAAAGAGAACCTCGACTGCAAGCAGGCCCACAACGGGCTCTCCCCCACCGAATACCTCGATTCGCTGGGCGTGCTGGGACCGCACGTCATCGCGGCGCACACCATCTGGCTCAGCGACCACGACGTGGAAATCCTGGGCAGGAACCGGGTGAACTGCGTGCACAACATCAACTCCAACGCGAAGCTCGCCTCCGGCTACCGCTTCCGCTACGACGACCTGAAGAAGGCCGGCGCGAACATCTGCCTGGGCACGGACGGCGCCTCCTCCTCGAACAACCTGGACATGCTCGAGACGATGAAGACGACGGCCCTTTTCCAGAAAGCCTGGGAGAACGACCCCTCCGCGATGCCGCTCCACGACCTGATGGACGCCGCCACCGTAAACGGCGCGCGCGCCCTCGGCCTGGACACCGGCGTCATCCGGGAAGGTGCCATTGCGGACCTCTCCATCGTGGACATCGACAACTCCTACTTCATTTCCCCCGGCTCTTTCCTGGCGAACCTCGTTTACGCCGCGCACAGCGACACCATTTCCTCCGTCATCGCGAACGGGCGGTTCGTCATGCGGGACCGTGTCATCCCCGGCGAGGCGGAAATCCTCACCGAAGCCCGCAAAGTACTGAAACAGATACAATAACGCTAAATACCACCCAATTATGGACCCCCGAATCGAAAGGATCAAGAATGCGGCGGATTACCTGGTCGGCGCCCTCGCCGGCCGGCAGCCCGAAATCGGCATCGTGCTCGGCAGCGGCCTCGGCAAGCTGGCCGACCAGATTGCGGACCCGCTCGTCATCCCCTACAAGGACATCCCCGGTTTCCCGGTCTCCACGGCCATCGGCCACAAGGGGAATTTCATCGTCGGCACCCTCGGCGGCAAGACCGTGATCGCCATGCAGGGCCGCATCCATTACTACGAAGGCTACGGGATGGACCTCGTCGTCCTCCCCATCCGCGTGATGATGTCCATCGGCATCGGGAAACTCTTCGTTTCCAATGCCGCCGGTGGCGTGAGCTTCCAGCTCCACGTCGGGGACCTGATGATCATCAAGGACCATATCAACCTGCTCCCGAACCCGCTCATCGGCCCGAACCTGGACTACCTGGGGCCGCGGTTCCCGGACATGACGCGTCCCTACGACCCTGCGCTCATCAAACTGGCGAAGGACATCGCCGAAGAGCAGGGCATCGACCTCAAGGAAGGCGTGTACGTGGGCGGCACCGGTCCGTCCTATGAGACGCCGGCCGAGTACAAATTCTTCCGCCTCATCGGCGGCGACGCCGTGGGCATGAGCACCGTCCCGGAAGTCATCGCCGCCCGCCACGCGAGCGTACCCGTGTTCGGCATTTCGGTCATCACGAATGAAGCGCACGACGACTACGCCGAAGACTATGTCAATGACGGCGACGACGTCGTGACCGCCGCCAACGCCGCGGCCGACAAAATGACCGGCCTTATCCGTGAAATGATTGAAAGACTGTAACTTATGACTGAAACTTTACGCACCATACATGCCGCTTCCGACGCTCTCGTCGAGCGGATGGAAGGACGGAAGCCGGAAATCGGCATCGTCCTCGGCAGCGGCCTCGGCAAGCTGGCCGACCAGATCGAGAACCCCCTCGTCATCCCGTACAGCGACCTTCCCGGATTTCCCGTATCCACGGCCATCGGCCACAAGGGGAACTTCATCGTCGGCACCCTCGGCGGGAAGTGCGTAATCGCCATGCAGGGCCGCATCCACTACTACGAAGGCTACCCGATGCACCTGGTGGTTCTCCCCATCCGGGTGATGATCCGCATCGGCATCCAGTACCTGTTCGTCTCCAACGCGGCGGGCGGCACGAACCTCAGCTTCCACGTGGGCGACCTCATGATCATCCGCGACCACATCAACCTGATCCCGAACCCGCTCATCGGCCCGAACCTGGACGAGTTCGGCCCGCGCTTCCCGGACATGACGCGCCCGTACGATCCCAGCCTGATCCTGAAGGCAGAGGAAATCGCCGCCTGGGAGGGAATATCCCTGCAGAAGGGCGTCTATGTCGCCGTCACCGGCCCCTGCTATGAGACCCCGGCCGAATACCGCTTCTTCCGGAACATCGGCGCCGACGCCGTGGGCATGAGCACCGTCCCGGAGGTCATCGTGGCCCGCCACAGCAATATCCCCGTGTTCGGCATGTCCGTCATCACCGACGTGGCCCACGCCACCGACGACGAGGACTACGTCACCGACGGCGAGGCGATCGTCGAGGCGGCCAATGCGGCGGCCGACCGGATGACCGTGATTTTCAAAAGATTGGTCGAACGGCTCTAAACCCTTGCTTTCATTCAATTTTTTGGGGCGGAAACGTGCGATAATAAAAGAATTTTATTAAATTTGCACGAATTAGGCACCGAACCGGCCATGCTTGAAGAAGTACGCAAACACATCGAAAAGCTGATTGCCCGCTATGAGGCTGAGAAAGTGGAGAACGAGCGTCTCCGCGCAGAGTTACAAGCGTGCAAGGAAACCGGCGAGGCCTACAGGAGACAAGTCTTGGAACTCGAGTCCACGATAGAAACCCTGAAATTGACTGAAGCCTTTACCGCCGGCGGCGACCACCGCGCCGCCAAAGAGAAGTTGGATCAACTGATACGGGAGGTCGACAAGTGCATCTCCTGGCTGGAAAGTTAGCATATGGACCAGAAAATCAGCATCAAGATCGCAGAACGGACGTTCAACCTGACCGCCCCCACCCCCGAGAAGGAGGAGGTCATCCGCCTGGCCGCGGACGCCATCAACCGGCGTCTCGAGACCTACACCCGGTCCAATCCGGGCAAGACGCTGGTGGAACTACTGTCCGTGGTGGCGCTGAACGAATGTGCGTGCCGCATCGCGCTCCAGCGCGAGAAGGCCGCCCAGGAAGCGGAAGCGGAACAGCTCGGCAAGGACATGGCGAACTATCTGGCCCAGACAGGGAAATGACATAGCCGCCGCGCATCCCCCTCTGAAAACAACGTAATACAACGTACCGAGTTTACTCAGACCAGGGATGACGGGCCCAGGTGACCCGAACGGGGATTCCGCCGCAAGGCGGGACGTGGGATATCAGCAACTGGTCGGAACTCAAATCTTATCCATAAGATTTTCCGACATGGATGGCGGCGGTTTTTTTCTACCAGGCAGTCTCCGAAAGGGGCCTGCCTGATTTGTTTTTGAAAAAACACTTAATACTCAATATATTATGAACATCGTATCGTTACTCATCGGATTCATCGTCGGGGCCGCGCTGGCCTTGGCGGCCTACATACTCATCCGGAAATCCATCCTCCGGGGCAAGCGGGACGAAATCCTCGAGAAGGCCGAGATCGAAGCGGAGAAGATCAAGAACGACAAGATCCTCCAGGCCAAGGAGAAGTTCCTCAACCTCAAGGCGGAGCACGAGGAATACGTGAACAACAAGAACGCCCAGATCCGCGACGCGGAATCCCGCGTGAAGCAGAAGGAGAACACCCTGAACCAGAAGATGGGCGAGCTGGACCGCAAGAGCAAGGAGGTGGACAATGTCAAGGCCTCCCTCAAGGGACAGCAGGACGCGCTCAAGCGGAAAGAAGAGGAATGTGACCGCCGGATCGAGCAGGCGAACCGCCAGATCGAGTCCATCGCCGGCATGACGGCGCAGGAAGCCAAGGCCCAGCTCATGGAGAACATGAAGGCCGAGGCCCGTACCGAGGCCCAGGCCTATATCAACGACACCATTGACGAAGCCCGCCTGAACGCCGCGAAGGAAGCCAAGCGCATCGTCATCAACACCATTCAGCGCACAGCCACGGAGACGGCGATCGAGAACGCCGTCACCACCTTCCCGATCGACAACGACGAAATCAAGGGTCGCATTATCGGCCGTGAGGGCCGCAACATCCGCGCCCTGGAGGCCGCCACCGGCGTCGAAATCGTCGTAGACGACACCCCGGACGCCATCATGCTGTCCGCCTTCGACCCGGTGCGCCGCGAGGTAGCCCGCCTGGCCCTGCACCAGCTCGTGATCGACGGCCGCATCCATCCGGCCCGCATCGAGGAAGTCGTGACGAAGGTCCAGAAGCAGCTCGAGGACGAGATCCTCGAGACCGGCAAGCGCACCTGCATCGACCTCGGCATCCACGGGATGTCCATGGAACTCGTCCGCCTGATCGGCCGCATGAAATACCGTTCCTCCTACGGCCAGAACCTGTTGCAGCACTCCCGCGAAGTGGCGAACATCTGCGCTATCATGGCATCTGAGCTGGGCTTGAACCCGAAGATTGCCAAGCGCGCCGGCCTCCTGCACGATATCGGCAAGGTCTCCGAGGAAGAGCCCGACCTGCCGCACGCCCTGCTGGGCATGCGCCTTGCGGAGCAGTTCAAGGAGAAGCCTGAGATCTGCAACGCCATCGGCGCCCACCATGAGGAGACCGAGATGACCTCCCTCTATGCGCCGATCGTGCTCGTGGGCGACGCTATCTCCGGCGCCCGTCCCGGTGCCCGCCGGGAGGTGATCGAATCCTACATCAAGCGCCTCAAGGGCATGGAAGACCTCGCCGCGGCCTATCCGGGCGTGACGAAGTCCTACGCCATCCAGGCCGGCCGCGAGCTCCGCGTCATCGTGGGCGCCGACCAGGTGTCCGACGCCGAGGCCGAAGTCCTCTCCGGCGAGATCGCCAAGAAGATCCAGGACGAAATGACCTATCCGGGCCAGGTGAAGATCACCGTCATCCGGGAAACGAGATCGGTGGCGTATGCGAAGTAGGATGGGATTCCCGGTCAAGCCGGGAATGACAAAGAATGTCAAGCACCGAATGACGGCTATTTTGGCAGCGCTCTTTACGAGCGTTGCCGTTTTTGCCCAGGAGCCGTCCGTAACCTGGAAGGTCGCGTCGAAGGAGGTCTCGGAGGGCACGTACGAATTGACTTTCACCGGCAAGATCGCAGAAGGGAAGCACATTTACGGCGTGAATCCCGGCATCGGCAATCCCGTGGAAGTGGAATACACCAGCCCGGTCACGGCCGGCCCGCTGCAGGAAGTGACGAAGCCGCAGCCGTACAAGGACGATCTCGTCTTTTTCGACAAGGCCGTCTTCTCGCAGGAAGTGACCGTGGATTCCGGCAGCACCGTGGAAGGCACCATTACCTGGCAGTCCTGCACGGAAGACATGTGCGGATTCCCGGAAGATTATGCTTTCAGCGTCGCTGTAGCCCCTGCGGACGCAGCCGCCCACCAGACGGCCATCGGCGATCCGGAGGACGCGAAGGACCACGGCGGCCTGTGGGCCCTCATTATCGAGGCCATCCTCTGGGGTTTCGCCATGCTCCTCACCCCCTGCGTGTTCCCGATGATCCCGATGACGGTCTCCTTCTTCCTGAAGGGCTCTGAAAACGCGCACCAGGGCCGGTTCAAGGCCTTCATGTACGGCCTGTTCATCGTCCTGCTGTATACGGTGCCCATTAGCGTGATCATCGGCCTGACCCGCCTGCTCGGCGGCGAGACCGTGACCGCCGATATCTTCAACTGGCTGGCCACGCACTGGCTCCCGAACCTCATCTTCTTCCTCGTGTTCATGGTCTTCGCCGCCTCCTTCTTCGGGGCGTTCGAGATCGTGCTCCCCTCCTCCTGGCAGAACAAGAGCGACGCGAATTCCAGCAAGAAGGGCCTCGCAGGCGTGTTCTTCATGGCCCTCACCCTCGTGCTGGTATCCTTCTCCTGCACGGGTCCCATCGTGGGCTCGGTCCTGATCAAGTCCACCCAGGGCGAGTTCTGGACGCCGATGGTCACGATGCTGGCCTTCTCGGTGGCCTTCGCCCTCCCCTTCACCATCTTCGCCCTGTTCCCGCAGCTCTTGAAGAAAATGAAGAGCGGCTCCTGGCTGAACTCCGTGAAGGTCGTGATGGGCTTCGTGGAAGTCGCTTTCGGATTCAAGTTCCTCTCCGTAGCGGACCAGACCTACCACTGGGGCCTGCTGGACCGGGAAGTGTACCTCGCCATCTGGATCGTGGTCTTCGCCCTGCTGGGCTTCTACCTGCTCGGGAAGATCCGCTTTACGCACGATGAAAAGGTGGAAAAGATCGGCGTCACGCGCCTCGCGCTCGCCATCGCCGTGTTCTCCTTCGTCGTGTATATGATTCCGGGCATGTTCGGCGCGCCGCTGAAGGCCCTCTCGGGCTATCTCCCGCCTATCAGCACCCAGGATTTCATCATAGCCAATTATGCCGAGGGGCAGGCTGCCGGTACAGCTTCCGCCACCCCGGCGGACCCGAACCGCTACGGCCTCCACATCGCCCACAACCTGCCGGGGTATTTCACCCTGGAAGAGGGCCTGGCGGCCTCCAAGGCTTCCGGCAAGCCCGTCTTTGTCGATGTCACCGGCCACGGCTGCACCAACTGCCGTGAAATGGAGGCCCGCGTCTGGAGCGATCCGGAAGTCCTCCGCCGCCTGCGCGACAACTTCGAGATCGTGGCCCTGTACACCGACGACAAGCAGAAACTTCCGGAGAGCGAGTGGTTCACCACCCCCGCCGGCAAGACGCTCAAGACCCTGGGCAGCGTGAACTCCTACATCGCCCGCACGCGCTTCGAAGTGAATGCGCAGCCCAACTACCTCATCCTCTCCCCCGAGGGTGAGATCCTCGCCGGTCCCCGCGGGTACAATTTGTCCATTCCGGGATTCGTCCAGTTCCTGGACAGTGTCCTCTGAGGGTCATTTCGAATCCAAAGATTGTCATTTCGAGCTTGCCGAGAAATCTGATATGTCAGAAATAGAACCGCTGATCGCCGACCTGGCGCTGATCCTGATCTGCGCGGGTCTCATGACCCTCGTTTTCAAGAAGCTCAAGCAGCCGCTTGTGCTGGGTTACATCGTGGCCGGCTTCATTGCCAGCCCGCATTTCGCCCTGACGCCTTCGGTCATTGACACGGCCAGCATCCATACCTGGTCGGACATCGGCGTGATCTTCCTCCTGTTCGCCCTCGGCCTGGAATTCAGCTTCAAGAAGATTGTGAAGGTGGGCGGGCCGGCCGTCATCGCGGCCCTCACCATCATCTTCGGCATGATCTTCCTCGGGTTCACCGTCGGCTCCAGTTTCGGCTGGAGCAAGATGGACGCCCTGTTC
>CACZXH010000013.1:0-79585 GCA_902785065.1 uncultured Bacteroidia bacterium
TGAGGATCCACCTCTTCCCATTCCGAACAGAGAAGTTAAGCTCACCATCGCCGATGGTACTGACCTACCAGTTGGGAGAGTAGGTAGCCGCCGTTTTTGAGATCCCCGATTGTCTGACGACAGTCGGGGATCTTTCGTTTGTGTGTGGGGCCGTCGGTGTGAGCAGAAGGTGGTGCGCAGGCTCCATGCGTCTTTCAGCGGCTCGCTATAGGTCGGAAACGGCCTTGACGGCGAACTCGCTCAGTTAGTCCCGCGAGCGGGCCTAACTAGCGCTCAAACAGACGCCGTCATCCCTTCGGGCACGCCCGTTTCCTCCCGCTCGCGCTCGCTGAAAGCCGAATTCCGCCTGCGCACCACCTTCTGCTCACACCGACGGCCTGATATCTTGCTGGAAGGAATAATTCTTGCAAAGGTTGGGGGCATGGCGAATATCGGGAGGAATATCGGGCTGGTGTGGATGTATGGGAAGTGGATGATCCTGGTCGGGGGACTGTACAATCTGGCGTGTACGTCTTTCCTGGCGTGGGCGTTTTCTTATATGGGGCTGGTAACGGCTTTCATCTTGAAAATTCCGTTCACGGCTGTCTTACTGTACCTGCACCGGGTGTTTGAGAACCGGGACGCCGTGTTTTTCTATATCAATCTGGGCCTGAGCCGGAAGCGCTTGATGGCGGCGACGCTGTCCATCGACTTCGGGTTCCTCTTGCTCCTGGAAATCCTGATCACCCTATGCCAATGACGCACGAATTGATCGTCGACAGCGTCGTCGTCCGCTTCGGAGAGAAGACGGTCGTGAGCGGCGGGTACGTAACGGCGAGGACAGGAAGCGTGACCGGCCTGCTTGGCCGTAACGGCGCCGGAAAGTCCTGCATGTTCCGCGCCCTGATGGGCGGACTGAAGGTCGATTACGTCAGTGTCCACGCGGACGGAAAGCCGGTCGATATCGGCAAGATCGGATTGACAGTCAAGTACTTGCCACAGGGAAGGATGATTCCGGACGGACTGACCCTAAAGGATGCCTTCCAACTTTATCAGGTGGATTTCTGGGCCTTTGTCCTGCTCTTCCCGAAGTATTCCGGGAAGTACCATGCCCGGCTTTGGGAGATGTCCGGGGGAGAGGCGCGACTGGCAGAACTGTACCTGGTCCTGATGACCGAAGCGCCCTTCTGCATCCTGGACGAACCGTTCTCGCAGATCGACCCCGTCCATATCGAAGCGGTCCAGCAGCTCATCCGGGAAAAGAGCCGCGAAAAAGGCATCATTGTCACGGATCACAACTACGAAGCCATATCGACAGTCGCCGACCAGCTCTTCGTCCTGTCCGACGGCTATACCCATCCGGTCGAAAGCCGGGATGACCTCGTACGGTACGGATATCTGCTTCCGTAGCAGCCTTGGGAATTCCCCGGGAAATGCGTATTTTTGTGAAAAGAGAAACTTGTTTTCATGAAAAAGACCGTATTGATCCTGGGAGCCCTAATCGCTTTTTCCCTGACGGCGATGGCCGACGAGGGGATGTGGCTCCCGTCCCTGATTTCCCAGCGTATCGGCGACATGCAGGCCAAAGGCTTCCGACTCACCGCCGAAGACATTTACAGTGTGAACCAGGCGTCACTGAAGGACGCCGTGGTCCTGTTCGGTGGCGGCTGCACGGGTGAGCTCGTGTCCGACGAAGGCCTGCTCCTGACGAACCATCACTGCGGATACAGCTATATCCAGCGCCACAGCAGCGTGGAGCATGACTATCTCAAAGACGGATTCTGGGCGATGAACCGCAGCCAGGAACTGCCCAACCGGGGATTGTCCGTCAGTTTCCTCGAGCGGATGGATGATGTGACGGACCAGGTGCTGATGGGATACCGCGAGGGAATGACCGAGGCGCAGCGGGATTCCGTCGTCCGGGTCAATACCCGCAAACTCACCACCGAGGCCGTCAAGGACGGTAATGGCCTGACTGCCGATGTGGAAGCTCTCTTCTACGGCAACCAGTACTTCCTGTTCGTGTTCCGCGTGTTCCGCGACGTCCGTCTGGTGGGCGCCCCGCCGTCCTCCATCGGCAAGTTCGGCGGCGACACCGACAACTGGATGTGGCCCCGCCATACCGGCGATTTCTCCATCTTCCGCGTCTATGCCGACAAGGACAACAATCCGGCCGACTATTCCCCGGACAACGTCCCGTATCGCCCGAAGAAGTTCTTCAAGGTGTCCCGTGCCGGCGTCAACGAGGGCGATTTCACCTTTGTCTACGGCTGCCCGGGCAGCACCCAGGAGTACGTGATGTCCGACCAGGTCAAGTATGTATCCGAGGTGTCCGACCCGCAGAAGATCGCCCTCCGCACCCAGCGGCTGGACATCCAGAAGAAGTATATGTCCCAGTCCCAGGCTGTCCGGATCCAGTATTCCTCCAAGAACGCATCCGTATCCAACGCCTGGAAGAAGTGGCAGGGCGAGGAAAAGGGTATCAAGAAGAACCATACCGTCGCTGCGAAGCAGGCCTATGAGAAGCGCTTCCGCGATTGGGCCAAGGGTACCCGCTACGAAGGTATCGTGGACCAGCTGGGCGGCATTTACGCCCGCCGGAACCCCACCTACCTGGCCTACGAGTATTACAACGAGACCGTCCGGACCATCGAACTTCTCAATTTCGCGTCCGGCATCCATTCCCGCCTGCGCTCCGGAACTTCCACGAAGGACCTGATCGAGAGTTTCTACAAGGATTACTACCAGCCGATTGACGAAGAATGCTTCGTTGCGATGATGACCTCCTTCGACCAGCATGTCCCGGAAGATTTCAAACCGGCCTGGTTCAAGGAAAAACTCGCCGAATTCGGCAGTGTGGAAGCCTGCAAGGACTACTTGTACACCCACAGTATCTTCACGGACCGCGCGAAAGTGGAAGCGCTGACTCCGGATGACGTGGACCTCGTGGCCGATGATCCGGCCGTCGTAACCTCCTCCGAGTTCGCGATGTGGTATGCCGAAGAGCTTGCGCCGGTCATCCGGGAAACCACCGAGGCCCTCCGCGTGGCAAACCGCGCCTACATGCAGGGCCAGATGGAGTTTGAGAAAGACCATACGTTCTATCCGGACGCCAACCTCACGCTCCGGGTCGCCTACGGCCAGGTCGCCGGCTACACCCCGTACGATGGCGCCTACTACTATCCCGTATCCACGCTCAAGGGTATTATCGAGAAGGACAACCCTGACATTTTTGACTACAACATCCCGCAGGTCCTCCGCGACATCTATGCCGAAGGCGGGCACGAGGCCCAGCCCGTGTGCTTCCTCGCGACGAACCACACCACGGGCGGCAACTCCGGCAGCCCGGTCCTCAATGCCGACGGCAACCTGATCGGCATTAACTTCGACCGCGTGTGGGAGGGGACGATGTCCGACATTGACTATGACCCGGAAATCTGCCGGAACATTTCCCTGGATGTCCGCTACCTGCTCTTTGTCGTGGACAAGATCGGGCACGCGTCCTACCTGTTCGATGAAATGGTGTTTGTCGATTAACAAATCCTTGACTATGAAATACTTGCAATGGACGGTCGCGACTTTCGCGGCCCTCTTCCTGGCTTGGCCGGCCTCGGCCGGGAAAACCGTCATCCCGGTGGAGACGGCGAACACGCAGCTCGTCCTCGTCGCGCAGGAGAATGGCGTCCTCCAGACGGTCCATTTCGGCGCGAAGATCGCCGACCCTTCGGCTTTCGCGGCCTTCCGGACAGGCCGGGGGACCGATAATGGGGAAGGGCCGATGACCTATCCCACCACCGGCGGCCGCTACATCGGCGAACCCGCCCTTCATGTGAAGTATGCCGATGGCTACCACAACACGGAACTAGTCTATGCGGAACATCGGGTCCGTGCGAACGGCAACGTCGTCACGACGGAAATCATCTTGAAGGATCCGGTCACTTTGCTGGAAGTCAAGCTGTGCTATGACGCCTACCAGAAGGAGAATGTCATCTGTGCCCATACGGAAATCAAGAACGCCGGCAAGAAGCCTGTGCAGCTGCTCAACTATGCATCCGGTGCCCTGAACCTGGATGCGGACCAGTACTATCTCACGCACTTCCACGGCGGCTGGGCCGACGAGATGCAGATGGACGGGGAACTCCTGAAGCACGATACGAAAGTTATCGAATCCCGCCGCGGCACGCAGGTGACCCAGTGCTCGAACCCCTCCTTCCTCGTGAGTCTCAATGCGGAACGGCTGCAGGAAAACGTCGGCGAAGTCGTCGCCGGCGCCCTGGCCTGGAGCGGCAATTTCCGCCTTTCCTTCGAGCAGGACGAGTCCGGCCGGCTCACGGTCCTGGCCGGGATCAGCCCGTTTGCATCGGCCTATGAACTGGCTGCAGGAAAGACATTTACGACGCCTGATTTCATCTATACCTTCTCCTGCAAAGGGGCGGGGCAGGCATCCCGCAACCTGCACGCCTGGGCCCGCAATTATGGCGTTTACGGAGGCGGTCAGATCAATCCCACCCTCCTGAACAGCTGGGAAGGCGCCTACTTTACCTTTACGACCGAAACCCTCCTTCGGATGATCGACGATGCGGCCGCCATGGGCCTTGAGATGTTCGTCCTGGATGACGGCTGGTTTGCGAAGGACTATCCCCGCAACGGGGACGACGCCGGCCTCGGCGACTGGGAAGTGAACTCCGCCAAGATTCCGGAAGGCATCGACTATGTCGCCTCCTACGCCCATCAGAAAGGCCTCAAGTTCGGCATTTGGATCGAGCCGGAGATGGTCAATCCCCAGAGCAACCTGGCGCATCAGCACCCCGAATGGGTGGTTCAGAGCCCCGGCCGCGAACTTTACCAGAGCCGGAACCAGTGGGTGCTGGACCTGAGCAATCCGGCGGTGCAGGATTTCGTATACGGCATTTTCGACAACACGATGCAGTTGGCCCCGAACATCGACTACATCAAGTGGGACTGCAACCGCATCGTTGCCAATTTCGGCAGCACCTACTTGGGCAAGGACCAGGACCGGTTCTTCGTGGAATATGCGCAGGGTATCTACAACGTGATGCGTCGCCTCCGCGCGAAGTATCCCGACACGATTGTCCAATGCTGCTCCTCCGGCGGCGGACGGGTGGATTACGGCGCCCTGAAGTATTTCAACGAGATCTGGACCAGCGACAACACGGACGCCTTCACCCGCGCCTACATCCAGTACGCGACGAACCTGATCTATCCCGCCTGCGTGATGGCCTCCCACGTGTCGGCCGTCCCGAATCACCAGACCGGCAACGTCACTCCGCTTAAGTTCCGGTTCGACATGGCCTGTTCCGGTCGCCTCGGGATGGAACTCCAGCCCCGGAATCTGACGGAAGGGGAGCGCGCCCTGGCGGACCGCTGCATCCGTTCCTACAAGCAGTACCGCGACCTGGTCTTCACGGGCGACGTGTACCGCCTGGCATCTCCGTATGAGGGTGATTATTATGCACTTATGTATGTGTCACAGGACCGGCGCCGGGCGGTGGTGTTCACCTATTGCCTGAAGTACCAGAACCGGGCGGTTGGGGCGCATGTCTTCCGCATGGACGGACTGGACCCCGCCCGCCAGTACAAGGTGACGGAACTCAATGTGAACCGTTCTTCGTGGTGGGGCTCCGGCCAGGTACACGCCGGCGACTTCCTGATGAACGGCGGGTTCAACCCCGTGCTCCTCAAGACCTTCGACAGCGGCGTCTTCTATCTGGAAGCGGATTAGGTGTATAAGCCTCCGTTGACGGAGATACATTCGCCCGTGACATAAGAGGCTTCGGGCGAGGCGAGGAAGGCCACCACGGCCGCCACTTCATCCGGTCGTCCGAAACGGGCGGCCGGAATGTCTTTCTTGAGGGCGGTCTCGTCCAGGCCGTCGGTCATGTCGGTCGTAATGAAACCGGGGGCGACGGCGTTCACCGTCACCTTCTTCCGCGCGACCTCCTGGGCGAGTGCCTTGGTGGCGGCGATAAGGCCGCCCTTGGCCGCCGCGTAATTCGCCTGGCCGGGCAGGCCCTTGATGCCGCTGAGTGACGCGATGTTCACGATCCGGCCGTACTTGTGCAGCAGCATGGCCTGCAGGACGGTCCGCGTGACATGGAAGAAACTGTTCAGGTTGGTGTTTACAACCTGCTGCCAATCATTGGGTTCCATCCAGATCATCAGATTGTCCTTGCGGATGCCGGCGTTGTTTACCAGGACCTCGATATACTCCTCGGGATGGGCAGCTTGCCAGCCTTCGATGGCCGTGCGGACCGCCTCCGGATCGCCCACGTCGAAGCGGATCAGTTCGCCCTGACCGCCGATGGCGTCCAAGGTTTCCCGGGCAGCGGCCTCGTTCGAGACGTAGTTGATCAGGATGTGATAGCCCATGCGGGCGAGGGCGAGGGTGACGGCGCGGCCGATACCACGGCTGCCGCCGGTGACGAGTGCGGTTTTCATCGTTGCAGGATTTGATTCAAGGTGGATTCGCCGAGGATTTCCCGACAAGTGGTAAGTGCGGTTTCGGCGACGCCCAGGACGCCGTGAAGGCCGCAGTTCTGGCCGGTCAGGTACAGGCCCGGGACCGGCGTCCGGGGATGGACATAGCAGGTGGCGTCCTTCTTGCGGATGCCGAAGGCGCTGCCGCCGGGTGTCCCGGTGTAGCGCTCCCAGGTGGCAGGCGTACTGGTCCAGTATTTTTCGACGGCAGGTTCCAGGCCGGGGACCCGCCGGATCAGGCTTTCGGCGAAGGCGGTCCGGTCGGAGACCTCTTTCTCGCTGAAGGAGAGCAGGTCCGCGCTCCGGGCGAACCCCTGGCTGTCCGGATTCCCATAATGGATCATCGGGCCGCCGTCATAAATCGTGTTCCAGGGCTGGTATGCAAGCGTTTCCGGACGCAGTTTGCAATAGACCGTGAAGATGCCGGGACCGTCTTCTAGAACCTCCAGCCGGTGCAAGTAAGCCGGGCGGACGTGTCCCTTGAAAAGGGCGAAAGTCTGCCGGGGATGAATGTCAGAAACGATGATGCCTTCATAAGTGCTCCCGTCCTTGCATTGGACAAGACCCGGTTCGATGGCGGTCACTTCGCAGTGGCAGCGGATGGCCCCGTTGATCTGCGCGGCGAGCGCCTGGACCAACAAATCCCCCGCAGGAAGCCGCCAGGAACCGTTTTTGTAGGGTTCTATCACATGGGCATACTCCTCCTCGGTCAAATCAGGACCGGACATCCGGAGAGCGTTTCCAAGCGGGTAAGAGAACTCGGTAAGGCGGTGCGATACGCCGTCCAGGACGATTTCATCAGTTTCGGACACCTGCTCCCAGGGAAGGTCCATGAGCCCCAACGGACGGAAGATCCGCTCCAGCGGACCGCCTTCCTCGAGGCCTGCGACGGAATGGAAACCGGTGTCGAATCGGAGCCCTTCGCGCGTGAAGGTCTGTAGGCATCCGCCGGGCTGCGCCGCTTTCTCGAGGACGGTGACATGATACCCCGCCCGGGACAGGATTGCGCCCGAGAGGAGGCCGCCGAGGCCGGATCCGATGATGACGGCCTCAGACATTCCGGATCACGAGTGTGGAGTTCGTCCCGCCGAAGCCGAAAGAGTTGGACAGGAACGTATCGAAGGGGCGTTCAATGGTTTCCGCCGGAATCCAGAGCCGGGCGGAATCCTCGTCGGGATGCTCGAAATTGATGTTTCCGGCGATGAAACCGTTCTTCATCATCAGGAGGGAATAGACGATTTCGCTGGCGCCGGCCATCCACATTTCGTGACCGGTCTGGCTCTTGGTGGATGTGACCGGAACGGTGCGTTCGCCGAACACGCGGGCGATGGCCTTCGCCTCGTTCGCGTCGCCCACGTGCGTGGACGTGGCGTGGGCATTGACATAGCCGATTTCGCGGATGTCGATGCCGGCGCGGCGGACGGCCATTTCCAGGGAGCGGGCGGGACCGTCCACGTTGGGGGTGGAGATGTGGTCGCCATTCGCGGAGAAGCCGTAGCCGAGGACCTCGGCGAGGATGGGCGCGCCGCGGCGGACGGCCGATTCGTAGCTCTCGAGGATGACGGTCGCCGCGCCGCCGCCCGGCACGAGGCCGTCGCGGTCGCGGTCGAACGGCCGGCTGGCCTTCTCCGGCGCCTCCTCCCGGACGGAGAACGCGGAAATGCCGTCGAATGAGCCGGTTGCGGCCGGATTGACCTCCTGTGCGCCGCCACAGACAACCATGTCCTGCAGGCCGTTCTGGATGAGCAGGGCGCCCAGGCCGATGGCGTGGGAGCCGCTGGCACAGGCGCCCGAAACGGTCAGGTTGATGCCCTTGAGGTGGAAGATCACCCCGAGGTTCATCGTCACGGTGGAGTTCATGGACTGGAAGATGGCGCCGGAGCCGCACAGCATCGTGTCCTTCTTCTCCACGATTTTGGAAATGGACTTGTACACGGCGTCGGCCGTGCTGTCGTTGCCGTACAGGAGTCCCACCTCGTGGCTGTCCAGATAGTCCTGGTCGATGCCCGCGTGCTTGAGGGCGTCCCGCGTCGCGCAGTACGCATACTGCGCCGGTTCCGGCATGTACACCCGGAGCGGGCGGGGGAGTTCCTTCTTCAGGTCGGGGAGTTCCACCCGTCCGGTCAGACCGGACCGGAACCCCATTTCCTTGCGGACCGGATCCAGCACAATGCCGGACTTGCCCGTGTACAGGGAGTTCCGCACTTCCTCCAGGGAAGTGCCCAGGCACGACCAGATTCCCAGTCCCGTGATGACGACTCTTTGCATGGCGTTTTGCTAATTCCTACAAATTTACGGATTTTTTGGCTATATTTGCGAATAGTTAACGAAACGAACTTATCAGAATGAAGGTGATGAAATTCGGCGGAACCTCCGTAGGGTCCGCCTCCAGGATGCAGCACGTGGCGGAGCTGGTCTCTTCCGCCGGCCGGAATCTCGTCGTCCTGTCCGCGATGTCGGGCACCACGAACACCCTCGTGGAGATTGCCGGGTATTTGTACAACCATAATTCCGAAGGCGCGCGGGACACCATCAGCCGCCTGGAAGGGAAGTACCTGAAAGTCATCAAGGAACTCTATTCCACGGAAGAATATGCCGCCAAGGCGCGGGATTTCGTCCACGAGATTTTCGCGTTCCTGGGAACCTTCTCCAAGCAGCTCTTCGGCCCGGTGCAGGAGAAGATGATCCTCGCGCAGGGTGAACTCCTGTCCACACACCTGATGCTCTGGTATATGCAGGAGAAAGGGATCAATGCCGTGCTCCTGCCGGCGCTGGATTTCATGCGGACCGACGTCCAGGGCGAACCGGACGGCGATTTCATCCGGGAGCACCTGACGAAACTCATCGATGAGAATCCTGAGGCGCAGCTGTTCCTGACCCAGGGTTTCATCTGCCGGAACGCCCATGACGAGGTGGATAACCTCCAGCGCGGCGGCTCCGACTACACGGCCTCCCTCGTGGGCGCGGCCATCCAGGCGGAGGAGATCCAGATCTGGACCGACATCGACGGCATGCACAACAATGACCCGCGCGTGGTCAAGGATACGGAGGCCGTGCGGCACCTGCACTTCGAGGAAGCGGCGGAGCTCGCGTATTTCGGCGCGAAGATCCTGCACCCGACCTGCATCCAGCCGGCCCGGTACGCGAACATTCCGGTCCGCCTGCTGAACACGATGGAGCCGGAAGCCCCGGGCACCCTCATCAACAACATCCCCGAGCCCGGCACCATCAAGGCCGTGGCCGCCAAGGACAACATCGTCGCCATCAAGATCAAGTCTTCCCGGATGCTCCTCGCGCACGGTTTCCTGCGCAAGGTGTTCGAGATCTTCGAGAGCTACCGCACTCCGATCGACATGATCTGCACCTCCGAGGTGGGCGTGTCCATGTCCATCGACGACACCCGCTACCTGGGCGAGATCATCCATGACCTCAAGAAATACGGCACCGTCACGGTGGACCTCGACATGTGCATCATCTGCGTGGTGGGCGACATGGAATGGGAGAACGTGGGCTTCGAATCCAAGGCCCTCAGCGCCATGAAGGACATCCCCGTGCGGATGGTCTCCTACGGCGGCAGCAACTATAACATTTCCTTCCTGATCCGGGAAGAAGACAAGGAAGAGGCCCTCAAAGCCCTCAGCGCCAGTCTGTTCGCGAAATGATGAAGGGCGATTTCCCGGTAGGGGAGTTCGCAGCAAGGAAGACACCGTTCTACTTCTACGACCTGCCCCTGCTGGAGCGGACGCTGGATGCCGTCCGCAGTGCGATCGGAAACCGCCCCCTGTGGCAAGTCCACTACGCGGTCAAGGCCAATGCCAACCCGGAGATCCTCCGCCGGATCGCCGCGGCGGGCTTCGGCGCCGACTGCGTAAGCGGCGGCGAGGTCCGGATGGCGTACGAGGCTGGTTTCGCCCCCTCCGCCATCGTGTATGCCGGCGTGGGCAAGAGCGACGACGAGATCACGTATGCCCTGGAACTGGGCATCGGCCGGTTCAATGTGGAATCCTCCGCGGAACTGCTGGTGATCGAGGAGATCGCCGCGAAGATGGGCAAGGTCGCCCCGGTCAGTTTCCGGGTGAATCCCGACATCGGCGCCCATACCCATGCGAACATCACCACCGGCCTGGCCGAGAACAAGTTCGGTACAAAGGCCTTCATTTCCACATCGGCTCCCAGATTTTGGATATGTCCGATTTCGTGGCCCTGTGCAACCGGATCAACAACCTGACGGACCGGCTGGAGCGGCTGCGGCTTCCGGTCGGGGACCTGAACGTGGGCGGCGGCCTGGGCATCAACTACGAGCACCCGAACCATCTGCCTATCGCGGACTTCCAGGCCTATTTCGATACGTTCAAGCGTCATCTGCACCTGCGTCCGGGGCAAGCCTTGCACTTCGAGCTGGGCCGCAGCCTTGTAGCCCCTTGCGGGACGCTCATTTGCCGCGTCCTGTACGTCAAGCAGGGTACAACGCGTCAGTTCGCCATCGTGGACGGCAGTATGACGGAACTCATCCGTCCGGCGCTGTATCATGCCTACCACCGGATCGAGAACCTGACCTCCAACGAGCCGGAGCAGCTGTACGACGTGGTGGGCCCGGTGTGCGAGAGCTCGGACGTGTTCGCCAAGGGCGTGAGCCTGGACGCCTGCCGGCGGGGCGATTTCATCGCCATCCGCAGCGCCGGCGCCTACGGTGAGTCCATGGCTTCCACCTACAATGGCCGGCCGCTCCCCGGGGCTTTCTTTTTTGAATAAAACGGATAATTCCGTATCTTTGTTCCTTTGTAAACACAAGGGAATAGCTATACGTATGAATCTGTTTCCGGACATTGAAAAAGCCTATACGAAGGACCGGCTGTCGGCCCGGGAGGCCCAGCGGCTGGCGCAGTACATCGCGTTCGGCCCCATCGTGTTCCAGGCCAGCCGACTGATGCTCAAGTTCGGCATCCTGGAGCGGCTCCGCGACCGGGACATGACGCTGCCGGAGATCGCTGAGGCCGCCGGATTGTCGGAGTACGCCGCCAAGGTGCTCCTGGAGGCCTCGCTTTCTATCGGCACGGTCCTCGTGGACACGGCCACCGACAAGTACTCCCTCTCCAAGACGGGCTGGTTCCTGCTGAATGACCCGGCGACGCGGGTGAACGTGGATTTCAACCACGATGTGAACTATGAGGGCTTTTTCCACCTGGAGGAAGCGCTGCGGGAAGGCCGTCCGGCGGGTCTCAAGCACTTCGGAGACTGGCCGACGCTGTACGAAGGCCTTTCCTCGCTTCCGGAACAGGTGAAAAAGAGCTGGTTCGGCTTTGACCATTTCTATTCGGACCATTCCTTCGATGAGGCCCTGGAAATCGTGTTCCGGTATCAGCCGGGAAAGATCATGGACGTGGGCGGCAATACGGGCCGATGGGCCCTGCGCTGCGTGGATTACGACCCGCAGGTGCGGGTAACCATCGTGGATCTTCCCCAGCAGCTGGCCATGATGCGGGAACAGACGGCCGGAAAACCCGGCGCGGACCGCATCGACGGCTATGCCATGGACATGCTCGATCCGTCGTCCCGGTTTCCGGGGGACCTGCATCCCGACCTCATTTGGATGAGCCAGTTCCTGGACTGCTTCAGCGAGGAGGAGATCCTCAGCATCCTGGTCCGGGCGGCGGCGGTGATGGGTCCGGACTCCCGGCTTGCCATCATGGAAACCTTCTGGGACCGTCAGAAATACGAGCCCGCCTCCTTCTGCCTGACGATGACGAGCCTCTATTTCACCGTGATGGCGAACGGTAATTCCAAGATGTACCATTCCGACGACATGACCCGCCTCGTGGAGCGGGCCGGCTTGGCGGTAGAGGAAATCCACGACGGCCTGGGACAAGGCCACAGCATTATGATTTGCAAACGTAAGTAATATGGATATCAACGAGATACAAGAGAAAGTCAATGCCTTCCTCGTGGACGAGCTGGAGATTGACGAAAGCAAGATCGAGGACGACGCCCGCCTCAAGGAGGACCTCGGGATCGACAGCCTGGAAGTCGTGGACGTGATCGTGCTGGTGGAGGAGGAGTTCGGCTTCAAGATGCAGCGGGAGGATTTCAAGGAGCTCAAGACCTACGGGGAGTTCTGTCAATTCATCGCCGGCAAGGTTGCCTGATTACGGACATACGGGTTGGCAGGGATCCACGGACGGAACGCCCTGGATGCAGCGGACGCTCATCCGGCTTTTCCGCATCCTTCCCCTGGGAGTGCTGTACGGCTGTATGGCATTGGTCATCCCATTCTATATGCTCTTCGCGAAGGGTTTCAAGGCCTCGTACTGCTTCTACCGGAAGCGGATGGGCTACGGCCCCGTGAAGTCTTTCTTCTACGTGTACAAGAACGAGTTCGCGTTCGGCCAGGTGGTCCTGGACCGCTTCGCCGCGTACGCCGGGAAGAAGTTCGACATGGTGGTTCCGCGGATGGACCTGTTCCGCGAACTCTGCGCCGGCGAGGGCGGATTCGTCCAGTTGAGTTCCCACGTGGGCAACTACGAGATGGTCGGCTACTCCCTGGTTTCACCGAAGCCGATCAATGCGCTGGTCTTTGCCGGGGAGACGGCGACGGTCATGCAGAACCGCGCCCAGCTGTTCGGCGCCACCAATGTGCGGATGGTTCCGGTTTCGGAGGACCTGTCGCACATTTTCAGCCTGAACAACGCCCTGGCCGACGGAGAAATCGCGAGCCTGCCCGGCGACCGGGTCTTCGGCTCGAAGAAGACGGTGCAGTGCCGCTTCTTCGGCGAGCCCGCCCCGTTCCCGGCCGGCCCTTTCACCCTGGCTGCGCAGCGCGGGGCCCCTGTCCTTCTCGTCTTCGTGATGAAGGAAGGCCGCCGACGTTACAATGTCCTGCTGGAGCGTCTTCCGGAGCCGGTAGGAAAAACCCGGCAGGAGTGCGTACAGTTCCTGGCCGATGCCTACGCCGCCGCCCTGGAAGCGGTTGTCCGCCAGTATCCGGACCAGTGGCATAACTTCTATGATTTCTGGAAATGAGCCCGTTCGACAATATATCAGCCAGCGAAATCCTGCCGCAGCGCGAACCGTTCGTGTTCGTGGACCGGCTCGTCCATTATGACGAGCGGGAGACGGTGACGGCTTTCACGGTTCCGGCGGAACACCTGCTGGTGGCGGACGGGTATCTGACCGCGCCCGGCATCCTGGAGAACATGGCCCAGTCCAGCGCGGCCCGCATCGGCTATCTGTGCAAGTTCATCCTGCATGTTCCTGTCCGCGTCGGCTACATTGGCGCCATCCGGAAATTCCGGGTGTACCGGTTGCCGGCTGTCGGGGAGACCCTGACCACGACGATTCTCTTCCGGGAGGATGTCTTCGGCATCTCCCTGGTCGATGCCGTGGTCCGCGTCGGTGAGGATTTGATTGCTGAGGCTTCGTTGAAGACGACCCTGGGCGAAAAGGAGGCGGAATGAGAAAGGTCGTCTGCATTGGAGAGAGCATCCTGTCGCCCCTCGGCGCGACGCCCGCGGAGAACTTCGCGGCGGTCTGCCGGGGCGAATCGGCCCTGCAGCGTTACGAGGGAATGTTCGGGGTCCGCGAGCCGTTCGTGGCTTCGCTGATGGACCGGGGGCGTTGGACCGTTCCGGGGCGGACTTTCTTCGATTCCATCGTCATCGAGGCGGCACAGCGGGCCGTCGAGGCCGCCGGCATTGACCCGGCCAGCCCGCGCACGGCGTTCGTACTCTCTACGATCAAAGGAAACATTGAATATATTGATACACAGGATGTAACGCTGGCGTGTTCCGCCCGGCGGCTCGCGGATGCCTTCGGCAATCCGAATCCCGCCGTTGTCGTTTCCAACGCCTGCATCTCCGGCCTGGCGGCCCTCCTGCAAGGGCGTCGGATGCTCCTTTCGGGCCGTTTTGACCACGTCGTGGTCGTGGGCGCCGAGGTGCAGTCCCGTTTCATCGTGACCGGCTTCCAGTCGCTGAAAGCCTTGTCCGAAGCGCCCTGCAAGCCGTTCGATGCGGCCCGTGACGGGTTGAATCTGGGCGAGGCGGCCGCGGCCATCGTACTTGGTTTCGGCGAATCCGGTTGGGAGCTCGTGGACGGTGCTGTCCGCAATGATGCGAACCATATCTCCGGTCCTTCCCGGACGGGCGAGGGGAGCTACAAGGCCCTCCGGTATGTGCTCAAGCATACTTCTCCGGAAGAACTGGCCTTCGTGAATGTCCATGGTACTTCCACTCTGTACAACGACGAGATGGAAGCCATCGCCATTGACCGTGCCGGGCTCCTGGATGTGCCCGTGAATGCGCTGAAAGGCACGTTCGGACACACGATGGGCGCGGCCGGCATCCTGGAATCAATCCTGTCGATGCACGCGGTGGACGCCCGAATCGTCCTGCCCACGCGCGGTTTCTCGGAACTGGGCGTCAGCCTCCCGGTCCGGGTATCGGCCCAGGCAGGCACGACCGACAAGCGGGCCTTCGTGAAACTCCTCTCCGGATTCGGCGGGGTGAACGGGGCGCTGCTCTTCAGAAAAGGAGGTGCGGCATGCTGACGATCAAGCGATTCGCCTCCATCCCCTGCGGCACCGACCTGACGGCCCTGTACCGGGCCACCGTGGGGGATTACCCCAAGTTCTTCAAGATGGACACGGCCTGCAAGCTGGGATTCCTCCTGGCGGAGCAGCTCGCGGACGAACCGCGTTTTACGCCCCGCGAGGACCGCGCCGTGCTGATGTTCAGCACCTGCGGCAGCCTGTGCAACGACCGGCATTACGAGGAGACGGTCCGGGAGTTCCCGTCCCCGTCCCTGTTCGTGTACACCCTTCCAAATATCATTACGGGCGAAATCGCCATCCGGAACAAGTACGAGGGGGAGACCTCGGCCTATGTGATGGAGCGGTTCGATCCCGAAACCTTCGTCGCCCTCGTGGAGCAGGCGTTCCAGGACTCGGTGACGGCTTCCGCCCTCTGCGGCTGGGTGGACTGCCGCGCGGACGACGACTACACCGCCTTCGCCTTCCTGGTGGAGCGGGGCGGAAACGGCAAAGAATTCAACGTGGATAACTTATATGGAACAGTTAATCAATGAGATCAAGCTCAAACTGATCGACGCCCTGAACCTGGACGGGATGACCCCGGCCGATATCGATGACCACGCGCCCCTCTTCGGCGACGAAGGGCTGGGCCTCGACTCCATTGACGTCCTGGAACTGATCGTGCTCCTGGAGCGCAACTACGGCATCCGCCTGGCGAACCCGCAGGAAGGCAAGAAAGTCTTCCAGAGCGTGGCCGTGATGGCGGACTACGTGGCCGCCAACCGGACCAAGTAAATGGAAACGCTCATCCATGTCACCGGCGCCGGTGTGGTGAGCGCCGTCGGATGCGGCCAGGGGGAGACCCTGGACGCCCTCCGGCGCGGCCGTTCCGGCATAGCCCCGGTCCGCTACCTGCGTACGGAGGAGAAGGCTTTCCCGGTCGGGGAAGTCAAGTTTTCCGATGCGGAGATGGCGGCGCGGTGCGGGGCCCGGCAAGGCCTGTCCCGGACCTCCCTGATGGGCATCCTGGCCCTGGAGGAGGCCCTTGCGCAGGCGGGGCTCAAAGACCTCACGGGGGTTCCCCTCATCGGCGGGACCACGGTCGGCGGCATGGACCTGACGGAACGGATCTTCCCGGCGTATTCGCCGCTGCACGACTGCGGGGCGTCCACGGACGCCATCGCCGCGCATTTCGGCGGGTCGCCCTGGGCGACCACTTTGTCCACGGCCTGCTCTTCGGCGGCCAACGCCGTCATATTCGGCGCGAACCTCATCCGGAGCGGCCAGGCGGAGATTGTCGCCGTGGGTGGCAGCGAATCCCTGTCTGACTTCCACCTGCACGGGTTCGGCTCCCTGATGATCCTGGACACGGCTCCCTGCCGGCCCTTCGACGCCACCCGCGCCGGACTCAACCTGGGGGAGGGAGCCGCATTCCTGATCCTGGAGTCTGAAACCTCCCGGAAACGCCGTGGGGTGGCTTCCCTGGCCGTCTTGAGCGGTTTCGGGAACGCCTGTGACGCTTTCCATCAGACGGCTTCGTCCGAAAACGGCGAGGGCGCTTTCCTTGCCATGCAAAAGGCCCTGAGAATGGCGGGCCTCCGGCCTGAAGAGATTGACTATGTCAATGCGCACGGCACCGGAACGCCCAACAACGACGCTTCCGAAAGCGCTGCCCTGCGGCGGGTGTTCGGGGAGCAAATGCCCCCTGTTTCGTCCACCAAGGCCTTCACAGGCCATACGACGAGCGCTTCCGGCAGCATCGAGGCCGTATTCTGCCTCCTGGCCCTGCAGGAAGGTTTCATTCCGGCCAACCTGAACTGGGCGACGCCCGATCCGGCCTGCATCACGCCCTATCGGGGCGGCGATGCGTCATGCCCGACCGGGCATCTGCCCCTGAAGCACATCCTTTGCAACGCCTTCGGCTTCGGAGGCAACGATTCATCCCTGTTATTCTCCCGATGATGCGGAAAGTGTATGTCCATGCCCGTTGCGAGCTGATGCCCGGCGACCTGGAACCCGACTATCGCAGCCTGTTCTCCGTGATGGAGGCCCGGCGGATGGGCCGGCTCCTGAAGCGGGGGGTCTGGACCTCGGCCGAGGCGCTGAAACAGGCCGGCATCGACGTTCCGGAGGCCGTCGTCATTGGCACGGACTTCGGTTGCATTGAGAACTCGGAATCCTTCCTGAAGGCCCTGAAGGGCCTGGAAGACGCCCCGCTGCGGCCGACGCATTTCATGCAGTCCACGCACAACACCATCGCATCCCTCATCGCCATCCGCCTGGGATGCCACGGCTATAACGCCACCTATTCCCACCGGGGCCGCTCCTATGAAAGCGCCCTGCAGGACGCAGCGACGCAGATAGCCCTCGGCGACATTGACAACGCCCTGGTGGGCTGGTTCGACGAAATGACGCCGAATCTCTCCGCCAGCCTTCTTTCCCAGGGAATCGAACCGAAAGAACACGCCCTCGCGGTGGTCCTTTCGGCCAACCCCGAGGGCGCGCTCGATATTTTGTCATTCTGAGGAGGCCCGGAGGGCCGACGAGAGAATCTCTAGTATCCGAAGATTTCCTCCAACGTCACCTGCTGCACAGGACCCAGGGTCTTGAGGAAGTCCATGTCCAGGTCCGTGGGATCACCCAGGATGGCGTACACGTAGGGACGTCCCTTGATCCATTTCGCGTGCGTGGCGAGGAGGTCATCCATCGTCAGGGAGCTCACTTTCTCATACACCTGCTTGTCACGCGGCTCGGTGAGACCGAGTTCCTGCGCGGTCAGATAGCTGTACAGGACACGGTCGCCGATGGTGCGCTGGGTACGGAGCCGACCGAGGATAGAGGCCTTCGCGATCTCCAGGTTCTCCGGCGCTTCCGGAAGGGTTTCGATGATTTCGTCGAAGCCGTCCACGGCCTTCTTCAGCTTATCATTCTGCGAAGCGATGGTGGCGCGGAAGGCGTACGTGTCGTTCTTGAAGGAAGGGCCGCTGAGCATGGCGCCGGCACTGTAGGCCAGGGCGCGGGACTCACGCATTTCCTGGAACACGATGGCGTTCATGCCACCGCCGTAATACTCGTTGAACAGGTCGATGTACGGATCCTGCGCGAGATCCAGCGTCTCGCCGCGGTCGGAGTACTGGATGTAGTTGAACTGACGGGACTGGTAGGGGGCCAGGATGACCTTGGCGGTCGGGGTGAGCTGCTTGGCGGCGTAGGTCTTCACGAGCGGCTCGAGGCCCTGGGTCGGATGGGCGGCCTTCACCATCGCCACGACTTCCTCCACCGGGGCGGGGCCGTAGTAGAGAATGGTGGGTTTCTTCGTGAGAAGGTCCTTGACGGAGCCGAGGAGCTCCTCGGAGGCAAGCCCGGCCACGGCGGCGTTCGTGAGGGTCTTGGCCTTCACATAATCGGCGCCGTACATCAGGTAGTTCTGCAGGGCGCTGTTGCAGGCGCGCTGGTTCTTCTTGTTGTCCATGCGGCTGCGGATGAGGTCCATTTTGAGTTCGGTGAGGACGTCATCGTCGCCCACGGCCGTGCGGAACAGGCTTTCCACGATACCGAGCGCCCGGGGCAGGTTCTCACTCAGGCCGTCCACGCGGACGTTCGTCGTGTTACCACCGACGGAGAGGCCGTAGCTGCAGGCCAGACCGTACATTTCGGACGCGATCTCGGCCGCGGTCTTTTCCGGGGTGCCCAGGTAGTCGAAGTAGCTGGCGGCCAGGGCCAGGAGCGGGTCGTTGTCACTGCCGCGGTCGTAGCGGAAGGTGAGCGTGGCGATATCGTTCTTGTCGTTCTTCTTGTACAGGAGCTGCAGACCGTCGCAGTCGGTGACGGTCATGTCCTTGGAGAAGTCCACGAATACGGGCTCGATGGGCGCGACCTCGGCGGCGGCGATGCCGGCGAGGAAATCGCTCTGCTTGTCGCGGTTCGTGACGATCGGAGTGATGCGCGGAGCTTCGATCTTCTTGATGGAGGTATCCTCACCGATATGCTTGTACGCGATCGCATACGCCTGTTCGCCGAGGAACTGGTTCGCGAAGGCGACGACATCGGCCTTGGTCACCCGGGCGACACGGTCCATCCGGCCGACAGCGGTCTCCCAGGGCATCCGGTTGATAAAGGCGGTCACGAACTGGCTGGCGCGGGCACGGTTGGATACGAGGCTCTGCATTTCCTGGAGCTTGTAATTGGCCTTGGCGGCCTCCACGAGCTCTTCGGAGAAGTCTCCGGCGCGGAGCTTGGCTACCTCGGCGAGGAGGATATCACGGACCTCTTCCAGGGTCTGGCCTTCCTTGGGCATACCCTCGAGGATAAATAGGCCGTGGTCCACGCGGCCGTACGGCATCACGCCGGCGTCGAGCACGGACTGGTTCTGGACGACATCCAGGTCGATGAGGCCCGCCTGTCCGTTCGAGAGGACGGAAGCGACGATGTCCGTGATGTCACTGTCCGTGGAAGAGGTGCCTGGCGTACGCCAGCCCATGATCACGAATTCGGCCTCGTTGCCGAGGATCTGTTTTTCCATCGGGGCGGTGACCGGCGCCTCCGGCTTCACGGTGAAGGTCGGGAGGTTCTTGTTGGGCTTCCAGTCGCCGAAGTATTTCTCAATGATCTTGACGGCCTCGTCCGGGTCGAAGTCGCCGGAGAGGCAGATGGCCACGTTGTTCGGGACATAGAAGGTGTCCTTCTGCTTGCGGATGGCCTTCAGGGACGGGTTCTTCAGCGATGACGGTCTGGGTGCCGTACGGATGGTTCGGGAAGAGCATGGAGTTCAGGGCGTCGAACGTCTTCTCCGTGTCGTCGGTCAGGCCCATGTTCTTCTCCTCGTACACCGCCTCGAGTTCGGTGTGGAAGCCGCGGAAGACGCAGTTCTTGAAGCGGTCGGCCTCGATCTTCGCCCAGTTCTCGAGCTGGTTGGAGGGGATTTCCTCCACATAGCAGGTTACGTCGTCGGACGTGTAGGCGTTGGAGCCGCGGGAGCCGATGATGGACATCAGCTTGTCATACTCGTTCGGAATGGCGATCTTGGATGCCTCGTAGCTGATAGAGTCGATCTGGTGATACAGGTCCAGGCGGGCCTGCGGATCCGTCAGGGTGCGGTACACCTCGAACAGGCTGTCAATGGACGCGAGCAGGGGTTTCTCGGCCGCATAGTCCTGGGTGCCGAACTGCTCGGTGCCCTTGAACATCATGTGTTCCAGGTAATGGGCGAGACCGGTGTTGTCGGCCGGGTCGTCCTTGCCGCCCGCGCGGACAGGCATCAGCGTCTGGATGCGGGGTTCGTCCTTGTTGACGCTCATGTACACGGTCAGTCCGTTCTTCAGGGTGTAGATCTTCGCACCGAGCGGATCGCCCGGAACGGTCTCGTACTTGGGACCGCAGGAAGCGGCCACGGCGGCCAGCGCCGCCAGGAGAAGCAATTTCTTCATGTCAAAATGATTGAATGGGCAAATTTACACAATTTCGGGCAAAAAGAAAGGCCACGCAGCGTTTCTGCGGGGCCTTCGCTTCGTTCGGACGGCTTATCCGGACGGGGACTCTTCCGGCCTGTACTCCAGAATGTCTCCCGGCTGGCAGTCGAGGGCGCGGCAGATGGCCTCCATCGTGGTGATCCGGATGGCTTTCGCCTTGCCGCACTTGAGGATGGACAGGTTCGCGGGGGTGATGCCCACTTTTTCCGCCAGCTCGCCGGAGGACATCTTCCTTCGCGCCAGCATGACGTCGATATTGATGACGATGGGCATTATTTCACCTCCTCCTGGACCTCGGGCTCTTTCTTGTCAGCGCCCTTCAGGTAGTTCGGCAGTTCCATGCCGGCCATGTTGAAGAGATCGTTCAGCGGGGGAACGGATTTCATCAGACCGGAGATGAAGTTGGACGTAGCGGTCTTGCCGTCGGTGCCGGTGCCGGTATCCCAGACGGTGACCTTGTCGATGTTGATGCCCTTTACGGCCTCGACCTGCGTCTTGACCAGATCCGGGAGCTTGTCGGCGATCATCATCAGGACGGCCTTCTGGGCGTCGCCCTGGGCGGCACCGACCAGCTGCTGGAAACCGCTGGCCTGCTTGGTGAGGATCTCGAGGACACCGCGCGCCTGCGCGTCCATCTTCGCGAAGATGGCGTCGGCCTCACCCTTCGCCTTGCGGCGGATCTGCTCGGCTTCGGCTTCGGCGTCGATGATGGCCTTCTCCTTCTCAATCTGGGCGGGAACCACGACGTTGGCCTTCTGGGTGGCCTGTTCGCGTTCGGCACGGGCAAGTTCCGCGTCGCGCTCGGACTTGTAGGCTTCCTCGAGGGCCTTCGCGGCCTGGACCTTTTCGGCGGCGACGGCCACGCGGTCGGCCTCGGCCTCCTTCTCGCGGCGGGTCGCGTTGGAGTTCGCGATGGCGATCTTGGAGTTGTTCTCACCTTCGACAGCGAGGGCGTTCGCCTCGGCGGTCTTGATACGGGTGTCCCGGGTGGTCTCGGCGATCCGGATGTCCTTGTCCCGGTCGGCCTCGGCCTTACCGATCTCACCGAAGCGGTTCTGCTCGGCGACGGACTTCTTCGCGTCGTTGATGGCCTTCGCGGCGGCTTCCTTACCGAGGGCCTCGATATAGCCGGACTCGTCGCGGATATCGGTGACGTTCACGTTGATGAGCTTCAGGCCGATCTTGCGGAGTTCCGCCTCCACGTTGGTGGAGACGTTGGCGAGGAACTTGTCGCGGTCCGCATTGATTTCCTCGATGTCCATCGTCGCGATCACGAGACGGAGCTGGCCGAAGAGGATATCGGTCGCGATGTTCTGGATGCTGTCCACGCTGAGGCCCAGCAGGCGTTCGGCGGCGTTCGTCATGTTGTCCGGCTCGGTGGAGATACCCACGGTGAAGCGGCAGGGGACGTCGACGCGGATATTCTGCTTGGACAGGGCGTTGGTAAGGTTGCACTCGATGGAGATGGGCTTCAGGTCCAGGAAAGCGTAATCCTGGAACACGGGCCAGATGAAGGCCGCACCGCCGTGGATGCAGCGGGCGGAGGAAATGGAACCGGTCGAATTCTTGCCGGTCTTACCGTAGATGACCAGGATCTTGTCGGAAGGGCAGCGGCGGTAGCGCTTCAGGATGGCGGCGAGCGTCACGAAGGCGACCGCCACGACAATGAGGATAATGTAAAGCTGTTCCATATGCTTATATAATGTATGAGTTCAGTTCTTCGACCAGGAGGGTGTTGCCGTCGACGGCTTCGACGACCTTGACGGAGGCGCCGGTCTTGATTTCGTCCCCGTCGGTGACGGCGTTGTATTCGCGGACGGCGCCCTGGATGGTGATCTGGACCTTTCCTTCGCCGGCGCGTTCGCCCGGAATGCGGAGGTAGCACTTGCCCTGGCAGCCCACCGCGGACTTGTACACGTTGATATTGCCGCTCTGCTGCATGGAGTACAGCCACTTGAACATGTACATGACCAGGGCGACGAGGGCGAGGCCCACGAGTACGGCGATGATGACCAGAAGGGCGGTGGACTTCACCGACGGCTGCAGGATGATGGCCGTCCAGCCAAAGCCCAGGAAGAAATTGACGAAGTTGCGGAAAGTGTACAGGTTGGCGCCACTGTCGATGTTCGACAGGTCGGAGCCGTCCAGGGAGGTGTCCACATCCATGTCGAAGTCCGTGCTGTCCGCATCGGCGCCGAGGAAGGTCATCACCGTCTGGATGATGAAGATGAGGGTCGCGGTGAGGGTGACGCCCCACAGGAGTTTCATGACCGGGCTCAAATCGGCCCACCAAGTTGCGATCATATCGGATACAAATTAGGTTTGTATTGCAAAGATAGAAAGAATTTATTGAAAAACAATAATTTTTCGCAAAATCTCAACAAAAATATTTTAAAAACTCGAAAAGGGGAGGGAGGGGACAGTTTTGCGTGAAATTTCCTATCTTTGTAATCTATGGAACAGGAAAGAAGCATTGACCGGCTGGCCCGGTATATCATTATCGCGGCGACTCTCGCCATCCTGGCGTGCCTGTGCTGGTATTTCAAGAGCGTCCTCGTGTATATCATCGTGGCGTTCGTGGTGTCGCTGATCGGCCAGCCCGTGATGCGGTTGCTCCGGAAGATCCGCCTCCGGGGTAAGTCTGCGCCGGACGGGCTTCTCGCCATCCTCACCATTGTCCTCATCCTCGGGACCCTCATCCTGGTGGTGACGCAGGTCATTCCGGTCGTGACGGGCATTGTCCGGGACGCCGCCGTGCTGAACAGCGTGACGGCTGATGGAAATCCCCTGGACCGGGTCAATGACTGGATCGTCGGCCTGTTCCCGGGCCTGGGACCGGACTTCAACATCATTACCATCCTGATGGACAAGCTCCGAGAGGTGACGAATGTGTCCAACGTCACGTCAGTCATCAGCTCCGTGACATCCTTCGTGACCAGCCTCGTCGTGGGCCTGTTCTCCGTCGTATTCATCTCCTTCTTCTTTGTGCGCGACGAAACCCTGTTCCGGAAGATCGTCAGCGCCCTGGTCCCGGACCGGATGGAAGGGAAACTGGCGAAGTCCCTGGGCGATATCGAGGGACTCCTGTCCCGCTATTTCGTGGGTCTGCTGATTGAAATGACCGGCGTGGCCCTGCTGGATTTCCTGGGCCTGTGGATCATCGCCCGGCTGGGCTTCTCGAACGCCCTGGGCATTGCCTTCATCGCCGGCATCCTGAACGTTATCCCGTATGTGGGCCCGCTCGTCGGGGAGGTGGTCGGCGTGGTCCTCGCCGTGATCCTCAAGTACGGCACCGGCGTCGGCCTGGGTGTGAATATCTGGATTTTCGCCCTCATCGTCCTCGCGATCATGCTCACCACGCAGCTGGTGGACAACTTCGTGTACCAGCCCCTCATTTATTCTACCAGTATCAAGGCGAGTCCGTTGGAGATCTTCATCGTGATCCTCCTCGCCGGGCACATCGGCGGCGTGGTCGGCATGCTGGTCGCCATCCCGGCCTACACGGTCGTGCGCGTCATCGCCAGCCAGTTCTTCCCGGACCTCAAACTCGTAAAACGACTGATTCCGGACCCTGCGGGGATCCGGAACCAGAAAAAGTAAGACGACAAGCGTTTAGAAACGGTCCATCAGGTCGAAGATGCGGCCCTGGACTTCCGCGATGGTGCCCACGCCGTCGATTTCGTTGTACCGGCCGGCTTCTTTGTAGAATCCCACGAGGGGCTCCGTCTTTTCGTGATAGGTGCGGATACGGTTCTCCACGACCTCGGGGCGGGCATCGTCGGCGCGGCCTTCGATGGTGGCACGGTGCGCGATGCGCTCGTGGATCATGGCGTCGGGAATCATGATGGAAACCACGGCCGTGACGGCCTCGCCGGTCTTGGCGAGCATGGCGTCGAGGGCCTCGGCCTGGGCGATGGTGCGCGGGAAGCCGTCCAGCAGGAAGCCGTCCACGCCTTCCGTGCCCTGGAATTTGGCCTCGATCATGCCTTCGACGACTTCGTCAGGAACGAGGGAGCCGGCCTCGATGAGGACCTTGGCCTGGAGGCCGAGCGGCGTGCCCGCGGCAATCTCGCTGCGGAGGAGTTCACCCGTGGAGAGGTGGCAGAGGTTGTACTTTTGCACCATGGCGCTGGCCTGGGTGCCCTTGCCGGCGCCCGGAGGGCCGAAGAGAATGTAGTATTTCATATTCAAAGCTTTGTTTCCGTATCCAGGATGTAAATGTCCTTGTAGTTGCGGCCGAGGCCGTCGTAATCCAGGCCGAAGCCCACGATGAAATCGTTCGGGATCTCCATGGCCACATAGTCCAGGCCGATGGTCTTCTTGTACATCTCGGGCTTCAGGAGCAGGGTGCACACCTTGACCTTGGCGGCCTTGCGGGCGTACAGGATCTTGACGAGGGCCTCGATGGTGCGGCCCGTGTCCACGATGTCCTCCACGATAATGACTTCCTTGCCGGTGATATCGCCGGTGAGCCCCATGTCCATGTGCACCGCGCCGGTGGAGGAGGTGCCCCGGTAGGAGGAGAGCTTGATGGACATCAGGTCCACGTCGAAGTCCAGGCGCTTCATCAGTTCGGCGGTGAAGAGGATGGAGCCGTTCAGCACGCAGAGGAGGACAGGTACAGTTCCCGTGCCTTCATAGTCGGCATTGATCTTGGCGGCGACGGCGTCAATGGACTTTTCGATCTGGTCTCCTGAGATGAGGGGTTTGAAAACCTTGTCGTGAAGTTTGATTCTGTCTTTCATGGGGTCCTGTTTTAGCAACACAAAAATAATAAGAAAAACACAAAAAATCATCGAAAACATTTATTTTGAACTGAAACAACGCGCGGACCACATCGGAGCCCGGAGGAAAACCGTATTTTGGGCCCATGAGAAGAAGAATCGTGCTGCTCGTGTTCCTGCTGGCCGCTGCGCCGGCCGCCGCCCAGACCGACGAAGTCGTCCGGGCGGCCCTGTATCTCACCGGGGCGGACAGCCCCGAAGCCCTGGACGACCGGTTGGTCGACGAACTGGAATCTTTCCGATGCCGTCCCTTGCCCCTCAACCGGGCATCCCGGGCCCGCCTGCTGGAAAGCGGGCTCCTGACCCCGTATCAGGCCGCGGCGCTTGCCGAGTACCGCAGCCTTTCCGGGGATGTGCTGTCCTTCGCCGAGCTGGAGCGGGTGGATGGATTCGGAAAAGAGGCGGTCGCGGCGCTCCGCCCTTTCCTTTCCCTGGAATCCGCCCGCCGTCCCGGCGAGGCGGTCCGGGACACGCTTACGTTCCGTCATACGGCCCTGGTCCGGGTCACACTGAAGGATGTGGGCGCGAAATACCGCCTCACGGCGGGGAACCTGGAAGCGGCCGGGGCCTGGAAAAGCCGGAACGGGACATTCTACGGCCTTTACCGGCTGTCGAAAGGAAAGATACTCGTCGGGGACTACAATGTCCGCTACGGGCAGGGACTGGCCTTCTGGAGTGCCTTCCAACTGGCAGGCCTGTCTACCCTGGACGCTTTTTCCAGGCGGGCGAACGGCATTGCGCCTTCCTGGTCCTTCAACGGCGCAGGGACGTACCGCGGCCTGGCCTGGGACTATACGGGCCGCCATGTCCAATGGGCCCTGTTCGGCGCATTGGACGGGACGGTGGGTGCGCATGCCGGCTGGCTGGGACGGCGCGGACAGGCCGGTGTCACGGTTACGCCCGCCCGGATCTCCCTGGACGGGAAGACCGGCGTCCGCGGGGTGGACATATTCGGTGAAGCGGCCTGGGGCGGGAAGTCGCTCGCCGGGCTGGCCGGGACCCTGTTCCCGCTGGGTGAGAACTGGAGAGGCGGTCTCCAGCTGCGGGCGGTTCCCAGTGCCTATGCGGGCAAGAAAAACGGGGAATACGGTGCGGCGGCCGGCATTTCCTATCACTCTGACAGCCGCGCTTTCAAGGCTTCCCTGACCGTCGACGCGGCACTTCTTCCCAAACCGGCGACCGACACAGGCCGGAAGCAGGCCAAATCCACCGGCCTGCTGTCCTGGACGGTGACGGAAAACTGGCTGCTGGAGTCCCGGTTGGTGTACCGGTGGCGCAATTATGAGAGCAACCGGGCGGATATCCGGGCGGATGCGACCTGGAACCGGGACGTATGGGCCGTCAAAGGGAGACTGAACGGGGTCCACGACGGGGGATTCGGTTTCCTGGGCTATCTGGAAGGGGGATGGAAGCCGCCGGGCGGGTTTGCCTGGATCCGCCTCACGGCGCATGCCACCCCCGGCTGGCAGTCCCGCATCTATGTCTATGAGCGGGATGCGCCGGGTAACTTCACGGCGCCGGCTTACTACGGGACCGGGTTTTCTGCGATGGCGTACGCCGGTTGGAAGAAACGGTTCCGGAGGTTATCCCTCAAACTGTACCTCCGCGGATCCTACCGGTGGCAAAAGGAAAAGCCCGGCGTGGCCGGGCTCAAACTCCAGTTGCAGGCGGACCGCTAGCGCTTGCCCACCTTCAGCCGCTGTCCTTCGCGGATCCGGTCGCTCTTCAGGCCGTTCCAGGACTTGATGTTCTTGACGGTCGTGTGGTGCCGTGCGGCGATCTTTCCGAGGTTGTCGCCCCGGCGGACCTTGTAGTAGACCCACTGGCCGCCGCCGGAAGCGGGCTTGCGGGCTGCTGCCGCCGCCGGACGGGCGTTCCGGCCGTCATCGATGGAACCGGAGAACATCTCGGCCGCCTTGTACTTGTAGATCGTATCCTGGCTGTCCAGGAAGGCGTTGCTGTAGTTGAACGGGAGGCGGAGGACCTGCTCGCCCTGGTTGCCCGGGACGATGTCCTTGTAGTACTGCGGATTCAGGTCCCGGAGGTCGTCGATCGGCACCCCGATCACCTCGCTGATCTGGCGGAAGTGGAGGTTCTTGTTGACCATGAAGGTGTCGATGTGCGCGGGCATCTGCACCGGCGCGGGCTCCAGGCCATATTCCTTCGCATAGTTCACCGCATACATCGCGCCCACCATCGCCGGCACGTACCCGCGGGTCTCGCGGGGGAGATAGGGATAGATGGACCAGAAATCACGCCGTCCGGCACGCTTGATGGCCTTGTTCACGTTGCCGGAGCCGCAGTTGTAGGAAGAAATGGCGAGGCTCCAGTCGCCGAAAATGCGGTACGCGTCCCGGAGGTACCGGGCGGCCGCGTCCACGGAGGCGACCGGGTCCATCCGGTCGTCGATGAAAGAGTCGATCCGGAGGCCGTAGTTCCGGGCCGTGGAATGCATGAACTGCCACATGCCGGTCGCGCCGACACGGGAGACCGCCACCGGGTTCAGGGCGGACTCGATAATGGCCATGTACTTGAGTTCGAGGGGCAGGCCGTACTTGCGGAAGGCTTCCTCGAAGATGGGCATGTAGTACTGCGCGAGGCCGAGGATCTGGCCCATCCGGGTGGGCATCTTCTCGGAATAGAGGACCATGTAGTTCTTGACGGTCTCGTTGTAGGGCAGCTGGATGAAGGAATTCATCCGCTGCAGCCGCTCAATGAGGACCTGGTCCGGGACTCCGGAGGAGAAATGGACGCTGTCCATGTTGTACTCGCTCTGCGGGTTCTCGCGGATCTGGCGGTGCAGGTACCAGATGCTCAGGAGGCTGTCGGTGACGTCGTCCGTATAGTCGAGGCCGCCCTGCTGGTCTTCCACATACTCACCGCCACCATACAGCGGGCTGTCGAAATAGTCGACGGCCGCACCCATTCCGGCCGCTTCCTGGTAGGTTCCCTGGCCGTCCAGCTGCGTCTGGAGGCTGTCGCGTTCATGGGCGTCCGACTTGATCGCTTCCAGTTCCAGCTTGACCTCTTCCAGGCGCTGCCGCAACTGGAGGTTCTCTTTTTCCAGCTGCTTGCGGGTTTTCCGGTCGAGCTGTATGCCCGCTGCGGCCGGAAGCGGGGAAAGGAGGAGGAAGGCCGCGCATATGATCGATAAATGTTTCATCCGGGATCAGAATCTGAGGGTGAGGCCGAGCCCCAAGCCCGGGGCTGCAGCATAGTCCGGCGAGATGACCGTAGGCTCCAGCCGGAGGGAAAGGTCATCGTCCACTTCGAAGTCCTGCATGTAGGCGAAGACGTTCGCATCGACGACCTGGATCACATAGACCAGCGCCGCGGCCAGGATGGAATAGTCCCGGTACCGGCGGAAAAGGTCGCGGTAAACCAGCGCATTCTCCGCGGAGACCGGCGGTTTCTCGACGCCTTCTTCCGTGCTGGTGGCCTGGTCGTAGATCCATTTGTAACGCTCGTAGTTGCGCTTGTTGGTCGAGTAGTAATAAATGCTGGCGGCCATGCCGCCCCAGTAGATGGGGATTTTCCAGTACTCGCCGTTGTACACCTGCCCGAGGCAGGGGAACAGGATGGAGTACAGGGTGGCCTTGCCGGGATCGGGCTTCCGTTCCGCGGGGAAGGTGACGGTCATGTCCAGGAGGGAACCCCACCAGACGAGTCCGGCACCGATATAGGATAACGTGCTGAATTTCTTGAACTTCTCGTCGCCGGTGGCCTTGAACTGGTTGTTGAAATGGATGCCCAGGCCGACGCCGGCGCCGATGCCGCCGTAAACGACGGGCAGCTTCCAGTACTGCCGGTTGTAGATCTGACCGCCGCCCATGAAGACGGTGGAGCCCATGAACAGGTTCTGGACCTGGCCCGGCCGCTTGTGGGCCAGGCTGCCGAAATACTGCTTGAAGCTGAAGAGCTGCGAGCTGTCCGTCTTCGCCTGCTTGGACGTGTCCGCATAGTTCTGCGAGAAGGCGTCCCGCTTGAACTGGTCGTCCCGCGCCTGGCCGTGGAGGACGGCGGGCGCGAGCAGGGCGAGCAGCGCAGCGGCAAGGACGGAGGTGAGGCGTAACTTCATGAAGGACTATCCACGGTTAGGGTCCAGGGCCTGCAAGAAATGTTCCATCTGCTCATCCGAATCGAAACGGATGGTCATGGAGCCTTTGCCTGCGGGAGTGCGCTTCAGGGAGATGTTGTCGCCGAAATAGCGGCCTACGTTCTCCAGGAGACGGTAGTACATGTCCGGGAGTTCCTGCGGTTCCTTCTCTTCCGGCTGCGGGAGGCCTTTCTCCAGCGCACGGACTTTCTCTTCCAGCTGGCGGACGGAAAGGCCGCGGCGGACGATCAGGTCGCAGAGCATTTCCTGTGCCTTCGGGTCGTCCACGCCCAGGAGGACTTTCGCGTGGCCGACGCTCACCAGGCCCACCTTCAGGTCGTGCTGGACCTTGGCAGGGAGTTTCAGGAGCCGGAGCTGGTTCGCCACGGAGGCACGCTTCTTGCCCACGCGGTCCGCCATCTGTTCCTGCGTCAGGCGGCATTCCTCCATCAGGCGCTGGTAGCTCATCGCCACCTCGATCGGGTCCAGGTTCTCGCGCTGGATGTTCTCGACGATGGCCATCTCAAGCATACCCTGGTCATTGGCATCACGGATATAGGCGGGAATCATGTCCATCCCGGCCTTCGTGCACGCGCGGAAACGGCGCTCACCGCTGATGATCTGGTACTTGGAGCCTTTCTTGCGGACGGTGATGGGCTGGATGAGCCCGAAGGTGCGGATGGAGTCCGCCAGTTCCTGGAGGGCTTCCTCCCCGAAACTCATGCGGGGCTGGAAGGGGTTCGGCTCGATGAGGTCCACCGGGATGCGGAGGACGTCGGCCGTGACTTCCTTCTCCGGGGTGGTCCCGACTACGTCCTTGTTGATATAGCCGACCGGCTTGCGGATTTCGCGGAGGTCCGCGGCGTCGTCGCCGAGGAGGGCGCTGAGGCCCTTGCCCAGGCCATGCTGTACTTTCGCCATCAGATGTCTTCGTTCTTGGTGAGCACTTCCTCTGCCAGGTGGAGGTAGTTGGAAGTGCCGTTGTTGGTCACGTCGTAAAGGACAATGGGCTTGCCGTGCGAGGGGGCCTCGCTCAGGCGGATGGAGCGCTGGATGATCGTGTTGAACACCAGGTCCTTGAAATGCTCGCGCAATTGCATCACCACCTGGCTGTGCACCTTCGTCCGGCCGTCGAACATCGTCACGACAAAACCTTCGATGGTGAGGCCGGGGTTGATGTTGTTCTGCACCAGGCGGATGGTCTGGAGCAGCTTCGCGAGGCCTTCCAGCGCGAAGAACTCCGGCTGGACCGGAATCATCACGGAGTCCGCCGCCGTCAGGCAGTTGACGGTGATGAAGCCCAGGGAAGGGGAGCAGTCGATGATGATGTAGTCATAGCGGTCGCGGATGGGCGCCAGGGCCTTCTTGAGGTAGGATTCGCGGTCCGGCCACTTGATCATTTCGATTTCCGAGCCCACGAGGTTGATGTGGGAGGGAATCATGTGGAGGTTCTGCAACTCCGTCTGGATAAGGGCGTCCTCCGCGGGGATGTCTCCCCGGATGACCTCGTAGAGGGTGCGTTTCTCGTCGTTGTCCGGGGAGAAGTTGAGACCGGAGGTCGTGTTGGCCTGCGGGTCCGCGTCGATGATGAGCACTTTCTTCTCCAGGACCGCGAGGGACGCGGCCAGGTTGATGGCCGTCGTGGTCTTGCCCACGCCGCCCTTCTGGTTCGCTATGGCGATGATTTTTCCCATATTCGTTGACTACTGCCCTCGGTTGGGCAATTATCCTACAAATATAGGAAATTATCCCTGCCCCTGCAAGGGAATGTTCCACAAAAAGTTCCACGCGGACCGGCTCCCGGTCAAATTTGGAATTGTAATTAAAATATTGTTAATTTGCGGTTGGGATGGCTAGTAGTGCGTGTGAAATGGGCTGTAAGTCCTTTTTGTACCGATTACAAACTGAAATCAACCTAATGTTTAACCATGAAAGGAATTAAGATTTTATTCTCGATTCTGGCCCTTTCCTTCTGCACGGCGCTCGCCGGACAGAACATCACGGTCAAGGGCACAGTGACGGACGCCTCGAACGGCGATCCGGTTCCCGCCACCTCCGTCATCGTCAGCGGCACCACGCAGGGTGTCGTTTCCGACGTGGATGGTGTCTATTCGATCAACGCCCCTTCGGACGGCGTCCTGATCTTCTCCTCCATCGGCTATGAGACCATGCAGGTTCCCATCCGGGGCAACCGCCTCCTGAACGTGGAACTCACTCCCAGCGCCGAATTCCTGGACGAGACCATCGTCGTCGCCTACGGCACGGCGAAGAAGTCCTCCTATTCTGGTTCCGCCACGATGGTCCGCTCCGAGGAACTGGCCCAGAAGCCTGTCTCCTCCGTGGAGCAGGCCCTCCAGGGCAAGATTCCCGGCCTGCAGGTGAGCACCGCCTCCGGCCAGCCGGGCGCCGCGACCACCTTCCGCATCCGCGGTACCGGTACGCTCAACGCCTCCGCCTCGCCGCTGTACGTGATCGACGGCGTGGCCACCACGAGCTCCAATTATTCGAAGAACGCCAGTGATGCGAACACCACCACCAGCATCCTGTCCAGCATCAACCCGCAGGACATCGAGTCCATCACGGTGCTGAAGGATGCCGCGGCCGCCTCCCTGTACGGCTCCCGCGCGGCGAACGGCGTCGTGATCATCACCACCAAGACCGGCAAGGCCGGCCAGGGCCACATGAACTTCAACGCCGCCTACGGCGTCTCCGCCGTCCCGCGCCAGTACGAGATGGCGCATTCCGGGGACTACTACAAGCTCATCTTCAACAGCTACATGGAGGCCGGCAAGGGCGCCGAGTGGGCCAACGAGCAGGCGCAGGGCACCCTGTCCTGGAACCCGTTCAACGTGGCCAACCCGCTGGACGCCAGTGGCAATGTGGTCAGTGGCGCGAAGGTCGTCATCGACACGGACTGGCAGCGCGAGGTGATGAAGAAGGGCTATTCCCAGGACTACAACCTGAGTTACTCCGGCGGCACCGACAAGCTCAACTACTTCTTCTCCGGCGGCTACTTCGACCAGACCGGCACCACGCCCACGGCCCGCTACACCCGTTATTCCGGCAAGGCGAACATCGAGGCGCAGGTGAAGCCCTGGCTCAAGGGCGGCATGAACGTCGTGTTCTCCTACGCCACGCAGAACTCCGAAGTCTCCCAGAGCGCCGGCGCCTCCCCGCTGTACAACGCCCTCTCCTTCCCGAACGCCGTCCCGGTGTACAAGGTCGATTCCAACGGCAACTACGTCCTGGACGAGGCCGGCGAGAAGCAGTACAACTGGACGAACCCGGCCGCCAAGGACTTCAACCCGGTGGCCATCCCGCTGATGAACACCAACAAGGCCAATACGGCCCGCCTGCTGGCCTCCTTCTTCACCGAGGTGAAGTTCATGGACGGCCTCACCGCCCGCACGACCTTCTCGCCCGACTACGTGTCCGTGTACGATATCTTCTATTGGAACAAGTATCACGGTGACGGTCCGGCTTACAGCGGCCGCGGCGGCCGTACCCAGACCAGCGACCTGATGTTCACCAGCACCACCACGCTGAACTTCAACCGCACCTTCGGCCTCCACACGGTGTCCGCCATGGCCGGTTACGAGTACTGGCAGAGCCGGATCACCCGCTTCGACGGCGCCGCCACCGGCTTCGCCTTCGACTTCCTCCAGGAACTCGCCGGCGCCAGCAAGCCGCAGTCCCTCACTTCCTGGTACACCGACGCCGCCCTGATCTCCTACCTGGGCCACGCCGAGTACAACTATGCCGAGAAGTACTTCGCTTCCGCTTCGTTCCGTCGGGACGGTTCCTCCGTGTTCGGCGCGGACAACAAGTGGGGTAACTTCTTCAGCGTGGGCGCCTCCTGGCGGATGAAGCAGGAGGACTTCCTGAAAGACGTCGACTGGCTGAGCGACCTCAAGTTCCGCGTCAGCTACGGTACTTCCGGCAACAACGCCGGCCTGAGCCGCTACGAGTCCCTGGGCCTCTGGACGGCCAGCGACAGCTATCAGTACGGTTACAACTCCGGTCTCGGCCACACGAGCCTCTCCAACCCGGAACTGGGCTGGGAGAAGCAGAAGATGCTGAACATCGGCCTGGACTTCGGCTTCGCCGGCAACCGCCTCAACGGTTCCGTCGAGTACTTCCGGAAGACTTCCGACGACCTGCTCTACGAGTTCCCGCTGCCCGCTTCCCACGGCCTCACCAGCGTGATGATGAACCTCGCCAAGGTGCAGAACCAGGGTGTGGAGTTCAGCCTGAACGCCGTTCCCGTGCAGACGGCGGACTTCAACTGGGACGTGAACTTCAACTTCTCCTACAACGCCGACAAGATCCTGGACCTCGCGGGTGACGACGACATCATCATGGGCGACACCAAGAAGATCTGGAAGGTGGGCGAGAGCCAGTACACGTTCTACATGCCCACCTGGGTGGGTGTGGATCCCGCCAACGGCGACCCGCTCTGGAAGGGCGCCGACGGAAACACGAACAACTATTCCATGGCCGAGTACGAGCAACAGGGCCGCTCGACGCCTTGGGGCTTCGGTTCCCTGACGAACAACCTCTCCTGGAAGGGCCTGAGCCTCTCCTTCATGTTCTACTACAACCTCGGCGGCAAGTTCTATGACAGCCTGTACGCCAACATGATGCATGAGGGCAACAACTCCGGCAAGAACATTTGCGTGGACGAACTCAACGCCTGGACGCCGACCAACACCAACACCGACGTGCCGAAGTTCATCAACACGAACGACAACCAGAGCAACTCCCCGAGCACGCGTTTCCTGTACAGCGCCACCTACCTGAAGCTCAAGAACGTGAACCTCTCCTACAGCCTGCCCAAGAACCTGCTCAAGAAGACGGGCATCCTCTCCGGGGCCCGCGTGTACGTGAACGCCGACAACCTGTTCACGGTGTTCAAGGACAAGCGCTACAAGGGCTATGACGACATCGACATCTTCGGTGTCGGCGGCTATGACGCCTATGCGAACTACATTCCGCTCAGCCGGACCTTCACCTTCGGCGTAAATCTCACTTTCTAAAACGGACGCGCTATGAAAAAGATATTCTACATCGCTACGATCGCTCTTTTCGGACTGGCCTCCTGCAGCAAGGAAGTGCTGAACCCGGTCCCGTCCAACGCCGTTTCCGACACGCAGATCTTCTCGTCCGTGGCGTCGGCGGAGACCGCCCTGAACGGCGGCATCATGTACATCGGCTACTATCTGACCAACACCCTGGGCACCATCATGTCCGAGGTGATGGGCGAGGACGCCCTGATGACCAGCGGCAACTACGGCATCGACACGTACAACTGGAACCTGTATTCCTACACCTATTCCCAGGTTGCCGAGGACGAGCCCTGGTGGTTCGGTTATTCCAACTACATCTGGCAATATGACTACAAGGGCATCGACGCGGCGAACAACATCATCGCCTACGTGACCGACATGCCTGACGAGGCCGGCAAGGAGAACCTGCTGGGCCAGGCCTATGGCCTGCGCGCCTTCATGTTCCTGCGCCTGGCCCGCCTGTTCGCGCCGACTTACTCCCTCAACCCCGAGGCCCCCTGCATCATCCTGCGCACCGAGCCCGCCGACGGCGCTTCCGAGCACATGCCGCGCGCGACGCTGAAGGCCACTTACGAGCAGATCCTCAAGGACTTCGAGTACGCCCGCCAGCACTGCAACGCCAACAATGCCGCCTTCTTCACCCCGAAGGCTTGCGCCCTCTTCATGGCGCGCGCCTATCTGGACATGGGCGACTGGGCCAATGCCAAGAAGTTCGCCGAGGAAGCCGCTTCCAACAATTTCTCCGGCAGCAACCTGATGAGTCAGGCCGAGTACCAGGCCGGCTTCATGGACCCGAACGTGGAATGGCTGATGTACTACAACTTCAACCAGACCACCTCCAACTACTATGCGTCCATCCCGTCCTTCTACTACCTCGCGAAGGCCGCCTACAATGTGGACGAGACCGGCAAGGCCGATCCGGCCGACATCGAGTACCTGGACACGGCGCTTGAGGGCGACTACTTCGAGGAGCCGCTCTACGGCTACAGCACCGTGCGCTGGACCAAGCGCTTCCGCGATTCGTTCGAGGACAGCGACTGCCGCAAGCTCTTCCCGTTCTACTTCTATGCGGATGACGGCTGGTTCACCAGCAAGTTCAGCCACCGCGAACTCTCCATCGGCGACGCCGACTTCCCGCTGGCCCGCATCGCGGAGGCCTACCTGATCAAGGCCGAATGCGAGGCCCGCACCGGCGGCAACGCGAAGGCCGTGCTGAACGCGCTGCAGGCCGCCCGCGGCGCCACCCCGACGGACGGCTCCCTGGAGAACGTCCTGTATGAGCGCCGCAAGGAACTCTATGGCGAAGGTTTCCGCCTGCAGGACATCAAGCGCACGCACCAGGCCCTCGACCGCACGAAGGATCCGGAGCACTGGGCTTCCGTGAAGACCCTCCCGGCCGACAGCCCCCGTTACATGCTGCCGATCCCGCAGAACGAGATGCTCTACAACAAGGCGCTCTCCGCTGCAGACCAGAACGAATTCTGGAGGAAATAATGAGAAAGATTCAATTATGGGGAATGCTGCTGCTATCGGCAGCATTCCTTTTCAGTTCCTGTGCGAAGAAACAGGATGACGGGAAGGTCGCTTTCATCGACCGGGAAGTGGACGTGAAATCCTTCCTGACCGGTTTCCCGTACTCCACCTGGGGATTCTATCTCTCCGACGACGCGACGAAGCTGTATTATCTGCGCAACGACGAGCCGAGCCCGCTGGTGATGCTCGACCTCACGAAGAGCACCGACATCAGCCAGGGGGACGTCATCTCGTCCGACGACTGGTCCAAGAAGAATTTATGGAGCCCTTCCTGGAACGAGAAGGACGGCTTCCTGTATTGGATGGGCGACCAGCGGAACGACGAGAAGATCGACCTGTACCGGATGGACCCGAAGACGGGGGAGACCACCTGCTTCACCGACGTCCCGTACATCTACGGCTGGAGTTTCAACGACGCCAAGGACAAGGCCTTCTACGTGGCCCGCATCGACCAGGTAGGGGACGACCATGTGGACGAGTTCCACATCCTGGACCTCAAGACCCTGGAAGACAAGACCGTCTGCACCGACCGTCCGGACTTCCGGATGACATGGACGGAAATCGCTTCCAGCCCGGATGACAGCGGCTGCCTGCTGACCGTCCTGAAGAATGTCAACCGGACCTACACGAACATCGCCTACCTGGACTACGCCACCGGCGAGTACAAGGTGATCACCGATCCCTCCGTGGAGGCTTCCCTGGACGGTTGCGCGGTCATTTCTCCCTGGTACTCCCAGGATGTCGCCTACTTCCTCTCCGACCATACCGGCTATGCCAATGTCTATTCCTTCAACCGCGCGACCGGCGAAGTCCGTCCCGTGACGGCCTATCGGCAGGACCTTCGCGCGAAATGGCTGGAGGCCGACGGCAAGAAGTATCTGGCGACGGTGCGCACGAGCCCGGAAGGCTCGGACGTCGCCGTCCTGGATCCGGACGGAAACGAAATCGTTTGCGAGCGATATCCCGCGACACTCACGCTCAAGACGACGGTCGGGAACAAGATGTATTTCACGGCCGGCGCGACGGACATCCTCTTCCAGATGTGGGTGGTCGAGTTCGTCGACGGCCAGCTGAAGCAGTCCGTGCTGGTGGACCTCCCCGAGAGCATCAAGTCCTCGATGGTGACCTCGCACGCGCAGAAGCTGAGCATCCCGACCTTCGACATCGATCCTGCCACCGGGAAAACCCGGATGCTGCACGCGTACCTGATGGTTCCCGAGAACCCGCTCCCGGCCGACCAGGCCCGCCTGATGGTGATGTCCTTCTACGGCGGAGACAACGCCTATGACATGGAGCATCAGATCTTTACGGCGGCGGGCATGTACGTGCTGAGCGCCTCGCCCCGCGGTTCCAGCGGGTTCGGGCGCGACTTCGCGGCGCTGAACGACCACGACCTGGGCGGCAACGAGACCATCGACATGATCTACTGCGCCCGCTATGTCTCCGAGATGCTGGGCATTCCGCCGGAGCGCGTCGGCTGCTTCGGCATGAGCCACGGCGGTTACGAGACGATGCGGCTGATGACCTTCCCGGGCGAAGTGAACGGCTTCAAGGCCTCCTTCCCGTTCGGGTTCGGCGTGGCCGTGGCCGGCTTCTGCGACATCATCTGGGAGCACTACCACTCCAACATCCCGGACTGGGACTACCTGGAGGCCGGCGACCCGGTGACCGAGAAGGACAAGCTGATGGACCGTTCGCCGATCAGCCACGTGGACAAGATCTCCGGTCCGCTCCTGCTCATCCACGGCGACCACGACGACCGCGTGGACATCGGCGGCTCCCAGATGCTGTACGACGCGTTGAAGAAGGAAGGGAAGCCGGTCGAGTTCCTGATCATGAAGGGCCAGGGACACGGTTACAAGGGCATCGACAACCAGATGCTCTATTACCGGACCATCCTGGATTTCATCGCCCGGAACTGACCTAGACCGGATCCACATCGACCGCCAGATGGGCGGTGTACTTACGCTCCTTTCCGAACGAAAGGAGCGTTTTTTCAAGCGTTTTCTTCAGGGAGGTGAGGGCTTTGTTGCGGGCGAGCATGACCCGGACCTGCCGGATGGATTCCCCGGCGATGCGGTCGACGGCGGGCGCATACGGGCCGATGACGGCGGGTGGCGTGTCGACCTCGGAGAAAGCGGCGAGGAGGGCGATCCGGAGTTCCTTGGACAGGTAGTCCAGCCGCTTTTCGTTGCTGTCTTTCAGGGTGATATGGATGAGGCGGGTGTACGGAGGGTAGCCGAACAGCCGGCGTTCGGCGAGGAGGTCCGCGTCGTCGCTGCCTTGCAGCCGGGTGTAGACGGGATGCTCCGGTTCCCGGGTTTGGATGACGATCCGGCCGGGCTTGCCCCGCCGGCCGCTGCGGCCGCGGAACTGCTCCAGCAGCTGGTAAGCGCGCTCGTCCGCGCGGAAGTCCTGCTGTCCCACGAGGCTGTCGGCCTGGAGGACAGCCACGAGGCTGAGGCCGTCGAAATCGAATCCCTTCGTGATGATCTGGGTGCCCACGAGGATGTCGATGTCTCCGTTGGCGAAACCGCGGATGATGGCGGCCTCCTCCGTGTCGGGCGTATCGCCGTCCAGCCGGGCGACGCGGCGTTCCGGGAACAGGGCTCTCAGCTCTTCTTCCACCTTCTGCGTGCCCGCGCCGAGCGGCTGCAGTTCGCCCTGGCAGGACGGGCAGTTGCCCGTGTACGGTTCAGTATGGCCGCAGTAGTGGCACACCAGGCGGTCCGGCCCGCGGTGCAGGCTCATCGGCACGTGGCAGTGCGGACACTTGGGAATCTTGCCGCACTCGGTACACTGGACCGATGGGGCATAGGAGCGCCGTGCGCGGAGCACGAGCACTTGCCCCCCGTCATCCAGCGTTTCGGTGATCTCGTGGATCAGTTTCCGGGAGAAACTGCCCGTCATGCCCCGTTTCCGCCGTTCCGCGACCGTGTCGATCAGGCGGATTTCCGCCTCGTCTCCGGCATGGAACCTTTCCTTCAGGTCGACCTTGACAAATCGCCCTGTTTCAGCATTGTACAAGGATTCCAGGGACGGGGTGGCGCTGCCTAGCACGACATTCGCTTGCTGGATGACGCCCAGCATGATGGCGCTCTCCCGCGCATTGTAGCGCGGTGCCGGCGCATCCTGCTTGTACGATGTATCGTGCTCCTCGTCCACGATGATCAGCCCCAGGTTGTGGTGGGGGAGGAACAAGGCAGACCGGGTACCGAGGACCAGGTAAGGACCGGGTCTCCGGATCCGGGACGCCACCTGCGACCGACGCGCCGAGGACACCCCCGAATGGAATACCTGCACGTCCGGGAAGACGGCGGCGATGCGGTCTTCCAGCTGACGCGACAGGGCGATTTCCGGAACCAGGAACAGGACATTCCGGCCTTTTTCCAGGGTTTCCTGCGCCAGTTTCAGGTAGATTTCCGTCTTGCCGGAGCCGGTGACCCCGTGCAGGAGAACGGTCTTGCCGGATTCAAACGCCTTTCGGGCGGAAGCGGCGGCGGTTTCCTGGGCGGGGGACAGGGTGACGGGCGTCGGGACGGCCGCGGGTTTCTCACCCCGCAATAGTGCTTGGACCGCCTCGATCTCTGATTTATACCGCTCCCGGGTATCGTCCCTGCGGGCTTTGTCGGCCTTGTCCTTCAGACGTTCCAGACGCGCTTCCAACCGCTCCTTGACCCGGGCTTCCACCTCCTCCTGGTCGATTTTCAGGGCGGGATAGGCGGCCTTGTACACTTCGCCGATGGAGCAGAGGTAATAGTCGCTGACAGCCCGCCAGAATTTGATTTCGTCCGGGAGGACCTTGGGCAAGCCTTCTTCTGCGGCAAGGACAGGCAGGATCCGGTTCTCGTCCGTCTGGGGCTGGACGCCGACGGCACTGACGGCCCCGACATATTCTTTCCGGGCGAAAAGGACCCTTACGCGGTCGCCGATCCGTACCACGGTCCCTTCCGGAACCCGATAGCACGGTTCCCACTCCAGCCGAAGCGGCAGGATCACCTGTATGTAGGTGGGTCTGGCCATTTATGCCACTTTCTCGAATTCCTTCAGGGCCTTGATAGCCTTTGGGCACAGGATCAGGATGGCGATGACGGTGAACCAGGCCATCAGGCCCACGCCGATATCACCGAGCTGCCAGACGACATCCGCCTCGCGCACCGCGCCGAACACGACCGCTGCGAGCATGAGCACCTGGAAGATACGGATGGCGACCTTCTCGCCCTTGCCTTCGCGGCCGCGGAACAGGTAGATAATGCTGGTTTCCGCGTAGAAGTAGTAGGCCATGATGGTGCTGAAGGCGAAGAAGACCATCGCGATGGACACGAACTGGCTGCCGAAGCCCTTGAACACCGTATCCACGGCGCTTTGGGTGTAGTTTACATAGTTGTTGGCTAGTTCCGGTGCACCGGCGTACAGGAGTTCGCCGTCGCTGCCCAGGATGTTGTACGTGCCGGAGCAGAGGATCATGAGAGCCGTGGCGGTGCACACGAGCAGGGTGTCGACATACACGGAGAAGGCCTGGGCGAGGCCTTGCTGAGCCGGATGCGGGACATCGGTGGCCGCCGAGACAATGGCGCCCGTGCCCTGGCCGGCTTCATTGGAGAAAATGCCTCGCTTGACGCCCATGGCGATGGTGGAGCCGATGATACCGCCGCAGATAGGGTTGATGCCGAAGGCGTTCGTGACAATGGAGGCGAACACGGCCGGGACATCCTGGATATGGAAGCCGATGACCACCAGCGACATCAGAATGTAACCGAGGGCCATGAACGGAGTTACGATGGAGGCCACCCGCGCAATGCGCTTGACGCCGCCGAAAATGACAAGGCCCAGGATGACCGCCAGGGCGATGCCGGAGGTGAGGGGAGCGACGGGGAAAGCATTCTTAATGGCCGATGAGACGCCGTTCGACTGGACGGTCGTCAGGAAAAAACCGCAGGCGAGGACGGTAATGGCCGCGAATGCAATGCCCAGCCATTTCTTGCCCAGCCCGTGCTCGATGAAGCTGAACGGGCCGCCCCGGTAGCCGGAGTGGTGCGGGAACTTGTAGATTTGCGCCAGGGTGGATTCCACGAAGGCCGTGGACGCACCGAAGAAGGCGACGATCCACATCCAGAACACCGCGCCGGGCCCGCCGAAGGCGATGGCCGTCGCCACGCCCACGATGTTGCCGGTGCCCACGCGCCCGGACAGGGCGATGCAGAACGCTTCGAACGACGAGATGCCCTTCGCGCCCTCCTTCTTGGAGAAAAGCGACTTGAGCATCAGTTTGAACCGGCGGACCTGCACGAATCGCGTCCGGACCGAGAAATACAGTCCGGCGGCAATCAGCAGGACGACCAGTCCGGGATTCCAGACGATATCATTGACCTGGGAGACAAACTTTTCAAGCATAATTCCAAATTTACGGAAAAAGTTTCGTTCTTGCCCCTTATTCGGACATGTTCTTCACATGCTTCGGGATGGGGAGGTCGCCGAAACCGAAGAAACGTTGCGCATTCAGGCCCAGGAAGGCGGCTTTTTCCGCATCTGTGAGGAGCGGGCTCTTGACGATGAAGTCGTAGGACATCTTGTAAGTGATGGCCGTGATGGTGCGGGGGTAGTCGGAGCCCCACATGAGCTTGTCGATGCCCACTTCGTCCGCCGCTTCCCGGATGGCCTGCACGGCCGAAGGGAAGGGGTAAAATTCGTCGTTGAAGAGCCAGGTGATGCCGCCGCATTCCACGTACACGTTGGGATGGCGGGCGAGGCGGATCTGCTCCATCCAGCCGGGCCGGGTGACCATCCCGAAGTGGCCGATCAGGATCCGGAGCTGGGGAAACGCGGCGATAACCGTTTCCATTTCAGGAACTTGCAGGTCCCCGTCGGCGAGTTCCACGTGCAGGATCATGTCCCGGTCTTCCATCAAACGGTACATCTCCATCATTTCGGGACTGTCCAGCCGGACGCGGCCCTCGGGCAGCAGGAGCCGGGCGGCGGGGATCTTGATACCCCGGAAGCCCCGGCCGACGAGTTCCTCCGCCTCGGCCAGGAAACCGGGCTTGCGGAACTCGCACATCCCAAACACGAAGAACCGCTCCGGATACCGAAGCTCCACCTGCTCCAGGTAGTCGTTCTGCAGGCCGTCAATGAACTCCTGGGTGACGACGGCGGCCGACACCTGTGCATAGTCCATGTTTGAAAGGAACACCTCTGCTGGGTTCCGGCCGTCGATCAGGAAGGGCGGAAGCATCTGGACTTCCGTGCCCATGAACAGGCACCGGCCGTTCGGGAGCGGCCGGATCTCTTTCCCGTTCACAACGGCTTCCTGCCGGAGCCACAGGTGGCTGTGGGCGTCTATAATCAACATACTCTCAAGTGTTTGACCAGGAAACGCGGAACTGGTCGCCGATGATTGTCCGCACGTCCTGCACGAGTTGCAGGTCCATGGGTTCGTCCATGTAGGCGATGTTCTTGCGGAGATTCTCGGGTTTGGTGGTACTGAAGAGGGTGGAGGCGATGCGCGGGTTCTGCAGGGAGAACTGCATCGCGAGTTTTTCGATGGGGTAATCTTGGGCGGCACAGTGCGCAGCGGCGAGCCGGCAGGCCTGCACCAGCGCCTTTGGCGCGGGATGCCAGGCCGGCACGCCCCGCTGCGTCAGCAGCCCCATCGAGAACGGTGAAGCGTTGATGACGCCGATGCCGCGGGCCTCGAAAAAGTCCAGGAAATCCACGAGTTTGTCGTCGTTCAGGCAGTAATGGCAGAAATTGAGCACGCTTTCCACCGTTCCGGCAGGAACGTGTTCAACCATCCACTTCAGGTTCTCGAGCTGTAAGTCCGTGATCCCCACGTGCTTGACGACGCCCTCTTCGCGGAGCTTGACAAGCGCCGGAAGCGTCTCATTGGCAACCTGGTTGAGGTTCGAAAACTCGATGTCATGGACATTGATCAGGTCGATATAGTCGATGTTCAGGCGTTCCATGCTCTCGTACACGCTGCGCGTGACGCGTTCGGCGGAGTAGTCCCAGGTGTTGTGCCCGTCCTCGCCGTAGCGGCCCACTTTCGTGGACAGGAAGAACTTGTCCCGCGGGATGTCCTTCAGGGCCTTCCCGAGCACGGTCTCCGCCTTGTAATAGCCGTAATACGGAGATACGTCGATGAAGTTGATGCCGGCGTCAATGGCGGCGAACACGGCCTCGATGCCCTTCGCCTCTTCGAAATCATGGAAGACGCCGCCAAGGGAGGAGGCGCCGAAACCGATGGCGGAAAGCTTCATTCCGGTCTTTCCCAATTCACGATAGATCATGGCGTTACTGTTTTAGAATCCAACGAGGATGCGGAATACCTTTCCGGGGTTTTCGTGCCAATGCCGCATCGCTTCCGCCGCCTCTTCCGGCTTGACGACCGCTGTTATCAGCTTGTCGTACGGGCAGTCGCCGCGCCGGAGATAGTCGGTAACGGCCTGGAAATCCTCCGGACAGGCGTTGCGGGAACCGCGGATGTCCAGTTCCTTCTTGACGAAATCGGCGGTGCGGAAGGTCGTCTGGTCCTTGGCGTAGCCGATGAACACGACGCGTCCCGTGAAACCGACGTTGGCAATGGCCTGCCGCTGTGTCTCGGGCAGGCCCACGGCCTCGATCACGACATCGGCAAGCAACCCGTTCGTCAGTTCAGAGATGCCTTCCTGCACGTCCTCATAGGCCGTATTGACCGTATACTTCGCCCCGACCGCCTTCGCCACTTCCAATTTCTTGTCATCGATGTCCATCGCAACGACCGTCGCCCCGCGGAGTGCGGCTGCGACAATGGCGCCCATGCCGATCATTCCGCAGCCGAAGACGGCGACGACGTCTTTCCCGGTCACCTGGGCCCGGCTCACGGCGTGGAAACCGACGCTCAGGGGCTCGACCAGGGCGCAGTCGCGGACGGCAATCCCTTCTGTCACAATGACTTTCTGCCAGGGAACCACGAAGTATTCCCGCATCGCACCGTCCCGCTGGACGCCCAGTGTCTCATTGAACTCGCAGGCGTTGAAGCGTCCGTTCCGGCAAGACGCGCAGTGCCCGCAGGCGGTGTAAGGATCGACCGTGACAGTCATACCGGGGCGGAGCGTCTCGGGAACGCCGGGGCCGACGGCGGCAATCTCGGCGCCCACTTCGTGGCCCGGGATCACGCCCGCTTTCGCCATCGCATTCCCGCCGCGCCAGGTGTTCAGGTCGCTCCCGCAGAACCCGACATACCGGATCCGCAGCAGCACTTCGCCTTCCCCGCACGCGGGCTTCTCCATTTCAATTACGTTCAGTTCGAACGGTTGGGTGATTTGTATCGCTTTCATAGTGATACAAATATACGATTTCTATCCGATTTGCGCACGTCATGCGGGTTGAGTTTGGCAGAGAATTGTTATATTTGCATAATCATGAAAAGAGTATTGATACTGATCCTGCTGGCTGTCGCCATGCTGCCAGGGAGCGCCCAGGACCTGACGCAATATAAAAAGATCGTCAAGGATCTGAGTTCCGCGCGGTTCCAGGGCCGCGGCTATGCCCGCGGCGGCGCGAACAAAGCCGGTAAATACCTGGAGAAGGCCTACCGCAAGGCCGGTGTCGATGCGGTTACCCGCCAGCATTTCACCTTGGACATCAATACCTTCGCCGGGGATATGAAACTCTCCGTCGACGGTCGGAAAATGGTCGCGGGAACGGATTTCACCGTCCGGGAGTTCTGTCCGGGCGTGGAAGGGACCTTTCCGGTCTATTACATCGACACCCTCAACTACGATTCCGCGAAAATCTTCGACGACCTGGCGAAGCCGGAGTACAAGGACGCTTTCGTCGTCTGTGATTTCTGGTTCACTTACAAGCACCGGGAAGACTTCCAGAAGCTCCAGAGTGCGGACGGCGCCCCGAACGCCGGCCTCATCCTTACCTGGGACGACCCACTGAAGTTCTACAAGGCCTACGGCGAAAAAGTGAACCCCAAGCCGGTCATCTGGCTCCTTTCGAAGCAGATTTCCCGCGGTTCCCGGAGCATTACCGTGGACATTGACAACAAGTTCTACACGAACTATCAGTGTTTCAATGTCATTGCCTCGGTGGAGGGCGCCCGCCACGACAGCTGTTACGTGTTTACGGCCCATTACGACCACTTGGGCAACCTTGGCCGCCGGGTGTTTTATCCCGGGGCCAATGACAATGCCTCCGGCACCGCCACCCTCGTCACGCTGGCCGCCTATTTTGCGCAGCATCGGCCCAAGTACGATATGCTGTTCATCGCCTTCTCCGGAGAAGACGCGAATCTCCGCGGTTCGGAGTATTATGCGCAGCATCCGGTCATGCCGCTGGAAATGATCCGGTACCTCATCAATGTGGACATGATCGGCGACAACAATCCTGTCCTGTACTGCGAGACCAGCGACCAGGGGCAGCGGGGCTTCGAGCTGGTGGAGCGTATCAATGCGGAAAAGGGCTATTTCAAATCCCTGAACCATGGCAAACTGGCTGCGAACAGCGACCATTATCCGTTCGCCAAGCGCGGGATTCCCTGTATCTTCTTCGAAAATGAGGAGGGTTCCGCCTTCCCGTATTACCATACGCCGCTGGACAACTGGAAGAATGCCGTCTTCAACAGCTACGAACCGGTGTTCAGACTGATCACTGACTTTATCGAACAATACTAAAACGACCATACGCATATGCTTATCGTCCTGAAACTTCTCGGCTCGATCGCCCTCCTGATCTACGGCATGAAAGTGATGAGCGAGGCCCTCCAGAAGATGGCGGGCCCGCAACTTCGTCACTTGCTGGGCGCGATGACCACCAACCGTTTCTCCGGGGTTGCCACCGGTGCGCTCGTGACCGTCGCGGTCCAGTCCTCCGCCGCCACCACCGTGATGACGGTGTCCTTCGTGAACGCGGCCCTGCTCACGCTCACCCAGGCCATTTCGATCATCATGGGTGCGAACATCGGTACGACGATGAGTGCGTGGATCATGTCGGCCGGTTTCTCCTTCAATATGGCAGACATGGTGTGGCCGGCCTTTCTTGCGGGCATTATCCTGATCCAGCTGGGCAAGCACCGCTACATCGGCGATTTCCTCTTCGGCCTTTCCTTCCTGCTCTTTGCCCTGGGAATGCTGAAGCAGACGGGTGTGGAAATGGACCTGGCCAGCAAGCCTGCCGTCGTCGCCTTCTTCTCGAGTTTCAAGACCAATTACGGCACCATATTGCTGTTCCTGCTGATCGGTACGGTCCTGACGGCCATGGTGCAGAGTTCCGCGGCGCTGATGGCCATCACGATGGTCCTGTGCGCGACCGGAGCCATCTCCATCTATCAGGGTATCGCGTTGGTTATGGGTGAGAACATCGGCACCACGGTTACGGCGAACCTCGCCGCGATGAGCGCGAACACGCAAGCGCGACGGACCGCTATGGCGCACTTGGTGTTCAACGTGTTCGGCGTCATCTGGGTGCTCATTTTCTTCTTCCCGTTCATCCGGATGGTCTGCGGCATCGTGGGCCTGGATCCGAATGCCCCCGAGCAGAACGCCACCCAGCTTTCCTTCGCGCTGGCAACGTTCCATACCTGTTTCAATGTGATCAACACCGCCGTCCTGATCTGGTTCATTCCGCAGATTGAAAAGCTGGTGTGCTTCCTCATCAAGCCCAAGCAGACCGAAGAAGAGGACGAATTCCGCCTGCAGTACATTCGCGGCGGTATCATGAAGACCCCGGAAATCTCTGTCCTGCAGGCGCAGAAGGAAATCGTGGTCTTCGGCGAGCGGATGGAACGCATGTTCGGCCAGGTGAAGGAACTCTACGGTATCCAGGATGAGCAGGCCTTCGACAAGCTCTTCGACCGTATCAAGAAGGTCGAGGATATGAGCGACAAGATGGAGAACGAGATCGGCCGCTACCTCGGCGAAGTGGGATCGGCCCATCTGTCCGACGATACCAAGCAGAAGATCCGCGCGATGCTCCGCCAGATCGGCGAGCTCGAGTCCGTGGGCGACAGCTGCTTCAACCTGGCCCGCATCCTGCGCCGCAAGCGCGAGAACAAGGTTGTGTTCGGCGAGGAGCAGGAGGCTGGCGTGGCCGAGATGTTCGCCCTGATCGACGAGGCCCTGGCCCGGATGAACGAATCCCTGGCCAACCGCCGGGAGAGTGTCTCCATCGTAGACTCCGAGGATGTCGAACGACGTATCAACGCCTGCCGCAACGCGCTTAAACAGAAGAACATCGAGAATCTGGACGCCCAGGTGTACGGGTACGACCTCGGTACCGTGTTCTCCGATCTCATTGGCGAATGCGAGAAGACCGGTGACTACATTATCAACGTCGTGGAGGCCCGTTTGGGCGCCGTCCGCAACGGTATCCGGTTCCGCGGCATGCAGATCGACCCGGATGCCAAGGAGGTTACCGTGGACGGCGAACCCGTGGAACTGTCCATCCACGAGTACAACCTGCTGAAACTTTTCCTGGAGAACGTGGGCGAGACTTTCTCGGCGCAGGAATTGCACAAGAAGTGCTGGTCCGAGAATACGGCGACGAATGACCGGGTCGTCGATACCTATATCAACCGGCTCCGCCGCAAGATCGGCCCTTATGCCGAGAATGTAATTACCAAGGAAGGGGAGGGATACTGCTTCCAGTAGTCCTTTTCTTATGCCAACATCGCTTCACAACCTTCCAGGATATCTTGGAAGGTTGTTTCGAAATCCCCCGTATACCACGGGTCCGCGACGTCCCGGCCGACGCCCGTATACGACATCATCAGATGGATCTTCCCGTCCGGATCATCGGGAATGATACGCTTAATGAGCCGGAGGTTCCAGGCGTCCATGCAGATAATGCGGTCAAAGCGGTCGTAATCGGCCCTTGTCACCTGCCTGGCACGCTTTTCCTTGTCGAAAGGCACGCCGTGCTGGGAGAGGCAGCGCTTGGCCGGCGGATAGATGGGATTGCCGATTTCTTCCGTGGAAACGGCGGCCGATTCGATATGCCAGAAAACCTCAAGGCCCCGGCTTCGGACCAGGGCCTTGAGAATGAATTCTGCCATCGGGCTGCGGCATATGTTGCCGTGGCAGACGAAAAGGACTCGCATGGATCTATTTATTGGAGGACGATGCTCTTGAATTCGTCGATCTGGGACTGCGTGATTCCGATTGACTTCACATAGTTCTCAATCTTGTCCTGGAAGGTGTTGCCGCTTTGCTTTCTCAGGAAATCAATGCCCTGACGGAAGTAATAGTCCTGAGGCCTTCCCGTACGATATCTCAGACCGGCAGCTTCGCTGAAAGAGGTGAGTTCATAGTCGATCGAGCAATCTTTTTCAGAGACACCGAGCAGACCTTCGATCAGCATGGCGATGTATCCGGTCCGGTCGGCCCCGATGTAACAATGGAAGTAGGAGGCTTTCCCCTTTTTTGCCGTGTCGAAAATGGCCGTGAGGACATTCTTGACTTTGCTTGCCGTAGTCAGATCCGTGAAGCTGTCGAATCCGGGACTGATATAACCCACATTGTATCCAGTCGTGAAGGGCTGATAGCAGGTGCTGTTTCCATCGTCGTTATAACCGGAGCTGTTTGCTCTTCCGTTTCTCAAATCAATGTCCATACCAATGTTCAAGAAGTTGGTCAGAATGGGTTTTTCGGTGTCAGTCGTCTTGTCCATATTCGTTCCTCTGAAGATGTAACCATATTTGATGGCTTTCTTTGTCCCCTTGTCGGTCACTTCGAGTCCGCCCAAATCGCGGCAGTTGTTGGCGTGCCCTTTCTTCTCGACATTACTGACCTTGATCATGCGACGCCGGCCGGTGGTATTGAAATAGCCCTTCTCCCAAACGGTGGAGCCTTCGGAAACGGTGTAATAGTAGGTGCGACCGGGGATGAGGTTGAACACGTCGGCGGAAGTGGAATTCGCCGTCGCATTCTGCGACCAAACCTCGCCGCTCAGGGACTTGTCCTCGTAGATGGTGACGACGGTGGAACTGGAAGCGGCGGAATAGGTCCATTTGATGGTCACGGGATTCGGACAGTCCTTCCGGTCAATGTCATCGTAGGCGGAACTAGCGGCATAGGTGGCCATGACGGAATTGGTGTCGTCATCGTCGTCCGAATAGTGGCTGGTCGCATCCGTCAGGTAATCCTGAAGCGCCCGGTTTTCCAGGCTGAAGGAGCCCAGATCCTCCCAGTCCTGTGAAGGAGCTTTGAAGATGCGCAGGGTATAGGAGGCGGTCGCACCGTAGTATTTGTCGGTTTTTTCGGCTGTCGCCGTGATGGTCGCGGAGCCGGCGCTGACAACCTTGATCTTGCCGTTTTCTATCTTGGCGACGCTTTCCTGGTCGGAAGAATACGTGACAGCAGTCTGGGCGCCATAGACAGTTTGCGGATTGTAACTTTTGCCGATTTCGCAGTCGGTACCCAGGTTCCAGGTAACGGTCGCATTGTTGAAGCTCAGGGTCTGTTTCTGCTTGGCCGCACCGTCGGAACGGACGAACAGATACAGGTTGTTTGCGCCGGGGCCGGTAGCGGCTGTGAAATTGCCGGAAGAATAGCGGAACACATAACTGTTGGTACCAGTCAATGTCAGTTTTCCGTCAGGTGACAGCGCGAAAGTGGAGCGATACCCGGTGTCGGCCAAAGCATCAACTTTCGCCGCCGTGAAAACCCCGTTTCTATTGACATACCAATAATAGTCCGCCGATCCGTCCGCCTCCGGAACAATCAGGGAATACTTGATCAATGTTCCATCCTGATTGTTGATTGTGAACCGGCAGGCATCTGCATCGGCCGCATCGATTTCATCATCAACGATGATGACGTCGACTGCATTGTTGGTGGTCTGGAAACCGTTCTTGCCGGCATTCAGGATGGGTTTGAAAGCTTTTTTAGTGGAACCGTCCACGTAGGCGATGACATACTCGCCTCCGTCTTTGATCTGGTCCGTGGACGTGACCCGGACATAAGTGCCTGCAGTCGATGCTCTTCTGATTTGCAGTGTGTAGGTTGCGGATCCGGCACTGTACTGCTCGTCCTCTGCAACCGAGGCCGTGATGGTCACGGTGCCGGCAGCGACTGGCGTCACGGTGCCGTTGGCGCTGACCGTGGCGATCTTGCTGTCACTGGAGGAGTAAGTCACGGTCGTATAGGTTCCGGAAAGGACCGGTTTCTGCGGAGTTTCCCCTAAGATACAGGTGACGCTCGCCGGGTTGAAGCTGAGGCCACGGTCCTGTTTGATGTGCTCAGGGGTGCCTTCCTTCAAGTAGAGGTGCACGCCGACGGAGGAACCGGATCCGCCGATCTTGAATCTGTTCTCCTCCGATTTGAAATAGAGGACCTGACCGGTTTGGCCTGAATCGTTCGACTGGGTGGTACTGAAGAAAAACGCTCCGTTATATCCGGTCGTCAAGGCATAAGGATAAGTCACTCCCGACTGGGAATTGACATAACCAAGTCCGGCGGCGTTGCCGGAATAATTGCAGACGAGATAATTGCCGTCGTTGAATTTCAAGTAATAGTTGTTGCCGCTGTTCTCGACGGTGAATTCGTAACCGGCCAGAGTGCCCTTGTTGTCGACGATGACGTTGTTTTCGATCGAGACGTTGTCGTAGGATCCGTTCGTAGCTCCTTTGAACAACCTTTGGTCGTTTGCATCGACAATCAGGTAGGTGCCTCCGACGTAGATGGAAGATACCTTGGTATACTTGACGGACTCATCCTTCATAGCGCAGGTCCATCCTACCCAAGCTCCGGCTTCATGGGCGACGCCCGGTGTTTTCTCACACTTATAAACACTGCCGTCATCTGAATAGACCTGGACGGTGACCTTGTGCCCTCTTAGATCAACCGGAGCGGCGGTCAGGTAAAACAACACGGGATTCTGTGCCGTCGATGTCTCGGTGAGTTTGAAATCCTTCAACGAAATCTCCAGCGTGTTAGAATAAGTCTTCCCCTTGATGGACAGATCATCCAGCCCGAAGGTGCCCTGCTGAAGGAACAGGGGCTCATCAGTCGTGACGGACAGTTTCGAATAGGAACCCGCAGGAAGGCCGGACGCCTTGAGCCGGAAGACCGTATTCAGCATCAAGAATTTGAATCGCAGGGAGCCTGTTGAGGATGATGTCCCATGAGAGGCGAGATAAAAACGGGTCCCGCTGTAATTCGATACGCCAGTCTGTGACTGACCGGTAAATGAAACCGGAATCGCGTTACGGTCCAATTTCATGTTACAGACGAAAGGATAGTATGCGGAGTAGGTGGAATTCTCCCGCAATGCCCAGCCTCCACCATCGAAATGGGCGACATTCGTACCGATACCGTCGACCATTTCGAAGAATACTTGTGAACCCTTGTCGGGATAGATGCCCACGGTGTCAGTAGCTTCCCAACTGAATTGGATGTCGTTGTTTCCTTCCTGACTTAGCGAAGCTCTTGTCTCCAGATTATCATCTATCAAATATCGGATTTCAGGGACTTCAAAAATGACCTGTTCTACAAGATTACCGTCATCAGACTTTTCGTGGAAATCCATTTCACTGAGATCCGAACATGCGGCAAACAATCCCACGATTGCGGCCATAAACACAAGTGCACCTTTCTTCATGCTTAGTTTTTTATATGTGGTATGATGTCTTTGCAAAAACCCGGCCATGAAGATGCATAAAAAATGCAACTCCATAGAATTTACAAAAATACAAAATGATTTTCAAAAACGGATGATTATCGTTGTAAATACACGATTCTTTCCGCTTCCGGGAACTTCTCGATGGCATACCGGAGCATCGTCCGGGGCATGGTTTGATAGCGTGGCTCCAGGTATGTGACGAGCGCTTCCTTGTCCCGCTTACCGGCCTCGCGGAGCAGCCAGCCCACGGCTTTGTGAATGAGGTCATGCGGGTGATGCAGGAGAATATCGGCAATGTCGAAAGTGTCCTGCAACTGTCCGTGCCTGATGAAGGTCATAGTACTGACGATGCCGATTCGCTGCTCCCAGATTGTCTTTCCGTTCCGGGCCAGGTCATACAGAAGCTGCCGGTCCTTGTCCAGGAGCCACACCCCCAGCAGGGGATAGCACGACAGGTCCACGAGGTCCCAGTTGTTGATCCGGTCGGTATGGGCGAGGTAAAAGTCGACGCAATCCTGTTGCGAGATGCCCGGTCGGGCCGGGCATGACGACTTTCCCGGCTTGCCCTCCGTCATTCCCGGCTTGACCGGGAATCTTTTCGCATGCGCGAAGATCTCCACCAGCGCCAGCAGCGCGGCGAGCCGGACCTCGTGATACTCGCTGGCAATGCACGCTTCCATGTCCTGCAGGGTGGTTTCCCGCCAGCAGGCCTTCACGACCTCCCGCGTTACGGGCACCTTGATTCCGAGGAACTGGTCGCCCTCGCCATACTGCCCGGGCCCCGTCTTGAAGAACCGGGACAGTCCTTCCACCTGGCTCGCATCGGCCCGCGCGGTGATTTCTTGTAGTAACTTATTCATGGATGTCGATCTTCACAACCTTACGGTGCTTCGGCCGCCTCAGGAAAGGACTAATCCGAAGGCGATTGCGAGGATTGCCACGGGCAGGAGCAGATATTGCTTCCACGTGGTCAGGAACAGGCGGATGCTGTCCCACAGTCCCTGCCCTGCGGAGGCGGCATCCACCGGATAAAGGAAGGCGATGGCAGTGGCCAGCACGCCGACGGCGAGGCCGATGGCCAGCGCAAACACGAGCGCCAGGCGGCCTCGGCTGCGTTGTCGGTCCACCTCAGCCTTGATGCCCTCCACGGCCTCGAGCCGCCGGCGGGTCTCCAGCAGAAAGGTGGGGTCGTCTTTCACGGCGGGCTTGTTCCCGCGCAGGAATTCGTCGATCTCGTTCATAACTGTATATGCTGTTTCAGATGGGTGCGGCCCAGCGAGAGGTGGTACTTCACAGTGCCCTGCGGGATACCCAGGATGGCCGCGATCTCCTTGATGCTCCGGTCTTCGAAGTAGAAAAGGGAGATGGCGGCCTTCTCCTTCTCCGGAAGCCGGTCCATGGCCCGGTAGAGCTGCTGGTACCGGAAGGCGGAGTCGGAAGACTCGACGGCCGGGAGGTCCAGGGCATCGTCGACGGACGTCTGTTCCGGCTTGGCCTTCCGGCAATGGTCGATGTAACAATTGTATGCGATCCTGAAGAGCCAGGTGCTGAATTTGGACAGGCCCAGGAACGAGCCGGACGCCACGTATGCCCGTACGAGCGCATCCTGGGCGCAGCAGGAACCTCCGTAGGGGCTCCTGCTCTGCGCGTACAAGGCTGATGAACCGCTCCTGAGTCATCTTACTTCTCCAGGTTCTTCTCTTCGGCTTCGATCTCCTTGGCCAGCGTCCGCTTGCTCACCAGGTAGGAGAAGAACAGGGCGAATCCGATGGCCAGCAGGATAGCGCCGGCAGTGAGAGCGGTCTCCAGGAACCAGAGACCTTTGAACATGCCGGGGTTGCTCCGGTTCAGGAGGCCGATCGTCAGGAAGGCAATGCCCATGAAGGAGGTGACACAGGCGCCGGTGAACTTGTCCATGAGTTCCTGCTTGATACTGCGGGTGGACTGCTTGGTTTTGAAGAGCTGGGGGTCGATCTGGGCTCCGTTTTCGATGGCCTTGAGCATGATTTCCGTCTTCTTGTCCATTTCGTGCTTCCGGGCACGTACGACCAGCCAGACGATGACGATCGGGAGAATGACGCAGATGAAGATAGGTACTAACGTGGCTTCCATAACTGAATTTCTTTAAAGGTTCAACATTCCCGCTTCCGGAGCGGTTTCATCCATTAGACGGAACCTTCGGCCGAAAGGTTGGAAAAAGTTGCATTCTTTTTCAGAAAGATACGAAAAAAAGCCCAATAACGAAAAAGCCCGCTGGATTTCAGCGGGCTTTCGTGGTGCTGGGAAGAATCGAACTGCCGACACATGGATTTTCAGTCCATTGCTCTACCATCTGAGCTACAGCACCATCGTTTGGGATTGCAAAGATAGGTATTTTTTCTGAGTTTGCAAATATTTTTAAAGCAATTCCCGCAGCTGCTGGATTTTTTCCGGTGTCGTTGCCCAGGAGGTGGCGAAACGGACGACGGTGTGGGTGGCGTCGAAGGGCTCCCAGATATCGAAGCCGACTTTCGAGGAGAGGGCTTCCATGTAGGAGTTTTCCAGGATTACAAACTGCTGGTTGGTCGGCGTTTCGAGGAAGAAGGGAATTCCTTTCTCCTTGAGGACGGCGATCATGTCCTGCGCACGGTCGATGGCGTTCGCGGCGATGCAACCGTATAGGTTGTCCGTGAAGAGGGTGTCGAACTGGACGCCGAGGAGGCGGCCCTTCGCCAGAAGGGCACCGTGCTGCTTAATCGTGGTGAAAAAGTGCTTCGGGGCTTTTTTCGTGAAAACGACAGCTTCGCCGCAGAGGGCGCCGACCTTGGTTCCGCCAATATAGAAGACGTCACACAAGGTGGCAAGGTCCGCCAGGGTGAAGTCGCAGGCGGGACTGGCGAGGGCGTAACCCAGGCGGGCGCCGTCGATGAACAGCGGCAGGCCGTATTTATGGGCAATCGCCTGGAGTTCAGCGAGTTCTGCACGGGTGTAGATAGTGCCGTATTCCGTGGACAGGGAAATGTATACGAGGCCCGGCCATACCATGTGGTCCTTGTTCGGGTCCGCGGCGGAGGCGGCGAGGAAGGCTTCCAGTTCGCCCGCGTCCATCTTTCCGTAATGCTGGGGGAGGGTCAACACCTTATGCCCGGTGTACTCGACGGCGCCTGCCTCATGGACATTGATATGGGCCGTCTGGACGGAGACCGCGCCTTCGTAGTCCGCCAGCATGGCAGCAATGACGGTCGCATTGGTCTGGGTGCCGCCCACCAGGAGATGGACCTCACCCTCCGGGCAGTTACATGCCTCCAGGATCTTCCGCTTCGCGCTTTGGGTGTACGGATCGTTGCCGTAACCGTCCAGTTGTTCGAAGTTGGTCTCAGTGAGCCGCTTGAGAATCTCCGGATGGGCCCCTTCCGCGTAATCGCATCTGAATAAAAGCATATCGTACAGTATCAATGAATTATCTGTGTCTGAGCGCCAGTTCCCGCTCGATGTCCTCGACGGTGCAGCCCATCGATTCCAGCAGGACCAGCAAGTGGTAGGCCAGGTCGGAGGTCTCGTAGATGAAGCGGTCGCGGTTGCCGTCGACGGCCTCGATGACCATTTCCGTGGCCTCTTCGCCCACTTTCTTGGCAATGGCTTTGGGGCCCTTGATGAAGAGTTTCGTCGTATAGGAGCCGTCCGGCATCTGCGCGTGGCGGCCCTGGATGAGCTTCGAGAGAGATCGGATGAAGCCTTCATCCTCCGGCGTGTCGAAGCAGGCCGTCGTACCTCGGTGGCAGGTCGGGCCGGCCGGATCGGCCTGGATGAGGAGGGTGTCGCCGTCGCAGTCGGCAAACATCTTCTTGACGGTCAGGAAGTTGCCGCTGGTTTCGCCTTTGGTCCACAAACGCTGTTTAGAACGCGAGAAGAAGGTGACGCGTCCTTCCGCGACGGTCTTGTCAAAGGCGGCGCGGTCCATATAGCCGAGCATCAGGACTTTGAGCGTCGTGGCGTCCTGGATGATGACGGGGAGAAGTCCGTCCCCGGTCTTGCTGAGGTTGAAATCGTCGAATGTCATGACTGTCAATCTTTTATAAGCGAACGGGAATGCCGGCTTCGGCGAGCTGGCGCTTGACTTCCGCCACGGTGTACTGCCCGTAGTGGAAGATGCTGGCGGCAAGGGCCGCGTCGGCCTTGCCTTCGGTGAGGACAGCGGCGATGTCCGCCACGCTGCCGGCGCCGCCCGACGCGATGACGGGAATGCCCAGGGAATCGGACAACTCTGCATAGACCGGGCAGGGATAACCGTTCCGGGTGCCGTCGTGGTCCATGGACGTGAATAGAATCTCGCCGGCACCGCGCTCTTCAGCCTCCTTGGCCCAGGAGAAAAGCTCCTTGTCGGAAGGGCGGCTTCCGCCGTGCGTCGTCGCGTGCCAGAGGCCGTCCGGGCACGTTTTTGCGTCGATGGCTACCACGACGAACTGCCGGCCGTATTTGGCGGCGATCTCGCCAATGAGTTCCGGTCGGGCGATGGCGGCGCTGTTCAAGGTGATCTTGTCGGCCCCGGCGTCCAGGAGACGTGATGCGTCGTCCAGGCTCCGGATGCCGCCGCCCACGGTGAAGGGGATGTTGACGGCCTCGCCGACCCGGGCGACCAGCTCGGCGAAGGTCTTCCGGCCTTCCAGTGTGGCGCTGATGTCCAGGTAAACGAGTTCGTCGGCCCCTTCCAGGGCATAGCGGCGGCCGAGTTCCACGGCATCGCCCACGTCCTGCAGGCCCAGGAAGTTGATGCCTTTCACCACGCGCCCGTCCTTGACGTCCAGACAGGGGATTATCCGTTTTGCAAGCATGTCGCTAAGTCTTTGAGCGTGATACGGTTCTCATAGATGGCCTTGCCCACGATGATGCCGGGCAGGCCCATTTCATCTGCGCGGCGCACGTCGTCCAGGGACGACACGCCGCCGCTGACGATCGTCGTCAGGTCCGGAAACCGTTCCTGCAACCCCTTGTAAAGGTCGAAGGACGGCCCCTGCAGCATCCCGTCGCGGGAAATGTCCGTGACGATGGCGCGCTTCAGACCGGCGGGCAGGAAGGTCTGAATGAGTTCGTCCAGGCCGATGCCGCTGTCCTCGAGCCAACCGCTCACGGCGACCTTGCCGTCGCGGACGTCGGCCCCGAGGATGACCCGGGCGCCCCAGCGCTCCAGCCAGGCCGTCATCCGCGCCGGCTCCTTTGCCGCGATGCTGCCGATGATGGCCTCGTCGGCGCCCGCATTCCAGACGGAAGCGAGGGCGTCATCGTCCTTGATACCGCCGCCCCATTCGAGCGTCAGGAGGCCCAGGGAGGCAATTTCCTCCAGGGTGCGGAGGTTCTTGGGCTTGGACGCCTTGGCGCCTTCCAAGTCCACGAGGTGTAGCCGGCGAACGCCGCAATCGGCATAGGCCCGGGCCCATTCGGCCGGGTCGCCGCCGTAATCTTTCTGCGTCGCATAATCTCCCTGGGAGAGCCGCGTGCATTTGCCGCCGATAATGTCGATGGCCGGAATGATCTCGATCATATCGCCAGGAAGTTTTGGAGGATCTTTTCACCGACGGAGCCGCTCTTTTCCGGATGGAACTGCGTCCCGTAGAAGTTCTCGTAACGTAGCGCGGCGCTGAACATGACACCGGCGTACTTGCAAGTCGCGACTGTGTCCGGGCAAAGACCGGCGTAATAGGAATGGACAAAGTACACGTACGCGCCCGACTTCATATCCTTGAACAACTTGCCTTCCAGGTTCCCCAGGTCGTTCCAGCCCATGTGCGGGACCTTGCAGCCGGGGGCGGGGGAGAAACGGCGCACATGGGCGTCGAAAACGCCCAGGCAGGGCTTTCCGGGGGCTTCTTCGCTGTCCCGGCACAGCACCTGCATGCCCACGCAGATGCCCAGCACGGGCTGGCGCAGGGAGCGGATGACGGCCGGCAGCCCGCGCTCCACGAGGTTGTCCATCGCGAGCCCGGCGTGGCCCACGCCCGGCAGGATGACTTTGTCCGCCTTGCGGATGGTATCCGGGTCGGCCGTCACGCAGTAAGTCGCTCCCAGCCGGTCCAGGGCGTTCTCCAGCGACCGGAGATTGCCCATGTCATAGTCGATGATGGCGATCATAGCGTACCTTTGGATGAGGGGAGGGCGCCGTCGAACACATTGCGCCGGACGGCTTGGCGCAGGGCCCTGGCGAAGGCCTTGAAGACGGACTCGGCCAGGTGGTGGTTGTTCTCGCCTTCGGCTTCCACGCGGAGATTGCAGCGGGCCGCCGTGCACAGCGACTTGAAGAAGTGCGGGAACATTTCCGTGGGGGTGTCGCCCACGTACTCGCGGGTGAAATCCACCTTCCAAACGAAATCCGCCCTTCCTCCGAAATCAATGAGTACCATAGCTTTGCATTCGTCCATCGGAAGTACGAATCCATATCGTTCGATGCCGCGCTTGTCGCCCAGGGCCTGGCCGATGGCCTCGCCCAGGACGATGCCCACATCTTCCATCGTGTGGTGCTCATCAACCTCCAGGTCGCCCTTGCAGGAGACCGCGAGGCTCACGCCGCCGTGATGCGGAATCTGCTCCAGCATATGGTCGAAAAAGTGCAGGCCGGTGCTGATGCCCGTGGGACCTTTCCCGTCCAGGTCCAGCGTCAGGGTGATGTCCGTCTCGCGGGTTTTCCGGGCGATGGTCACCTGCCGGGAGCTGCTCCGGACCGCCTCGGCGATTTCCGCCCAGGTCATCGGTCCCACTTGCAGCGCCTTGGCGCCCAGGTTCCCGGCCAGCTTGACGTCCGTCTCCCGGTCGCCGATCACGAAGCTTGCGGCGAGGTCGTAGGATCCGTCCATGTAGGCCCCGAGCATTCCCGTTCCGGGCTTCCGAGTGAGGACGTTCTCATGCGGGAAGGTCTTGTCGATCAGGATGTTGTCGAAGACGATGCCTTCGCCCTTCAAGGTGTTCAGCATCAGGTTCTGGCAGGGCCAGAAGGTCTCTTCCGGGAAGGAAGGGGTGCCCAGCCCGTCCTGGTTGGAGACAAGGACGAGCTCGTACCCAAGCCCGGTCAGGGCCTTCAGGCCGGAGATCGCGCCGGGAACGAAGGCGAACTTGTCGAGGGCGTCGATCTGCTCGTCGGCGGGCTCCACGAGGATGGTGCCGTCCCGGTCGATGAAGAGGGCTTTTTTCAGGTCGCTCATACGGAATAGCTGGCTAAAGCGTTCAACAGGGATTCGTTCTCTTCGGGCAGGCCCACGGTCAGGCGGAGGCAGCCCGCGCAGCCGGGCACCCGCGTCCGGTTCCGGACAATGATGCCCTTGCCCAGGAGATAATCATAGAGGGCGTTCGCATCGTCCACCCGGACCAGGATGAAGTTCGCATCGCTCGGGAACACCTGCTGCACAAAGGGGAAGCGGGGGAGGATGGAAGCTAATCTTTTCCTTTCATTGACAATCGTATTTACTTCATTGTCAATGGGCTTTTCCAGGAACTGAAAAGCCTTCTCCATGGCCGCCCGACTGAGGTTGTAGGGGTATTTGACCATGGACATCAGGCGGATGACCTCCTCGCTGGAAATGGCGAGGCCGATCCGCAGGCCGGCCATCGCCCGGGCCTTGGACAGGGTCTGGAGGACAATGAGATTGTCCCGGACCGTGGCCTCTTTCGCGAGGCTTCCTTTCTCCGAGAAATCCGCATAGGCCTCGTCCACGACGACGACACCGGGGAACCGGTCGCAGATGCCCAGCAGCTGCTTCAGTTCGAAAGCGTTGCCGGAAGGGTTGTTCGGCGAGCACAGGAAGATGACCTTGGTGCGTTCGTCGCAGGCGCCGAGGAGTGCCTCGCTGTCCAGGTTGAAATCCGCGTCCAGCCGGACGCTGCGGACCTCGACATCGTTGATGGCCGCTGCCACGCCGTACATGCCGTAGCTGGGGGCCATGATGACGGCGTTGTCCTTTCCGGGTTCGCAGAAGATCCTGAATACCAGGTCGATGGCTTCGTCGCTGCCGTTCCCGAGGAAGAGGTTCTTCACGGGAATGCCCTTGATGCCGCCGATGCGGGCCTTGAGTTCCGCCTGGTGCGGGTCGGGATAGCGGTTGTAGCCGTTTTCATAGGGGCTCTCGTTGGCGTCCAGGAAGATGCCGATGGGGCCGTCATATTCGTCCCGTGCCGTCGAGTACGGAGCCAGGGAGGCGATATTGGGTCTGACTAGGGGAGTGATCCGGCTCATTTTCCTTCGATTCTGAGGGTGACGGCGCGCGCGTGGGCGTCCAGCCCTTCGGCTTGCGCCATATTGACAATGGTGGGGGCGAGGGATTCCAGTCCTTCGCGGGAGAGTTCCTGCAGGGTCATCTTCCGCATGAAGCTGTCCATGTTGACCCCGCTGCAAGAAAGGGCCCAGCCACTGGTGGGCAGGGTGTGGTTCGTGCCGGAGGCATAGTCGCCGGCGCTCTCGGGGCTCCAGGGACCGACGAAAACGCTGCCCGCGGCCGTGATCTGTCCGGCCACTTCCGCCGCGTCCTTCCAGGCGATGATCAGGTGCTCCGGAGCATAGGCCTCGGCGAAGTCGATAACGTCCTGAAGATCCGGGAAAACGACCGCGTAGCTGTGTGCCAAGGAACCTTCAACCTGCTCGTTACGAGGAAGCAGTCTCTTTTGATTTTCAACTTCTTGCAAGACCTTATCGGCATAATCCCTTTCGGTCGTGACAAGCACTGCCGTGCTGTCTTTTCCGTGCTCTGCCTGGGAGAGGAGGTCGGCTGCCGCGAAGGCGGCAGGGGCGCTTCCGTCGGCCAGGACCATCACCTCCGACGGGCCGGCCGGCATGTCGATGGCGGTGTTCCGCCCGCTGACAATCTGCTTTGCGAGGGTTACCCAAGGATTGCCCGGGCCGAAGATCTTGTCCACCTTCGGGATCGTCTCCGTGCCGAAGGCCATTGCGGCCACGGCCTGGGCGCCGCCGACGCGGAAGATCCGCGTCACGCCGCACTCCCGCGCCGCGAACAGCACCTCCGGGGCGACGGAACCGTCCTTCCGGCAGGGCGTGCACAGGATGCGGTCGCGGCAGCCGGCCAGGGCGGCCGGAACGGCGAGCATCAGCACGGTGGAGAACAGCGGCGCGCTGCCGCCGGGGATGTACAGGCCTACGCGGCGGATCGGGACCGGCCGCTGGACGCAGACGACGCCGGGCGCTGTCTCCACGCGGATCTCGCGGGGGAGCTGCGCGCGGTGGAACGCCTCGACGTTCCGCTTCGCGTTGCGAATGGCTTCCTGCACCGCTTCAGAAACCTTTGCGCAAGCCGCATCAATCTCGGAATCAGTTACTTCCAGGGGAGCATCGACCTTGTCGATCTCCAGCATGAGCCGCTTCAGGGCGGCGTCGCCTTCGGTTTCTACGGCGCGGAGGATGGCTTCCACCCGCGGACGGATGCCTTCGTAATCAACGCCTTGCCGCCGGGTCAGGGTTTCCCACGCCGACCGGGCCGGATTCTCGATGATTCTCATAGGATGATCTTGTCTACGTCCATCACCAGGATGCCCTCGGCCCCGATGGCCTTGAGCTGGCGGACCTTCGTCCACAGGTCGGCGGCATCGATGACCGAGTGCAGGGAGCACCAGTCGGGGGACGCCAGCGGCATTACGGTCGGGCTCCGCATCGCCGGCAGGATCTTGATGGCCTCGTCCAGGGAAGCCCGGGGAATGTTCATCAGCATGTATTTCTTGCCGCGGCTGACGGTTTCCGAGTCGATGCGGAACAGGAGGTCGTCGATGATTGCCTGGTCTTCCGCCGTCAGCGACTTGTTCGCGATGAGGACGGCCTCGGATTCGAAGACCGTCTCCACCTCGCGGAGGCCGTTGGCGATCAGGGTGCTGCCGGAGGAGACGATGTCGAAGATGGCGTCGGCAATGCCCACGGCCGGGGCGATTTCCACGGAACCGGTGATGACCTCCACCTTGGCATCAATGCCCCGTTCGATCAGATACTTGCGGAGGATGTTCGGATAGGAGGTGGCAATGCGGCGGCCGGAGAACCACTCGAGGCCGTCGTAGTCCTCGCCCTTGGGGATGGCGAGGCTCAGGCGGCAGGCGCCGAAGCCGAGCCGCGCGATGACGGAAACATCGGCCCCGCGCTCTTCTACTTCGTTCAGGCCCACGATGCCGAGGGTGGCAGTCCCGCTTTCCACCACGTGCGGGATGTCGTCATCCCGGAGGTAGAGGGCTTCGATGGGGAAGGTCTGCGACTTGGAAAGCAGCTTCCGCTTGGGGGCGTCGACTTCGATGCCGATCGACTGGAGGAGGGAGAGGCTCTCTTCGTTGAGCCGGCCCTTGGATTGGATCGCGATTCTGAGCATGTCTATTTGTTATTCTGTCCTACTTCTTAAAATAAAAAAGCCCGCCTTGGGGAGGGCAGGTCTTCATCGGTTTTACCGCTTGTACGCGTACAACAAAGTTCCGCCCTAATCCATGGAGACCGGGTGATGATGGAACTTGTTGATGTCGTTGCGTTTCATACTGTTGCAAAGTTAGTGATTTATCCCGGCAATCCAAATGTTTCCGTAAAAATTTTTAATAATGGATTCTTTTCAGGAGGTGGCCGCTGAATGTAATATTCGGCCTATTGATATCGTAATACGATATTAACACTTTTGTTATAGATATAAACAATATTGTTATATGTATTAATAATCAATGCAATAAGCGCGAATTGTGCTCGAAAGTTATTAAAACAACAATTTCGTACTATTCATGGGTATTTTGATGTTTTTCGAAAGGAAAATCAAGATAATTGTCTTATCTTTGAAAGATGAAACCGAGCTTGTTGATCGCCGATTTTACGGGCGTATATGCGGAGGAAGGTTTCCTGCAGAAGTTGCAGGAGCGAGGCGTTCCGTACCGGCGGGTCAGGCTCGGGGACATTGAAGGGACAAACTGTTATTGCGACCCGGACGCGGAGGCGGAAATCAGCCGCCGCCTCATCCCGGAACCAGAGGAGCGGATGCGATGGATCGACAGCGGCGACTACCATTTTGTCACCAAGATCCTCGCTGCCCGGGAGCAGTCTCCTTTCACCCTGGTCCTCGTGGACAACCATCCCGACGACCAGGCGCCGGCCTTCGGCGGTGTGCTCAGCTGCGGGAGTTGGGTGCGGGACCTCCGGGAAGCGAGCCCGGTGCTGGAGGAGGTCTGGACCCTGGGCCCCGACCATCGGATCCGGAACGCTTCCGGGACAGTGGACCGGGAATTGGATGCGGGGATTGACGACCTGCTGGAGGCGGTGGCGGGAAAGCGCGTCTACCTGTCCATCGACAAGGATGTCCTGGACCGGGCATGGTCCCGGACGGACTGGAGCCAGGGGACGTATTCCCCGGCGCAACTGAAGGGCTGGCTGGACGGCCTGCTGAGGCAGGACATCGTGGCGGTTGACTTATGCGGCGAACTTGCTCCCGAAAAGGGGGCGACGCCGGAGGACCTTCGGATTAATGGTGAATTGAATGTTGAACTGCAGGAGTTTATCCTGAGTTATTTGAAGCGATGAAGAAGATAGTGATGTGGGCGGCCGCCCTGGTATTGGCGGTCTCTTGTGGCGGCGGCGGAGCGGTTTCCGGCCCCGTGGACCTCTCTCCCTGGATGGGGGCGGATTCCGTGTATTCCTTTACGGTGAAGGACGTTACCTTCACTTTGGTGCCGGTGAAGGCCGGCACGTTCGCCATGGGCGAGACCCTCGACATGGGCCGCTTCCGGACGCCGGCGTTGCACCAAGTGATCCTGGACGGCTACGCTATTGGCACAACGGAAGTCACGCAGGCCCTCTGGAAGGCCGTGATGGGCTCGAATCCCAGCCCGAAGGACGTTCCGACGGTCCCGGTCACGATGGTCAGCTACGGGGACGCGCAGAAGTTCCTCCAAAAGCTCTCCAAGGCGACGGGGGTTCCGTTCCGGCTTCCGACGGAGGCCGAGTGGGAATATGCCGCCCGCCAGCGAGAGGGCATGGCCGGCGGCGCCTGGGAATGGTGTTCCGACCGGTGGACCGATGACCTGGGCGCTCTCCTGACGGTCAATCCGCAGGGGCCTGAAGACGGCGCGGAATACGCCCTCCGCGGCGGCAGCGCCCTGGAAAAGAACAACAAAGCCATTACGCGCAAGCCGATGGCTCCGACCACCAAGGCCGGCGATGTGGGCCTTCGCCTGGCCGTTTCCACCGGCGAGGCTTTCCCGCAGGAACTGTATGAGGTGCTTGTGGAGAACAAGGTCCCGCGCGAGCGCTATAAGATCACGGAACTCAAGCCCGAGACCTTCACGGTGAACGGTGTCAATTTCGAGATGCTGCCCGTGGAAGGCGGCACCTTCCTGATGGGCGGCACCGAGCAGAAGGGCCAGGTCATCCGCGAGGACGAACTTCCGCAGCACGAGGTGACGCTGGACCATTTCAAGATCGGCAAGGTGGAAGTCACCCAGGCGCTCTGGGAGGCCGTGATGGGGGAGGTCCCCTACGGCAACCAAGGGCCGGAATATCCTGTCGGCAACGTTTCCTGGTATGATGCGCAGGCGTTCATCCGCCAGCTCAATGCCTTGACAGGACGAAAGTTCCGGCTCCCGACCGAGGCCGAGTGGGAATATGCCGCCCGCGGCGGCAAGAAGACCCATGGCTACAACTATGCGGGCTCTCCGTATCCGCAGGTCGTCGCCCAGTTCGGTTTCGAGGATATGCGCACGCGTCCCGTTGCCCGGTTCTCCCCGAATGAACTGGGAACGTACGACATGAGCGGCAATGCGTGGGAATGGTGCCAGGACCGTGTAGGGCCGTATACGTCGATTGAACAGCGCGATCCCACGGGCCCTGCGTCCGTCCGGGAAAAGGACGAGCTGGACCCGCGCATCATGCGCGGCGGCAGCGTGGCCACGACGCAGGACAAGTGCCGCGTCAGCAACCGCGGCGAGTTCGATCCCAACCGGTTCCGCACCACCATCGGCTTCCGCCTGGCTTTGTAAGCGAAAACTAACACTCCAAAATAACACTATGTCAGAAAACGTCAATCCGGCCGAGCTCCAGAAAACCTGCCTGTACGACAGGCACGTGGCGCTGCAGGCCAAGATGCGGGCTTCATGATGCCCATCCAGTACGATTCCATCACCGTGGAGCACAACGCCGTCCGGCAGAAGGTCGGCATGTTCGATGTCTCTCACATGGGCGAGGTCTTCGTCGAAGGCCCCGAGGCCGAGAAGTTCGTCAACTGGATCTTTACCAACGAAATCCGGGGCTTCGAGCCCGGCAAGGTCCTGTACGGGATGATGTGCTATCCCGACGGCGGCGTGGTGGACGACCTCCTCGTCTATCGCGAGTTCGCCCCCGAGCACTTCCTCCTGGTGGTGAACGCCGCCAACATCGATAAGGACTTCGCCTGGATCGAGGAGCACGCCAAGGGCTTCGACTGCGTGGTCCGCAACGAGTCCCCGGTATGGGGCCAGATCGCCGTCCAGGGCCCTGAAGCCGAGAAGGTGGTGGTCGAGGTGCTGGGCCTTGCAAAAGCCGCTGAGCTGGGTTTCTATACCTTCTATGATACTGAGTATCAGGGCAAGCGCATGATTGTCAGCCGCACGGGTTACACCGGCGAGGACGGCTTCGAGCTGTACACCTCTCCGGAAGGCACCGTGGACCTGTGGGACCGCCTCATTGCGGCCGGCGTCCAGCCCTGCGGCCTGGGCTGCCGCGACACCCTCCGCTTCGAGGCCGGCCTGCCGCTGTATGGTGACGAGCTCAGCGCCGACATCAGCCCGGTGATGGCCGGACTGGGAATGTTCTGCAAGTATGACAAGGACTTCATCGGCAAGGAGGCGCTCCTGGCCCAGAAGGGCGGCGAAATCGTCCGCAAGCTCGTGGGCATCGAGATCGAGGACAAGGCCATCCCGCGCGCCGGTTATCCGGTGGAACTCGAGGACGGCACGGAAGTCGGCATCGTCACGACCGGCTACCACTCCATCTCCCTGGACAAGAGCATTTGCTTCGCCCTCGTGGACAAGGCCTATGCCGCCCTGGACACCCCGCTGTGGATCCGCATCCGCAAGAAGGTCTTCCCGGGGAAGGTCGTCAAAAAACGCTTCTATCAGACGAATTACAAGAAATAAACACTTAAAAACACAAAACATTATGAGCAAGATTGTCGAAGGACTCAAGTATTCCGAATCCCACGAGTGGGTCAAGGTCGAGGACGGCGTGGCCTTCATCGGCGTTTCCGATTTCGCCCAGAAAGAGATGGGTGACATCACCTATGTGGACATGCCCGACGTGGATGACGAAGTCACCGCCGGCGAAGAGTTCGGCGCCCTGGAGAGCGTGAAGGCCGCGAGCGACCTCATCAGCCCGGTTTCCGGCAAGGTGGTCGCCGTGAACGAAGAACTCGATGACGCCCCGGAGAAGGTCAACGAGGACGCCTACGAGAACTGGATCATCCAGGTGGAGATGTCCGACCCGTCCGAACTGGACGCCCTGATGGACGCGGAAGCCTACAAGGCCCACATCGGAGAGTAGGCATGGCTGGATTCCCGTATTTCCCGCATACGGACGCCGATGTGAGGTCCATGCTGAACCGGATCGGCGTCAAGAAGGTGGAAGACCTCTATGCGGACGTTCCGAAGGAATTCATCAAGAAAGGCGCCTACGCCCTTCCCGATGCGATGTCCGAGCCGGAAGTCCGTGCGTGGCTGAACGGCCTCGCCGGCATGAATGCCAAGATGAAGGTGTTCGCCGGCGCCGGTGCGTATGACCACTACACCCCGTCGGTGATTCCCTACATCACCTCCCGTTCCGAGTTCCTGACGGCCTACACGCCGTATCAGTGCGAGATCTCGCAGGGCACGCTCCGGTACATCTTCGAGTACCAGAGCATGGTATGCGAGCTCACCGGCATGGACATTTCCAACGCGTCCCTGTACGACGGCCCGACGGCCGCCGCGGAAGCGATGAAGATGACTGTGGCCTGCACCAAGAAGAAGACGCGCGTGCTCCTGTCGAAAGGCCTGCTGCCGCACGTAGTGAAGGTCGTGGAGACCTATGCGAAGTTCCATGGCGTGCAGGTCGGCTACATCCCGGTGGCGGACGGCCAGACCTCCCTGGAGGCTCTGCAGGCCGAGCTCGAGGCCGGCGACGTCGCCGGTGTCATCGTCCCGGAAATCAACCGGTTCGGCATCGTCGAGAACCATGCCGGTTTTGCCGATGCCATCCATGCGGCCAAGGCGCTCCTCGTCGAGTACTGCGATCCGTCCACCCTCGCCGTCATCAAGTCGCCGGCGGAGTGGGGGGCCGACATCGCCGTGGGCGACGGCCAGTCGTTGGGCATTCCGCTCTGTTTCGGCGGCCCGTACGTGGGCTTCATGGGCGTGAAGAAGGAGTATATGCGCAAGATGCCGGGCCGTATCGTGGGCCAGACCACGGACAAGGACGGCAAGCGCGCCTTCGTGCTCACCCTCCAGGCCCGCGAGCAGCACATTAAGCGCGAGAAGGCTACGTCCAACATCTGCTCCAACGAGTCCCTGATGGCCCTCTGGGTGACGGTGTACCTGTCCCTGATGGGCCCGGAAGGACTCCGCGAGGTGAACAAGCTCAGCAGCGACGGTGCTCATTACCTGAAGAACGAACTGCTTGCGACCGGCAAGTTCGAGGACCCGTTCCCGGGCAAGCCGTTCCTGAAGGAATTCGTGCTGAAGCCCAGCAAGCATCCGGGGCTCGTGCAGAACGACCTGGAGAAGGCGGGCTTCTTCGCAGCGCTCGAGACGGAGGAAGGATACGTTTCCTTCTGCGTGACTGAGCAGCGTACCAAGGAAGAGATCGACCAGCTGGTCAACATCGTGAAGGAGGGCTAGGCCATGAAGTACTACGACAAACTCGTTTTCGAACTTTCGCAGAAGGGCCGTGTCGGTTACTCCCTGCCTGCCAATCGTTTCCCGGCCGCACCGGAACTTCCGGTCGAACTCCGCCGCGAGGCTTCCCTGGACCTCCCCGAGGTCAGTGAGGCCGATGTGGTGCGCCACTACACGAACCTCTCCCAGATGAACTTCGGCGTGGACACTGGCTTCTATCCGCTGGGTTCCTGCACGATGAAGTACAACCCGAAGATCAACGAGGAGGTGGCCGCCCTGCCGGGCTTCACCGGTCTCCATCCGCTGATGCATGCGGGTCTCACGAAGGGCGCCCTCAAGGTGTACCAGGACATGAACAACTTCCTGGCGGCCATTACGGGCCTCTATGCCTTCACTTTCGACCCTTGTGCAGGCGCGCACGGGGAACTGACCGGCCTGATGGTCATGCGCCAGTATCATATGATGCGGGGCGACCTGAAGCGCACGAAGGTCATCGTCCCGGACAGCGCCCACGGCACGAATCCCGCTTCCGCGGCTGTCTGCGGCCTGGAAATCGTGGAAGTGAAGTCGCTGGAGAACGGTCGCGTGGACGTCGAGGCGCTGAAGCCGCTGCTGGACGACACCGTCGCCGGCATGATGATGACGAACCCGAACACGCTGGGCCTCTTCGAGACGCAGATCAAGGAAATCACGGAGCTGGTCCACGGGATCGGCGGCCTGATGTACTACGACGGCGCCAATATGAACCCGCTCATGGGCGTGGTCCGTCCCGGTGACATGGGCTTCGACATCATGCACCTGAACCTGCACAAGACCTTCTCCACGCCGCACGGCGGCGGCGGTCCGGGCTCCGGCCCCGTGGGCGTCGCCGAGCACCTGGTGGACTGCCTGCCCGACCTGCGGGTCTCCGGTTTCCACGGCAACTTCGGCGTGATCCTGCGGGCCTATGCATATATCCTGATGCTGGGCAAGCAGAACCTCAAGAAGGTGGGCCAGTACTCGGTGCTGAGCGCCAACTACATCAAGGAATGCCTGAAGGACGCGTACAAACTCCCGATCGAGGGCGTGTGCAAGCACGAGTTCGTCTTTGACGGTCTTATCAATGATGGGGCCCACGACGACGTCCACGGCGCCACCACGCTCGACGTGGCGAAGCGCCTGCTGGACTTCGGCTTCCACGCGCCGACCATCTACTTCCCGCTCCTGTTCCACCAGGCGCTGATGATCGAGCCCACGGAAACCGAATCCAAGGAGACCATCGACGCGTTCATCGACGTGATGCACAAGATCGCGGCCGAGGCCGCCGAGGATCCCCGGATCCTGCAGGAAGCCCCGCACGGCGCTCCCATCGGCCGCCCCGACGAAACCGCCGCGGCCCGCAACCCGATCCTCAAGTTCAAGGACGCGCAGTAATTGCTTAAGACAGGGGAGGGGTCAGGGGTGTCCGGGGGACTCCGCTTCGCTCCGGCCCCTCCCATTGTCTCCTGCGTACCCGCCAAGGCGGGAACTTGTATCCAACGGGCCCCTCCCCCTATACTTGTCCGGGGGTGGACAAGCCCCCGGACACCCCTGACCCCTCCCAAATTTCACAATTATTGCAAGGTTTCATGCAAGATTATGGAATGGGAGGATTTATTGGTTGTATGAGAAAGAATTACATGCGAGATATACGGTGGACGGCGGTTGTTGCCGGCGTCCTTTTGCTGTTTGCGGGTTGCTCGAAGGGAGGGAGTTACGATTTCATGGAGCCGGGAGAGAACTATAGCTATTCCGATCCGCAGAAGGGGACGAGCAATGACCTCGCCATCGGGACGGTGCGTTCCCAGGACGGGGTGCGGTTCATCCGGCTGGACGCGCAGAGTTGCAGCCAGGTGATGAATCCCAAGGAGATCGCTGATATCAAGGATGGTACGCGGGTGTTCCTCCAGTACCGTTATGTGGTAGCGTCTTCCATCGCCGATTTCTGCACGGACGCCATCCTGGTGGAATGGGCTTCGCCGCTGGATATGGGTGAAATCCGTTATGACATGCAGGCGCGCACCGGGGATCCGGTGGACATCCTGATGGACTGGATTACGTCCCTGGAGGACGGCTTCCTGACCTTGCATTATTCGGTCCGGGCTTCCGGAAGCGTGAAACATGATTTTTCAATCTATCCCAGCGTCGAAACAAACACCTATCGGCTCGTGCATGACGCGCACGGGGATAGCAAAGGCGACGTAACCGACGGAATCGTGTGTTTCGACGTATCCGGTGTGCTGCCGGACACGGAAGGGGAGACCGTGGATCTGCATTTGGACTATATCGATCTGAACAATACGAAGAAACGGCTGACGGTTGAATATCAGTCTCCGAAATAGCCGGTCCGAGGAAGAGTTGGTGCAGTTGGTGCGCCGGCGTGAAAAGACCGCGATGAAGATGCTCTACGATCGGTATGTAGGGTATCTGACGGCTGTTTGCGCCCGATATATCCCGGATGACGACGAGGTCAAGGACATCCTGCAGGAGGCGTTCATCAAGATCTTCCAGTCGATGGACCGTTTCACTTGGCGCGGGGAGGGGTCGCTGAAGGCGTGGATGACACGGATCGTCGTGAATGATTCGCTCAAGTTCCTCCGTCGGAAGAAGCCGCTGCCGCTGTCGGCAACGCTGACGGAACCGATAGATGAGGAAGAACCGGCATTCGACGCGGTTCCGTTGGATGTTATCCAAGGGATGATCCGGAAGCTTCCGGACGGGTACCGGACCGTATTCAATCTCTTCGTGTTCGAGGACAAGTCCCACAAGGAAATCGCCTCCATGCTGGGCATCAAGGAAAACAGTTCCGCCAGTCAGCTGTTCCATGCGAAAGCGTTGCTGGCCCGGTGGATCAAGGATTATATCAAATTGAAGGACAATGGATAACGAGTGGAAAAACAGTCTGCGGGAACGCTTCTCGGACTATGCTTCCCCGGAGCCGGAAGGGCTCTGGGAGGGCATAGAGCAGGGGATGGCCGGGAAGCCGCGCAGAAAGATGCTCCCCGTCTGGATCGCCTCGGGCCTGGCGGCCGCGGCCGCCGTCGCCCTCGTCGTCTTCCTCTATCCGGAGAAGGCGCTGGAGACGCCCGACCTGCAGAAGCAGGCCACCCTGGCTGAATCGGTCCAGGCCGAGCCTGTCGTGGTTGATACGGCCGCGACGTCATCCCCGGCCCTGACCACCACGTCATCCCCGGCTTCGACCGGGGATCTCAAAGCCGCTCCCGCTTCCAAGTCCGTTCCCTTCGCCGTCGCCTCCCGCCAAACCCTGCTGGCGGAGGCCGAGCCTGTCGAGTCCGTGCCCGCCTCCGAGGAGACGGTTCCGGACGCTGTCAACGACCGTCATTCCCGGCTTGACAAGCAAAGTCATTCCCGGCTTGACCGGGAATCTATGGTCGAACAAGAAGCCTCTGTGACTGAAAAGAAAGAAGTGAGCGAGATGCCCGATCTGGTCGGGCATGACAATCAGGTCGAGCGCGACGATCGGGGCGCGCTGACGGCTCAGGTTCCTGCCTCGGAAATAATACCAGCCAGCAAACGTAAACGGTTCAGTATCGGCGCGTACGGAAACGGGGGGCAGGCCTCGAAGGAGCAGATGCAGGGCTATGGCATGAACCGGACCGGGGAGTATCTGGGGACGCGCGCTACCGGCAGCAATGTCAAGAATGACGTGGGTGGGCTGATGCGCACGCTGGCATCGAACCGGGCCTCCAGTTTCGAAGCCCATCATTCGGCCCCATTGCGGGTGGGTGTGACCGCGGCCTGGGAACTGACGCCGCACCTGAATCTGGTGAGCGGCTTGAACTGGACCTATCTGAACAGTGAGTTCGAGGAGACCGCCAATCCCATCCGGACGGTCGTCGGTCAGGATCTGGGCTATCTGGGCGTTCCGCTGCGCCTGGAGACGGCCTTCAATGTATGGAAGGGCCTTTGGCTCTCCGCCGGCGCGGGCGGCATGGTGGAAAAAGGTCTCCTGAGTTCGTCCTGGACCAACACCTGGGTCGATGGGCAGGTGGCGGAAACGGTCAAGAATCCGAAGCCGGACACGGGCGGCCTGCTGTGGTCCGTCGGCGCTACGGCCGGCGCAGAATACCGCTTCAGCCCTTCCTTCGGCTTGTATTTCACCCCGGGCATCGAATATTATTTCGACAATGGCGCGGAGGTCCGGTCGGCCTATACGGAGAAGCCGCTGCACTGGAACGTGAACCTCGGCGTGCGTTTCCATTTCGGGAATTAAATTGTATCTTTGTCACGACTTAGCTTGTGACAATGGCTTCCAAAATCGGGAAAATACTGGTCGTCGACGACAACCTGGGCATTCGCCGGGCGCTGGAAATCCTTCTGCCTGTGCATTTTGCCGAGGTGAAGACGATTCCGTCCCCGGCGACGCTGGTCTCCTCCCTGGAACAGTTCCGGCCGGACGTGGTCCTGCTGGACATGAATTTCAACACCAGCATCAACACCGGCAATGAGGGATTGTACTGGGCTGGGGAGATCAAAAAAATGGTGCCGGACGTGGAGGTCGTCCTTTTTACCGCCTATGCCGACATCGCCCTCGCGGTGGAAGGCATGAAGCGCGGCGCCTTCGACTTCCTCGTGAAGCCCTGGGAGAACGACAAGCTCATCGAAGTCCTCACCGCCGCCCGGGACAAGGCCCGGAAATCGATGGGCCGGGATGCCCGATCGGGGTCGGGCATGACGGGCAATCGGTCGGGTATTGCCGACGCAAACGTCATTCCCGGCTTGACCGGGAATCCCATGTTCTGGGGCACCTCCCAGCCCATGGCCGCCATCCGGAAAACCCTCGATAAGATCGCGCCCACGGACGCCACGGTGCTCATCACCGGCGAGAACGGAACCGGCAAGGATGTGCTGGCGAAGGAAATCCATGCCCATAGCCTCCGGAGTGAAAAGCCGATGGTGGCGGTGGATGCCGGCGCCATTACAGAGACGCTCTTCGAAAGCGAACTCTTTGGCCATGTCAAGGGAGCCTTTACCGATGCCCAAACCGACCATACCGGCAAGTTCGAGCAGGCTGATGGGGGAACCCTGTTCCTTGATGAGATCGGCAATATCCCGCTGCATCTGCAGGCGAAACTGCTGCGCGCCATCCAGAACCGGAGTATCGTCCGGGTGGGCGGTACGGAGGCCAGGCCCATCAACATCCGGCTCATCTGCGCCACGAACATGGATTTGGAAGCGCTTGTGCGTCAGGGCCGTTTCCGCGAGGACCTATACTATCGCATCAATACGGTCCATATCGCTCTGCCTGCGCTTCGGGAACGGCAGGAGGACATCGTTCCGCTCGCGGAACTGTTCCTGCAGCGCTTCGCCGAGAAGTACCATCGGCCTTTGACCGGGATTGCTCCGGAGGCCGCGGAGCTTTTGAAAACCCAGCGTTGGAGCGGCAACATCCGCGAGCTCCAGAACAGCATTGAGAAGGCGGTGATCCTGTCGGAAGGAACGGTGTTGACGGCGAAGGATTTAGATTTCTCCACTGCGCTTCGCTCCGGTCGAAATGACAATAGTGGTTCCGGTCAAAAGGACAATGCTGTCATTCCGAGCCTTCATCCTGTCATTCCGAGCGAAGTCGAGGAATCTAAAGTCCGCGAAGCGATGGAACGTGCTGGCGGCAACATTTCCGCCGCGGCGAAGCTGCTGGGCGTGAGCCGCCCGACGTTGTACGCGAAACTGAAGAAATACGATATTTAGATGCCCGGTCGAGCCGGGCATGACGTTATACACTTGTCATTTCGAGCGAAGTCGAGAAATCTATATGTCCGTTTGGCAGATCATACTGCTTGTCGTCATCGTCGCGGTCATTGCGGCGGTGCTGGCATCGGTCCATACCCGCCGGAAGGACATCAAGAAGGTGGCCTATATGATGGATGCACTGGAGGACGGGGAATTGAATTTCCGCTTCCAGGACCGGAACAAGTTCAACCGGACGCTGAACCGCATCCGGACCATCTTCGAGAAACAGCGGCAGGCCCACGAGCAGGATTCCTGGACCAAGCTCATCCGGGTCCTGACCCACGAAATCATGAACACGGTGTCGCCGATCGCCTCCCTGTCCGACGCGATGGCGCAGTCCGTCGATGAGAACGGCCACAGCGAACTGGACATCAAGGCGGGGCTCGAGACTATTTCCGATTCGTCCAAGAACCTCATCGATTTCGTGCAGACCTATCGGCAGCTTTCCGGCGTGGCGAAGCCCATCCGCAAGGCGCTGGAGCTGCAGGAGTTGATGGACAGTGTCATCGGCCTGAACCGGGAATTCATCGCTTCCTGCGGCGCGGAATGCGTGTATCGGCCCGAGGAACCGGATCTGATGATCTATGCCGACGAGGGGCAGATCTCCCAGATTCTCATCAACCTCATCAAGAACGCCTTGCAGGCGGGCGCGAAGCGCATCGACATCAGCGCCCGAATGGATAGGGACGACGAGATGGTCGTCCGCGTGGCCAACGACGGCGCGCCCATCCCAGCATCGGCCCAGGAGCAGATCTTCATTCCATTCTATACCACCAAGAAAGAGGGTTCCGGCATCGGCCTCAGTATTTCCCGGCAGATCATGCGGAACCACAACGGCACCATCGAACTCGTCCGCAGCGACGCATCCCAGACCGTCTTCGAACTCCGGTTCCGGTAGTTCTCCGAAGGAGAAAAAGTGTAAAGTGTAAAGCCGAAAGTGTAAAGAAGTGTAAAGGGCTTTACACTTTTCTCGGCATGTATAAAATCGTATTTTCTTGTCAATCAATGTGTTAACTGTTTTGGCACGGGGTATGCGTGGGGAACAGGCGGTTAAACATAATTGACATGAAAAACCTTTTCATTAAGAGTGTAGTTCTGGTTCTGGCGTCCGCCGCGACGGTGCACGCCAGTGCCCAGGCTACGTTGTCCCTGCACGACTGCATGGCGTATGCGATTTCCAATTCCACGAAGATGCGGATCCAGCAGGCGGCGATCGGCGACGCACAGATCAGCCGCCGCGATGCGGCGCTGGCGCTGTTCACCCCGCAGATCAACGCGAACACCTACGCTTATTACAATTTCGGCCGAAGCATCGACCCGCAGACGAACACGTATTTCAATACGACCTCGTTCCACAACAACTATGGCGTGAGCGCCGGATATGACCTGTTCGACGGCTTCAAGGCGGTGAACAACCTCAAGATCTCGAGGACCGGGCTGCTGATCGCCGGCTCCCAGGAGAAGCAGGTCGAGGCCGACATCTGCCTGGCGGTGATGGAGGCCTACTACAACGTCGTCTATTACAAGCGTCTGGTCGATGTGTACGAGGAGCAGGTCTCCGTGGCGGAGCAGGCCCTCGTCAAGGCCCGCCGCCAGGAGGAACTGGGCCAGAAAGGCCACGCCGACGTCATCCAGATGGAAGCGGACCTCGCCGACCGCGAATACGACCTCATCAACACCCGCAACCAGTACGAGAGCCAGAAAATGACCCTCGCCGACCTGATGTTCTGGCCGGTGGGGGAGGAGCTGGAGATTGATTTCTCCATTCCACTTCGTTCCAGTCGAAATGACAGTTCCTTTGTCATTTCGGGCGAAGCCGCAGGCGAAGTCGAGAAATCTGTCGATTCCGTCGTAGCCTTCGCCCTCGACCACAACCCCGCCGTCCAGATTGCTTCCTGGCAGGCGCTCAACGCGAAGCGCGAGCTGAATACCGCCAAGTGGCAGACGCTGCCTTCCATCGGCTTGTATGCCGGATGGAACACGAGTTACTATACCTATCAGGGTTCTGCGACGGCCACGTTCAGAGACCAGTTCCGCAACAACATGGGTGAATATGTGGAGCTTTCTCTGTCCATCCCCATCTGGAACCGCCTGAACAAGCAGTCGACGATTTCCCGCAAGCGGCACGCGTTCGAGAAGGCATCGGCGGAACTGGACCAGAAACGTCGCGACGTGGAATCCGAGGTGCGCCGGGCCATCCAGGACCGCGACGGCGCTGCGACGGCCTATGAGCAGGCCTGTCGCAAGGCCGAAGTGCAGTCCGAGGCTTACACGCTAAACCTCAAGAAGTTGGAGCAGGGCCTCATCTCCCCGCTGGAGTTCCAGACGGCGAACAACAACTACCTGAAGGCCCAGGCCGATGAGATGAACAGCCTGTTCAAGTATCTCATCAAGCATGCGGTGGTCAGGTATTACAATGGAGTAGAATATATTGATCAATAGATTTCTCCGCTCGCTTCGCTCGGTCGAAATGACAAAACAGGTCTCTTGTCATTTCGAGCGGAGCCACAGGCGAAGTCGAGAAATCTGCAAATAAAAGGATTATGGACAAAATCATCGAAAAGAAAACCGGATGGCGCGTCGCGTTCACGAAGAAGGCCCTGCCTTGGTGGCTGGGAGCGCTGCTGCTGGCATTTATCGTGTATCTGATCGCGCGGCCGAATAACAAGACGCTGCGGGTGGACAAGGATACATTGACCGTCGCCAGCGCCGTGAGAGGGGAGTTCAACGACTATATCCGCATCAGCGGCCGCGTGCAGCCGATGACGACCATACAGCTGAGCCCGCAGGAAGGCGGTATCGTGGAGAAGATCCTCATCGAGGAAGGCTCGCCGGTGAAGGCGGGGGACGCCATCCTCATCCTCAATAACGACAACCTGGACCTGCAGATCCTGAACTCCGAGGCCGAGCTGGCGGAGAAGGAGAACATCCTCCGCAACACCCAGATCCAGATGGAGCAGCAGAAGCTGGACGTGCGCCAAAACGTGCTGGAGTACGGCACGCAGGTGGACCGGCTTAAGCGCGCCTACGAGCAGCAGAAGGCTCTGTACGAGGACAAACTCATCGCCAAGGAAGACTACCTGAAGGCCGAGGAAGATTACAAGCTGGCCCTCCAGAAGTACGACCTCATCCGCGAGCGTTCCAAGCAGGACAGCCTCTACCGCGGCACCCAGATCGACCGGATGGAAGAGTCCCTGGAGAACATGCTCCTGAATATGTCGATGATCCGCAAGCGTAAGGGCAACCTCATCGTGAAGGCGCCCATTGACGGGGAACTGGGCTTGCTGGACGTGGTCCTGGGCCAGAGCATCGCCGCCGGCACCAAGATCGGCCAGATCAACTCCGTGGGCACGTACAAGGTGGAGGCGCAGATCGACGAGCACTATATTGACCGCGTCATCGCAGGCCTGGAGGCTACCTTCGAGCGCCAGGGCGAAACCTACTCGACCGTCATCCGGAAAGTCTATCCGGAAGTCCGCGACGGCAAGTTCAAGGCCGATTTCAAGTTCGACGGTGAGCAGCCCGACAACATCCGCGCCGGCCAGACCTACTACCTGAACCTCCAGCTCGGCCAGCCCGAAGAAGCCGTCATCGTCCCGCGCGGCACCTTCTACCAGAAAACCGGCGGTAAGTGGATCTACGTTGTAAATAAAGAAGGCACGAAAGCCGTCAAGAGAGAGATCCGCATCGGTCGCCAGAATCCCCAGTACTACGAAGTCCTGGAAGGTCTGGAGCCGGGCGAGAAGGTCATCACCTCCGGGTATGACACCTATGGTGACAGCGACGTACTGGTATTCTAAGCAATGAAAGTATTCAGAAAGACAGGCGTTTCAACGCTGATCAATATCCTGGGGATGAGCGTCGCCTTTGCGGCGGCGATGATCCTGATGGTGCAGGTGCGGTGGGACACGACCTATGACGCCAATTTCGAAGGGCACAAGCAGGTGTTCCGGATGGAGAACAATTGGATGGACAAGGGGTTGTTCAGCACGTCCTTTTCCCGGCCGATGATTGAAATCGCCAAGACGGCCAGTCCCAATATCGAGGCTGTGGGGACTTACTGGACTATGCCTCAGGAGGCTACTCTGAACAAAGATGGTGAACAGACGATACTATCCGTTCCCTCTGCAAGAGTTGACAGTTCCATGTTCTCCGTGTTCCCATTTGAGTGGGTTGAGGGCTCGGCACGGGAATTTACCGCCGGCGAGACGGCTGTCGTGAGCGAGGAATATGCGAAGACCTTCTTCGGAGACGAGAGTGCCATCGGCAAGTGCTTTAAGGCCGGGAACGGAATGGAGGTTCGAGTTGTTGGCGTTTTCAAGGATATGCCAAAGAATTACAGTATGCACTATGGCGTGCTTGTAAATCTGGGTGACGATTATCTTGATGATTCCAATGAGTGGTCGTTCCCCGCTTTTGTAAAGCTGAAAGATCCATCCCTGGCCAAGGAAACCGAGACTCAGATGGTGAACACCTTGCTGGAATACGTGGGCGATGATGTGGATGAGGCTCAGGCCAATGAGTTCAGGAAAGGATTCCGTATCGTTTACCTGCATGAAGCCCATTTCGAGCGCGATGTCCGGGCCAATATCGCAAGTGCGAACAAGGCGATTACCATTACGCTGGCCGCCATTGCCATCCTGCTCATTCTCATCGCCATCATCAATTTCATCAACTTTGCTTTCGCGGAGATTCCTTTCCGCATCAAGAGCATCAACACCAGGAAGGTTTTGGGCGAAGGACGCGGCTCCTTGATTGGAAGACAGCTGTTGCACGCCGGCCTTATCGCGCTCATCGCATTTGCGATTGCCTGCCTGATCATGCACGTCGTGGCCGGGACTTCCTGGGCATCGTATGTGTCGGACAGTCTGGCGCTGAAGGATAACATCGGCATTCTGGTGCTGATGCTCGGCGTGGCGCTGGTATCGGCCGTCATCGCCGGCCTTGCCCCGGCCCTGTATTCCACTTCCCAGCCTGCGGCTTTGGTCTTGAAAGGCTCTTATGGAACCAGCGTGAAGGGAAAGGCCCTTCGCAACATATTGGTGGGGCTTCAGTTCGTGTTGTCTTTCCTTTTCATCCTGATGGCCTTGTTCGTGAGCGTGCAAACCAAGTTTATGATTGGGAAGGATATGGGTTTTGACGAAGCACGCGTCCTTCAGACCTGGTGCGGATATCCGGCTGGGAACCAGAAAGATGCCCTGAGAAGTCATCTGCTTCAGAATCCTTCGATTGAAGACGTGACTTTCTGCGACAGTCCGATTGTCTCTGACCAGAGGATGAGTTGGAGCCGTACCGGGGACGACGGCAATCAGGTATTTATGGAAGTGCTTCCCGTTGATGATAATTTCGTTCAGTTCTTCGGGCTTCAGATGGTGGAAGGCCGTGACTTCAGGGAGTCTGACAACCAGAACGAGGCTGGCAGCATCATTCCCAATGAGACTTTCATGCAGATGTTTCCACAGTTTCACGTTGGAAGCCTGATGTACGGCCATGTGGATAACAGCGAGATTGTCGGTGTGGTGAAGGATTTCAATTTCAAGAGTCTGCAGCACGCAATGGGCCCGCTGGTGCTTTATAACTGGGGAAAAGATGGATGGCGGCCTTTCGGAACGATGTACGTGCGGACTGTCCCCGGGGCCGATTTCAAGGATGTTTCAGATTCTATCAAGGATGCTATCTGTAAGTTCGACCCCAGACGGGAACCCCATATGATAACCGTCAGTCATCTGGACGAATGGGTCGAGGATATGTACCAGAGCGAACAGTCGCTTGGGAAACTCATCTCCATCGCTTCCTTCGTGGCCCTACTCATTGCCATCATCGGAATCATCGGCCTGGTTTTCTTCGAGACGCAGTTCATCCGCAAGGAGATAGCCGTGCGGCGTGTCAATGGAGCCACGGTGGGCAGTATCTTGAAGATGATCAATAAGAAATACCTGATTATGTCAGGAGCGAGCTTCGTGATAGCAGCGCCCGTCGCTTACTGGCTGATGACCGCCTGGCGCAAGGGCTTTGCCTACCAATCTCCTGTGCCGGTGTGGATCTTCCTCGTTGCGCTGCTGGCCGTTGCCGCCATCACCCTGGCCGTCGTTACGCTCCAGAGCTGGAGAGCGGCCAGCACCAACCCGGTCGAATCGTTAAAGAATGAATAAACAATTAAATAACAACTCATTATGATTAAAGTTTCCAACCTTTGCAAAGTCTTCCGGACGGAAGAGATCGAGACCACGGCCCTCAACGGCGTTTCCTTCGAAATCAAGGACGGCGAGTTCGTCGCCATCATGGGCCCTTCCGGCTGCGGCAAGTCCACGCTGCTGAACATCCTCGGCCTGCTGGACAATCCCACCAGCGGTTCCTATGAGCTTCTCGGCACCGAGGTGGGCGGCCTGAAGGAGAAGGAGCGCACCAAGTTCCGCAAGGGCAACATCGGCTTTGTGTTCCAG
>CACZXH010000013.1:79655-86257 GCA_902785065.1 uncultured Bacteroidia bacterium
TTCCTATGAGCTTCTCGGCACCGAGGTGGGCGGCCTGAAGGAGAAGGAGCGCACCAAGTTCCGCAAGGGCAACATCGGCTTTGTGTTCCAGAGCTTCAACCTGATCGACGAACTCAATGTGTATGAGAACATCGAGCTGCCGCTGCGCTATTTGAACATCAGCGCTTCTGAACGCAAGGCAAAAGTGACGGAAATCATGAAGCGCATGGCCATCAGCCACCGGGCCAATCACTTCCCGCAGCAGCTCTCCGGCGGTCAGCAGCAGCGTGTTGCCATCGCCCGTGCCGTCGTGGCCGGCCCGAAGCTGATCCTCGCGGATGAGCCCACCGGTAACCTCGATTCCAAGAACGGTAAGGAGGTCATGGACCTCCTGAAGGAATTGAACCAGGAAGGCACCACCATCGTGATGGTGACGCACTCCCAGAAAGACGCCGCCTGCGCCCAGCGCACGATCGACCTCTTCGACGGCCAGATTGTCTCCGACGTGAAAAACGAACTTTAATGAAGAAAAACTCAGATATTCTGATCAAAGTCCTGTCCCTGGGTGTGGGTCTGGCAGTGGGCGTGGTGCTCATTGCCAAGGTGTTCTTTGAACTGAGCTACGACAGCTTTTACAAGGACATCGACCGGGTGTATTCCATCTATACCTGGTACTCGCAGAATGGCGATGAGAACGATTATGGGCAGGTGAGCGGCGCCGTGGCTGTGGGCTTCATGGAGGAGGTCCCGGGGGTGGAGGTCGGCACCCGCACGACCTATGTGTTCAATGGGGACACCTATCTGGACGAAGATGCGAACAAGCTGAAAGCTACGCTCGTTTGTGCCGATACCTGTTTCTTCAAGGTTTTTGACAGGCCGATTCTGGCCGGCGATCCGGTCAAGGCACTCGCGAAGTTCGGGTCGGTGATGGTGTCACGCTCGTTCGCCGGGAAGATGGGCGGAGTGCAGGAGTGCATCGGCAAGCAAATCTGCAACAAGGATGTGCCCGATCTGAAGTTTACGATCGAAGGCGTCTTCGAGGATTTCCCGAAGAACGGGACACTGGATTATGACATCCTGCTGTCGATGGCATCCTATAGCGAGTGGAGCACCACCAACTGGCTGGGCAACGACCGGTACAGGGGTTATGTGAAGCTGATTCCCGGCGTTGACCCTGCTACGCTGTCCGATGCGATCCGGAAGATGCAGGAGGCGCACCAGCATCTAGATGAGATTGAAGCAATGGGTTTGCAGTTGAGGTACTATCTGAAGCCGTTCAACAAGCTGCATACGAGCCATCCGGAAGTGAAGACACAGGTCATCCTGCTGTCGATTGTCGCCGCGCTGCTGATCTTGATTTCCCTGCTGAACTATATCCTGATCGTCATCTCTTCCCTGGTGAAGCGCTCCAAGGAAGTGGGTGTGCGGAAATGCTATGGCGCAGAAGGAAAGCACATCTATGGATTGCTGTCGAAGGAGGCGCTGCTCCACATCGTGCTGTCGCTGGTCCTGGCAGCCCTGATAATTTTCGCCGGCCGGAGCCTTGTGGAGAATCTGCTGGGCGTGCCGTTCCAGACGCTGTTGGTGCCGCAGAGCGTGATGTCCATCGTCGCCGTCATCCTGTTTGTGCTGGCAATTTCGATTGTTGTGCCGGCCGAATTGTTCCAGCGGATTCCTGTCGATGCCGCGCTGAAGAACTACACGGAGAACTCCCGCTACTGGAAACTGGGTCTTTTAGGAGTCCAGGTGCTGATCAATGTATTCCTGGTGGTGATGATGCTCATCATCGGCAGGCAGTATCAGGAGGTGTCCCACAGCAATCCGGGCTACGACTACAAGAATCTGTACTATTTCGATATCTTCGGCGGAGACTATCAGGACCATGCCCGGGTGGTGCAGAAGCTGGAAGGACTTCCGGAAGTGACCGGCGTGGCCACCAGCTATAACCTGCCTTATCGGGGTGCCAGCGGAAACAATGTCCATATTCCGGATGACAGCCGGGAGCTGTTCAACATTGCCGACCAGTATGACAGTTCCGACGGGTTCTTTGAACTGATGGGCATCCCCTTCATCGATGGCCGTGCGCCAAAGGGTGATCTCGAAATCGCCGTGGACGAGAAGTTCGTGGCCAGGATGGCGGATTTCACGGACTGGAGTGACGGCGCCGTGGGCAAACAGGTATTTGTCACCGAGCACGGACCCGTGACGGATGACGAAATCCCTTATTATTTCACCATCACCGGCGTGTATAAGAGTTATCTGATCGGGAACCTTCAAGGTGTCGATCCGCGCCCGAGCGTCATGTTCCATGGCGAGATTGGCACGGACTACATGCCGCATATCCTGTTCAAGGTGAATAATCCGGCGTCATTGCCTGCCGTACGCGCTGCGCTGGAACAGACCCTCGAAGGCAGGGACATCGACATTGTCTCCTACGAAGAAGCGATGCGCGCAGCCTATGACGACAGCAAGAAAATGCGCAATACAATGGCGCTGGGAGCCGTTTTCTCCCTGCTGATCGCCCTGCTCGGCCTCATCGGCTTCATCAAGGACGAGAGCCTCCGTCGCAGCAAGGAAATGGCGGTCCGCAAGATCAACGGCGCCACCACCCGGGACATCCTGGGTGTCTTCGCCAAGGATATCATGATCCTGTCCGCCGTAATGGCCGTAATCGCCTGCATAGCCGCCTTCTTCGTGGCCCACAAGTGGCTGGAGCAGTTTGCCGAAAAGGTGTCCCTGAATCCGCTGTATTTCCTTGGTGGAGCCATCCTGGTGCTCCTGATCGTGTTGGGCGTGGTGGTCCTGAACTGCCTGCGCATCGCGAGGGCGAATCCGGTGGAATCGTTGAAAAACGAATAGCATGAAAAGTTACCTCAAATTCCTCTCCCGCAACAAGCTGTACACCGCCATTGAGGCGGTGGGGCTTGTCGTGAGCCTGGCGTTCGTGATCATCATCTTCTGCTACACCTGGCAGCAGTTGTCCATCACGAGAGAGGCTCGGGATTACAAGCGCCTTTATGCGCTGACCAGCGGGCGGCAGGATTACCTGTATGCTTGGCCGGGTGAAATGGCGGTCATCCAGGACCGGGTCCCGGATATTGAGGCGGCGGGAAGGGTAAATAAGTACGGTTCGGCCGCCATATACAATGGCCAGCGGGTTCCGGGCACTCCCGACATCTATGAAATTGACCCGGAGATCTTCGAGTTTCTGCCCCACACCTTCCTTTCCGGGGACGAGCAGGTCTTGCATGACAGGAATCAGGTTCTTTTGGGGGAATCGTTCGCCAAAATGATCTCGCCGGATATGGATCCGGTCGGCAAGGCGATCATTCTCTCGAATCGGGGGGACACTTGCGTGGTCGGAGGAATCGTCCGCTCACCGGAACGTTCGATTCTGAAAGAGGGGGACATTTATAAAGCTTTCAAAGAACCCGACGCGCCCTCCGCTTCGGAGTTTATCAAGCCGGTGGACTTGGTGCTGGTCCGCTTGCGGGAGGGTGCCGACCATGCGTCGGTCAGGGCGCTTGTCGATACGGTGGTGACCCGGGAGTTCTCGAAGATGTTTACGGACAATAAACCGGAGTGCTCGGTGAGCATACCGTTCCAGGATCTGTATTTCTTTGAGTCAGGAAGTCTCTTGAAGCATGGCAACAAGACGCTGGTCTATGTGCTGATTGCCGCCGGCATTCTCCTGTTCGTTTCTGCGCTCTTCAATTATATCAACCTCAGCGTCGCCCTGGCCGGAAAACGCGCCAAGGAGATGGCCATCCGAGCCACGCTAGGGGAATCCAAAGGCCGGATTCGGGGACGTTATATCTCGGAGTCCATCCTTTTCGTAACGGTTTGCCTCTTGCTGGCCTTCCTGCTGGCCAAGGCCTTGGAGCCGGTTTTCAACCGGTATATGGCTGGAGATGTCGGTCTGGAAGTGTCCATTTCTCCGCTGTATCTGGGTGTTTATGCGTTGCTGGCTGTCCTGATCGGCCTAATCTCCGGCTTGATTCCTGCGTGGATAACTTCCCGCTTCAAGCCGGTGGCGATTATCAAGGGGGAGCAGCGCCGACAGACCAAGACGGTCTTGTCCCGGGTGTTCATCATCGTCCAGAACATCATTACTGTCGCCCTCATCTCCCTGGCCCTGGTGATGGAACTCCAATACCATCATCTGGTGGACATGCCCCTGGGAGCGAATGTGGATGGTCTATATTACATCTCCAGCGGAACCGTAGGGAAAGACGTTCTCTCTGAAAAGCCTTATGTAGACAAGCTCGGCACCAGCAATGGCTATCCCGGCAACCCGCAGATGAATCTCACGACGACCGTCGACGGGCAGAATGTGCTCATCGGCCTGCTCCAATGCGACGAGGACGCTTTTGGGATGTTCGGTTTCGGAATCGTGAAGGATTATGGCACCCCGATGCGGAAGTCGTTGTGGTTCACCGAATCGGCTGCCCGGCTCTTTTCCCTGGACGAAGAGAATCCCGCCCCGCCGAGTATCCTCCAGTTTGTCATCGGTGACGCGCATATCGGAGGAATCATTAAGGACTATGCCGTCAAAGGTCCATCCGAGGTGGACGGCAACCAAATCGGCATCGTGTCTGTGGAGGATCTGGAAGGCAACTCGACGGTTGTCTTGAAACTGAACCGCTTCGATGCCGATGTCCGGGCCGAACTGAAGGAAATCGGACGCCAGGAGAGCTTACGGTTCACGGGGCATGAAGATTATGGAGAGAAAAAATACGGACCCATCCCGGAATTGATCGGGAAAAGCATGGAATCGACCCGAAACTTCATCAGCCTGATTGAACTCTTCATGTTGCTGGCAACGCTCATCTCCCTGCTGGGCCTGGTTGCGATGAGCGCCTATTATACCGGCATGCAGACCCGGAACATCGCCATCCGCAAGGTCTTCGGCGTCACTGTCACCTCAGAAACGGGACGTTCGGTGCGCGAATACATGATCTTGGTCGGCATCGCCGTCCTGATTGGCATTCCTATTGCTATCTTCCTGTCCGAACGGTATTTACGCCAGTTCTGGTATCGGATTGATGGCTACGGCTGGGTGTTTGTCGCCGGGGCTCTCATCGCCCTGGCCATCTCCTTCCTCGCCGTCCTCTGGCAGACCTTGAAGGCTGCGAAGACGAATCCGGCGGTGGAACTGAAGAAAGAATAGTATGAATAGTTACCTCAAGTTCCTCTCCCGCAATAGGTTATACACCGCCATCGAGGCGGTGGGGCTGGCGATAAGCCTGGCATTCGTGATCATCATCGGCTCCTATGTGTGGCAGCAATATGCAGTGACGAGGGAGAACCCGGATTGGGAACGGATCTATGTGCCTGGATTGCCGATGTTTCCGGCACTTACCTATGGTTTCCCGGATGCCATTGGGGACATTCCGGAGATCGAGTCCGTTTCCAGGATGTGCAATGTCGTAGTTCATCCTGTCGTAGAGGGAGAGCAGATGGAAGCGGAGAGTGCCGGCGTAGAACCTGCGTTCTTTGAGATATGCCCGGAGTTTCGCTTTGTGGAAGGCGCGGCAGATGTCCTTTCCGCTCCTTCCCATGTGATTCTTACCGCCTCCTTTGCGGGCAAGCATGATCTTTCGGTAGGTGAGACCCTTGAAATCAGCGGGGACAGTTATATTGTCGGTGCCATCCTGGAGGACCTGAAGGGAACGGTCATCAAGCCGTACGACATTTTCATGAACGCAGCCATCTACAAGGACAATTGGCAGCCTTTCGACAACTATGGCAGTACGGTTTCGCTGGTCAAGGTCCGTCCTGGAACTGACAGGAACGTTCTCTATGAAAAACTGGAAGCCGTTTGCAAGGACGTTTATTCAAGCATCTATGGACAGGCTTTCTTTGAACATCTGGAGCTCTCGCGTTATGATGAATTGTTTTTCAAGGATACGGGCGGATTTTTCAGACAGGGAGACAAAGGGACTCTCAGAGTTCTGATGCTGGTTGGGCTTTTGCTCCTTCTGTCGGCCATTCTCAACTATGTCAACCTGTCCGTCGCACTCACTGGAAAAAGGGCGAAGGAAATGGCTGTGAGGCAGTTATCCGGGGCGTCAAGAGTCGGCATTGTCTGGAAGTACGTGGCTGAATCCATCGCGTTTACCGCAGTATGCTTTGCGGCCGGTCTATTGCTGGCGGAAGCCTTCTGCCCGGCCATGAATGCCCTCTTGAACAATCCGGATATCCCGATAAAAGTCGTTTGGTCTCCGGGGTATGTATTGGCATACATCGTCATCATTCTGCTTGTGGGAGCGCTCTGCGGCATCTTCCCGGCAACGATGGCAGGTCGCTACAAACCCGTGGACGTGATGAAAGGCGGATTCCGGCGCAAGAGCAAGATGGTGTTCAGCAAGGTTTTCATCGTGCTGCAGAATGCGCTGGCGGTCATCCTGATAGCGCTGGCCATCACGATGGAGGCGCAGATGCGAAAGACACAGGCGCGGCCGATGAACTGCAACATCGATAACATCTTCTTCCTCAAGGATTTTTCCGGTGAAGACGATGCTCCTTTGAAAGATGCCCTTGAGGCGCTTCCTTGCGTGAGACGGATCGGAAGAAGTTCGGGAGTGCCCGGCAGTATCAATATGGGCCAGTACAGCACCACC